>JBMOFP010000127.1:0-18391 GCA_049318805.1 Bradymonadia bacterium
AAGCGTACTCCTCCGGGATGTGGGGCGTCAACTCTCCGTGAGAATTGCGCAATTCCCCCCACCGAAGGCGAGTCGCAAACTGGACCTGCCCCCCGGACCCCGGACACCACGGGCATCCGATTGTCCCGAGGGACGTTCAGTTCCACGATGGAGGGCGGACCGGTCTCAGAGCGCTGGCGCTACTGCCTGTGCGGCCCGCTCACCGGGGTCGAAACGTGGGATCAAGGGAAGTCGAGTGGAGCCGGTGTCGCGAAGGAGGGCGGCGCAATGGGCGCGGAGCCATCCCAACACGAGTAGTCGTAGACAGTATTGCTAAAGTCGCCATCCAGAAGAGTGCTCTCATGCAGCGAAAGCAAGTTCCCGACGTCGTCGTACACCCAGTACTCCGAGCTCCAGGGGAACTCGGCGATGAATATGACGCGCCGCGTCAAGATTCCACGTTCGAAACGCTCGACTACGGCATTGTAGCCCCAATCGGTGCGGGTTCGTTTCCACCGACATGAACGATCGGGACAATGTGTGTAGTCGTACGCGTTTTTCAAGCCACCGGGGTCGGCTTCGACGGGAAACTCGATGGAGACCTCGCTCACCAACAGGTCACCCTCATATGTGTAGCGAGTCTCGCTCAGGGGCGAGAATTCGTACTCATCCTGCGCGTTGGGGCGCCCACCGGACTTGAGCTTTCGAAGGAGACGACCCTGCGAGTCGTACTCGAAATCGATCACGGCTCTCCACAGCCTGGCGAGGCCCCACGTGCCGTCGGGGTTGACGATTGGCTTCCCGATGGTCTCACGCAGAACGCGTGTCGAATCTCCCTCATACTCGTAGACCGAGAGGTTCTCGAGTGGTCGCGAAGCATACTCCGGCAGATCGAAATCCTCGTCTTCTGCATACATGTGAAGGCGACCGAGAGCATCGTCACGGTACCACCAAGCACGCGAACTGAACTTCCAAGATTCGAGGTCGGGCGGTACCTCGGGGAATGGCGTCGACTCTTCACGAGCCTCTCCGTCCCACGCTCCCTCAAAAGTCCGCTCGTAAACGCGATGAAAGCGGAGTCTTCCACGTTGATCGTGCTCGAAGAACTCCACCGCATCCGTCGTATCACGGAGGTAGAGGCGGCTTACGTAGCAGCTCGGCAATCGGGGATCACTCGGCTGCAATTCTGACGAGTACTTGTCTCTTACGATGAGCAGTGGTTGTCCCGACGATGTGTAGGTGTGAGCACTCGTCGTGTAGATCCAGTCGTAGTCTCCGCCCTCGTGGTCGGTCTGGAACGATAAATGGGAAGCACACGGTCCAGGCCAGGGTTGGACACGCGGACCGGCGCCCGCTGTTGTAGTCCCGCAGTCCATGGACCCAAGGGTCCCCACCTGTGCGTCGGACGACATCGAGTCGAAACTACCCACGGGTGGAGACCCGTCGATTTCCAACTCTGAACGCACCGCGTCGCCGCCGGAACACGCGTTCAACAACACCCATGCGACGCACGAGAAGATTGCGTGTCGGCGTTGTAGACGCCACATGACGAGGGCACCGCGCGCCTCCGGCCTCTGGCTTACTGGGCGCATCCCACAGTTCCCGGAGCCGGATCCGCGATACCCACGCATTCCACTCTACGACGATCAGGGTCAAGCTTTCCGGCGCATGCATCACCTGCCACCGTTCGCGGGTCGCAGTAGTCAGGCTCGAACGGTCGAAAGACATACATCATGCGGGCGTTTCTCGTGGCGTACAAGCCGTTCCAAACGGAGTTCTTGCTGCGTCTGTCATCGGGCGTGTCTGAACACGCCACGGTGTTCGGAGAGCCGTTTACAGTGCCGGGGACGATGTCCTGGTAGTTCCCGCCAACTGCATAACATCTGTTTAGGTTTTCGGGAACGGTCGGGTGCTGCAGGCCCAGCACGTGCCCGAGCTCATGGGCCAGGTGATACCTTGCAGTCTGCGCATCGCCGCTGTCGAAATCTGAGTGCACCGGCGAGGTCGCGGTCACGATGTAGGCATTCGGTGCACCCGTCGCGCTGGGGTCATCTCGAGGCGTAAAAGTGCCACCCGGAGTCTTTCCTTCGCCCCTGCCGGTTCTCGTGTAGCTCTGAAAGTAGAAGACATGGGTCACACTGAGGTCACCTTCTACGATCGACTGCATCCACCTCGTATTGAAGTCGTCGTACCCTTCTCGGTTCCCATCGTAGACAGACGAACCGGGCCCATCGGTTTGTCCCGTTTCCCCCGTCGCATCGTGATTCCGCGCTGGTAGCACGCCGACAAACACGCCAACCTTGTTCCACACGTCGTTCGCGAAGCCGATTCCGTTCAACAAGAGGTGTCGAACGAGGTGACTCCATCGTTCCTCTTCTCGCGCCGCTTCGGCCGCAACTTCGCGCGCGTCTCTGTCTTCGTCGACCATCCGTTTCGGCCAGATGAAGTGCGGCTGCACGATGAGTCTTCGACCCAGTCGCGCCCGGGCGTAGGCGAAGGCCACGTCCCGACGAACGACCGCCATTTGTATACGCGCGGCGGCGCTCTGGACCTGAAGAACACGCTGGATAGCCGGACTCGAGGATCGAGTGTCGCCGTCGCAGTGGTTTCGTCCGGCGTTCACGGCAGACGTGCGCCCCATGGCCTGGCCGTGCAGCGAGAAGCTCAGTGATGCAATGCCATACTCCTCGGCGCTGACTCGATGTGTGGAGCTTTCCGCAGGCACTCTGACCTCGACCTTCACGCGCGCGGAGTCGCAGTCGACACGCTCCAGCCCGCGTCGAAGTTGAAGAGAGAGCACAACGTCGAGGCTGGCCGTCAGAATGACGAAGCCGTCTTTCGATGACTTAAGGCCGAATCGAGTCGCGGGCCCGTCTTTCGAGGTGACCGAGAGCGACCCGTAGGCGCGCCCGGCGGTCGCTTCGACCTGACCCGACAGTTCGAACCGGTCGACGTAAGCGGTCGAAGGGTCGTCGAATGAGAGCGCGAGCCCGAGGCGCCCCCGAAACAGAAGAGTGCCCGCATTGAGCTCGAAACGCACGCTCATGGGCACGTCGAAGAGATGGCGCAGCGCGATCGACCCGCCCCAGAGGACCTCTCGGACGGGTTTCGGTGGACTCGGCTGCGCACAGGGAACGCTCGGTCCGTGTACCACGAACGCGGGTATCACCGCCGATGCGGGCGCGCAGCCGTTGCACTTGCAGTCCGAGTCCAGAGTCAGCGGCGCGACGAGTCTCATGGGACTTCTCCTGGATCCGGGTTGGCCCAACAAGCGTAGTCGTAGACATCATAGGTGGGCGCTGCGATGCCATCCCAGCGCTCCACGAAAACGATGTTGCCGGAAGCGTCTCGTTGGTACGATGTCGAGGCTTCGTTGACCGTTTGCTTAGGGATTGGGTCGCCGGGCGTCTCCAACCACTCTTGCTCATGGACTTCGCGGCTGAGTAGCCACCCTTCGTGGAACGTTTCTCGAACACCTCTAAGACGTGTAGCGGAAGGCAAACGCGACCGTGCGTTCGCGATCGTGCACGCGCCGTTTGGGCAGTACCAATAGCGAATCAGGGTGTACTCAGCTTCATCTGCCGGCGCAGCGGCCTCCATGCGTTCAACCGTGATCTGCTCGGCGTAGAGTCGTGCGTCCTGGTGTTGGTACCGGTGGGTGCGGACTTCGTCGGGGACGCTTTGTCGCACGTCCTCGAAGGCTTCATCCGCACCGTGGAGTCGAACACGTTCGACACGCGTCGCGGGCTGGCCCGCGGCGTCGTAGGTGTAGAGCACCTCGACGTCCGCGCGGGCGAGGGTCCATGCCCCGGCGTCGAACGCCACGGTGCCGGCGAGGTCCCGCCTGGGCAGGGCCGTGTCGCCGACATATTCGCGCAGGGTCAGCCGGTCGGGCCGACCGGGTGTGCCGCCCGTCCGCTCCTCGGTCCACGCCGACAAACGACCGTCGTCGAGATAGGTGTAGGTCGTGCCCTTCTCGAGGACCGACGCCTCCTCGACCGGGTAGAGCGTGCTCCTCTCCGACGCCACGAGGCCAGACGCGTGGTAGGTCCATTCGACGACGCGGTCCACGTGGCCGTCGTCACCCTCGTCGAGCGACTCCGTCGTCCGCCGGCCAAGCTCATCGTAGGTGAAGACACGCACCTGGTCGCCCGGGCCACCCTCCCGGTCGACGGGCGCGGCTGTCGTCACCCGGCACGGCCCGACGAAGCTCGGCGGCGCGGAGGGCGCAGGCGGGGGCGGAGGGCACATCGACGGCGCCGCGCTCTGACCGGCCGCGGCAAGGGGCAGCAGTGCGAGGGCCAGGCCGAGCGCGGCGGTGCGACTGCGAATGAAGCCTGAGGCTTCCGCCCGCAGAGTCGACCGCTTGCTCTGTTCAGGATGCCTTCCGGCCCTCATCGACCCGCCTGCCCCCACACCACCGTGGTCGATTCACGGTACCCGGACTCGTCGTGTCCGTACAGGCGCGCTTCAAGGCTTCGGCGTGTGTACGTCCGCGTTGATGAGCGCCTTTTCCAGACCCGAGATCCGGTCCATGCTGCACGGGTCCCGGAGCGCCCGGGACGCGCGCCTATGACGACCGGCCTCCCAGAACCGATGCGGTGTCCAGAGTGTCGCGCGGCGCCCGCGACGCCCGACGCGCGGGTGTGCGCGACGCACGGGCTGTACCTGCTCGACGCCAAGGCGATGGCCCAGCTCGACCAGGCGCCGCTGCTGGGGCAGGTGCTCGACGGCAAGTACGCGCTCATCGGTCTGCTGGGCGGCGGCGGCTACGGCAGCGTGTATCGCGGGCTTCAGCAGCCGCTGGGCCGCGAGGTCGCGGTGAAGGTGCTGCACGGCCTCGCCTTGACGATGAAGGTCGCGCGCGAGCGCTTCGAGCGTGAGGCCCAGGCGCTGTCGTGCCTCACGAGCGTGCACACGGTCCGGCTCATCGACTACGGCATCACACGCGAGGGCCAGCTCGGCGTGCGCAACCTGCCGTACATGGTCATGGAGCTCGTCGAGGGCGAGGACCTGGAGCGGCGACTGCGCCGCGGTCCTCTATCGGCGAGCGAGCTCCTCGAGGTGCTCGACGCCCTCGCGGACTCGCTGGACGAGGCCCACGCCCAGGGCATCATGCACCGCGACCTGAAGCCGTCGAACGTGCTCATCGCGAGAGACCGCAAGGGTCGCACGGTGCCCAAGGTGATCGACTTCGGCATCGCGCGCTGGACGGGCGCGGCGCGCAGCCAGACGGGCTTCGTGACGGGCACGCCCGCGTACATGTCCCCGGAGCAGGCCCGCGGGCACGCCGACCTGGACGGGCGCGTGGACGTGTATGCCCTCGCCGCGATGACCTTCGAGCTGGTCTCGGGGCGTCCGCCCTACCCTGGCGACGACGCCGTCGCGGTCCTGACGCAGCAGTGCACCGCGCCCATCCCGAGCCTGCGGGAGACGAACGCGGACCCCGGCCTCTGGTGCCTCGACGGCCCCCTCGCGCGCGGGCTCGCGAAGGACCGCACTCAGCGGCCCGACACCATCGCCGAGTTCGTCGCCGAGTGCCGAGCGATGCTCGACGAGGTGCCCGCCCCCCTGGCGCTGAGCGCCGCGCGGGCCAAACCGAGCACGAGCAGCCCGCCGACGCGTGTGGCCCCGGTCTCTTTCCCGCCGCGTGCGACGGCGATGCGGGTCTCGCCCAACCCGGGCTCGGCGCCGCCCCCGGAGCCGCCTCCGGAGCCGCCTCCGGGGATCGTCGAGGTCGATGCCCCGCGCAAGACCGTCGCGACGAGTGACCTCGTTCGGCCCGTTCCGCCGGCGCTGCGGCCGCGTCGTCGTCTGCCGCTGACCCTGGGGCTGGGCGGGGTTGCGCTCGCCGTCGCCGCGCTGTGGGTCTTCTGGTCCACGTCCGGGAATGAGACCGAGCGCGATGACCCCACGGCGCGCAGCGTCGTGGAGACCCAGGGGGCTGAGCCGCCCACGAGCGCCGAAGGGCGCGCGCCGCGCTCTGAGGCCGTTGGGGTCGTAGAGTCCGCGCCGCCTCATGCGTCGGCAGCGCCCGCGACCACGGTCCCCGCGCCCGCCAGCGCCGTCCCGGCAACGACGCTCGTCTCCGCCGCGCCGCCGCAAGCGCCGGCTCCGCCCTCGACCACGGTCCCTGCATCGGCCAGCGCCGTCCCCTCGACGAGCGTCGCCTCCGCCGCGCCGCCGCCGCGCAGGCCGCCGCCGGCCACACCGTCGCGGGCACCTCTGCGCGTGGATCCCACGGTCGCCCCGCTCACACGGTCCGTGGACGAGGCGCTCGCCGCCTGCCGCTGCGGACCCGCGGCGCGTCTGCTCGAGACGCTGGCCGCGACCCCGGGTGGTCGCGAAGCCGCCGCCGCACGCAGTTCGCGCCTCGCCGCGTGCAAGCCGGTCGACATCGACCACAAATGCGTGGACGGTCGCCTCGTGGAGGTTCGATGACGACGCGCCCACGACGGAACGCTCTTCTGTTCGCGGTCCTTACACTGTGCGGACCTACCGTGGCTTCGGCGTCCGAGGATCCCGTCGAAACCACCTACGAGGCCGCGGTGGCCGCCGCCCAGGCCGGCGAGTCCGAGAAGGCCGCGGCGCTGTTCGAGGACACGCTCGCCCAGATGCCCACGGAGCACCCGCTCCGCACGCTCGCGCTCTACGGCTCCGCGCGCGCCCACGAGCGCATCGGTGCGCCCCGGCCCGCGTGCGCGGCCGTCGAACGATTCACCCAGTTCATCGGGCGCGCCGACGCCGACGCCGAGAAGCGTGAGCGGGCCTCCAACGCCCTCCCGGGCCTGATCGCCCTGTGTAACCAGAACCAGGCGGCGGCGCCGGCAACGCCGATGTCCGTCGCCGCCCCCCCGCCCGCAGCGCCGCCCTGGGCGTGGGCCACGACCGTGACCTCCGGCGCCGCGCTCGTCACCGGCGGTGTGCTGTGTGTATTGGCGGGCGGCGCGGTCGAGGACGGCGACGCCGCCTACGACCGATTCGTGGACGGCGGCCGGGTCGACGCGGGCACCGCCGACGACGTCCGCCGCCACGACGAGCGCGCGCGGACCCTGGGCTACAGCGGCCTCGCCACGCTCGGGGTCGGGCTCGTCGTGGGCGCCGTGGCGACCTGGCTGTGGCTCGACGACGACGCGGCGAGCTCGAACGCGGCTGTCGAATCCACACACGAAGGCTTCGGCTTCGGCCTCGCGTTCTGAGCCTACGAAGCTACTCCCACCGCGCGGTGCGGAAGCCGATGCGATCGACGCGGACCTCCGGCGCGGCCCGGCTTCGCGACGCCGAGCGGGCGGCGTTCGCGTAGACGAGCCAGCTCCCGCCGCGCACGACCCGCTCGGCGGGATTGGCCCCGCCCAGGGGATCGACCGCGTCGGCGGCGCGGTTGCCGAAGCCCTCGTCGAAGTTGTCGTGGACCCACTCGTTCACGTTGCCGTGCAGGTCGAAGAGTCCCCAGGGGTTGGCCGCGCGGGTCGCGACGGGGCGCGTCCTGTTTTCGGCGTTGCCGCAGTACCACCCGATGGGCGCGAGGTTGGGCTCCAGAGGTGCGCAGACCTCGCCCATCACGGTGATCGGGCCCGCGGGAAACGCGGTGTCGGTGCCTGCGCGCGCCGCGTACTCCCACTCCGCCTCGGTGGGCAGTCTGTACCCGGGACAGCCGCGGCCCACGAGGCGCCGCTCGCGGTCGTAGCACGGGTCGCGGCCCTCGGCGGCCGACAGCGCGTTGCAGTAGTCCACGGCGTCGTTCCAGCTCACCTGCTCCACCGGGCATGTATCGCCGCAGGCCGCGAACCGCGCGGGGGCGGTGTTCATCACCGCGCGCCACTCCCCCTGCGTGACCTCGGTCGCTTTCAAGTAGAAAGCGCGTGTGAGCGTGACCGTGTGCTGGGTCTCACGCGCGTCGACCCGACCGCCCTCGCCCAGCGGGCTCCCCATCTCGAAGACGCTCGGCGCAAGGCGTACGTAGCCCGGCACCGCGGGGGGGCCAGCGTCGGCGATGGGGGGCATCGCATCCGGCGGTACCACGGGGCCGACGTCTGTCGGGTCGAGCACGTCGGCGCGGTCGAGCACGTCGGCGCGGTCGAGCACGTCGGCGCGGTCGAGCACGTCGGCGTGCGGTCCGTCCATGGGGCGCGCGGCGTCCACTGCTCGCGCATCCCCGGGCGGCGACGGCGGTGTCGAGTCCGAGTCGACCACGGCGTCGACCGTGACACGTGCGTCGACGATGCCCTGCGCGTCCGCCAGGCTCAGGTCCCGGTCAGGGGGGAGAAAGCAGCCCGCGAGACCACAGGCGAGCGCGGCGAACGGGCGGCGAAGTGTCATCCTCGACAGGGTACACGGTCCGTTGGGAACCGTGGACTGCCCTTCTCACGCCGGGGCGCCGGGTCCACGGCCTCGGCCTCGGCGACGACGGCGTCTGCGGGCCGGGTCATCACCGCCGGCTTCGCCCGTGGCGGTGGGCGCCGCGGCGCGCTCGGTGCCCTCGCCCGGGCGGAATCCGCCGAGGTCGTCGGGGGTGCGCCGAGGCTGGGCGGGCTGCGCGGCGCGAGGCACCGCCGGCTGCGGGGCGCGCGGCACGGGCGGCTGCGCGGGACGTGGCGTGGGCGGCTGCGCGGGACGCGGCGCGGGCGCCGAGCGCGGCTGCGCAGGCATCGGCGCGCGCGGCGCGGGGCGCGGCCCCGTGGCGGGCGCGCGCTGACCCCCTTTGCGCTCCAGGTCCGTGGCCGCGGGCGGCCGATGGGGCGAGTCGTACTCGCCGTCCACCGCGCGCGGCACGTGCTGCCGCGTGAGGCGCTCGATGTCGACCAGGTACGGACGCTCTTCCATCTCGCAGAACGAGACCGCCGAGCCGTCCGCACCAGCGCGCGCGGTGCGCCCGATGCGATGCACGTAGGTCTCGGGCTCGTTGGGCAGGTCGTACTGGATCACGTGCGAGACCTCGTCGATGTCGAGGCCGCGCGCCGCGATGTCGGTCGCCACGAGCACGGGGTTGTCGCCGCGAATGAAGAGGTCCAGCGCCCGCTCCCGCGCGCTCTGCGACTTGTTGCCGTGGATCGCCGCCGCACCGATGCCCGACTTGTGCAGCCACTCCACGACCTTGTTGGCGCCGTGTTTGGTGCGCGTGAACACGAGCGTGCGGGTGTACTCGGGCCGCCGCAGCAGCTTCACGAGCAGGTGCCGCTTCTCGGGGCGTTCCACGAAGTACAGGCTCTGAACGATGCGCTCGACCGTCGAGGCCACGGGCGTGACCTCGACCTTGAGCGGGTCGATGAGGATGTCCTTCGAGAGGCGCTCGATCTCGTCGGGCATGGTCGCCGAGAAGAGCAGCGTCTGCCGCTGCTTCGGCACCGCGGCCACGATCTTGCGCACGTCGTGGATGAAGCCCATGTCGAGCATGCGGTCGGCCTCGTCCAGCACCAGGATCGCGACCCGATCGAGCTTCACGTAGCCATCGCCCATGAGGTCGAGCAGACGCCCGGGCGTGGCGACGAGCACGTCGATGCCGGCCCGCAGCAGGTCGATCTGACCCTGCTTACCGACGCCGCCGAAGATCACGCCGGCCTTGATGGTCGGGCGGAGGGCGCGGGCGTAGGCGTTGAAACGTTCGGTGCTCTGGGACGCGAGCTCACGGGTCGGCGCGAGCACCAGCGTGCGGATCGGGCGCGCGCCGCGGTGGCCGTCCACCGGGGTCGAGGCGAGGCGCTGCAGGATGGGCAGCGCGAAGGCGGCGGTCTTGCCGGTGCCGGTCTGGGCGATGCCGAAGAGGTCGCGGCCGGCGGCGCAGGGCGGGATCGCCTGCTGCTGAATGGGGGTGGGGGTGACATAGCCCTCGGCCTCAACGGCCTCGAGCAGAGCGGGCAACAAACCAAGATCGGAGAACTTCATGCGGCGCGCAACCTAGCGGCGCATCGGGTTCACGTCGAGGGAAACACGCGACTGCGGTATCGTGCGCCCATGTCAAGCACCGCCGAACACCTCGAGTCCCCGCCCGCGGTCGCCCGCACGCCTGCGACCCCGCTGCGCTTCGTCACGGCCGCGAGCCTCTTCGACGGCCACGACGCCTCGATCAACATCATGCGCCGCGTGCTGCAGAGCGAGGGCGTCGAGGTCATCCACCTGGGGCACGACCGCGGAGTGCTCGAGATCGTCGAGGCCGCCATCGAGGAAGACGCCCACGGCATCGCCATCAGCTCCTACCAGGGCGGGCACGTCGAGTTCTTCACGTACATGGTCGAGCTGCTGCGCGAGCGCGGGCGGCCGGAGATTCGTGTTTTCGGCGGCGGAGGCGGCACGATCACCGACCGCGAGATCGCGCTGCTGCACAGCCGAGGGGTCGCGCGCCTGTACTCCGTGGAGGACGGCCGCAAGCTCGGCCTCGTGGGCATGATCCGCGACATGATCGAGCGGGCGCGGCGCGACCTGCTCGAGGGCGACGCGGAGGTGCCGGCCCCGGGCGTCTTTCGGCGTCACGCACCCGACGTGGCCCGGGCGCTCACGCACGTGGAGACGCTGCACGCGCGCAGCGAGGGTGGGGACCCCGACGCCGCCGCGCGTCTCGAGACCCTGCGCGCCGAGGTCTCGCGGCACGGCGGCGCGCCGGCCCCGGTGATCGGCATCACGGGCACGGGCGGTGCGGGCAAGAGCAGCCTGACCGACGAGCTCGTGCGGCGGCTGGTCGCGGCGTTTCCCGAGCGCTCGGTCGCGATTCTCTCGGTCGATCCCACTCGGCGGCGCACCGGCGGCGCGCTGCTCGGCGATCGCATCCGCATGAACGCGCTCGGCGGGGGACGCACGTTCATGCGCTCCCTGGCGACACGCAAGTCCAACGCCTCGCTCTCGCCCGCGGTGCACGACGCGCTGCACGTGCTCCGGCGCGCGGGCTACGACCTGGTTCTGCTCGAGACCGCGGGCATCGGCCAGAGCAGCAGCGAGGTGGTCGACCTCGCCGACGTCTCGCTCTATGTGATGACGCCCGAGTTCGGCGCCGCGAGCCAGCTCGAGAAGATCGACATGCTCGACTTCGCCGATGTGGTCGCGCTCAACAAGGCCGACAAACGCGGCGCCGACGACGCGCGGCACCACGTCGCCAAGCAGGTGCAGCGCAACCGCGGGCGATTCCAGAGCCCGCTCGACGAGATGCCGGTCTTCGCGTGTATGGCCTCGCGCTTCGGGGATGTGGGCGTCGATCGCCTCTTCGCGCACCTGATGACGGTGCTCGAGACCCGCGTGGGCGGGGGGTGGAACCCGGGCGTCGTACGCTCGCGCTCGCAGGCGATCTCGGTCGTGGTGCCGCCGGCGCGCGTTCGTTACCTGAGCGAGATCGCCGAGTGTGTGCGCGGGCGGGCGAAGCGCGGCGCCGACGAGGCCGCCCGGGCGGCGCGGGCCGACGGGCTGCAGCGTGCGTTGTGCGAGCTCGGCGCCCCGGCCCCCGCCGTGCCCGCGGGACCCCTGCCGCCGCCGGTGCAAGGCGAGGCCCCGGAAGCGGCGAGCCTACGGGCGCGCTATGCCGCGCACGTCGAGGCCCTCTCGCCCGAGTCGCGCCGCCTGCTCGGTGAGGTGCCGGCGCTGCGTGCGCGGTACACCGCGCCCGAGTATGCGTACACCGTGCGCAACCGGGAGATCCGGGTGCCGAACTACACCGAGACCCTCTCGGGCACGGCGGTCCCCAAGGTCGCGCTGCCCACCACCGACGATTGGGCAAGCCTGCTCCGCTGGCGCCTCTTCGAGAACGTGCCCGGCGAGTTCCCCTTCACGGCCGGGGTGTTTCCCTTCAAGCGCTCCGGCGAGGATCCGACCCGCATGTTCGCGGGCGAGGGCATGCCCGAGCGGACGAACCGGCGCTTCCACTTCGTCTCCCAGGGGCAGCCGGCGGCGCGCCTCTCGACCGCCTTCGACTCGGTGACGCTCTACGGCCGGGACCCCGGCGAGCGCCCCGACATCTACGGCAAGGTCGGCAACTCCGGTGTGAGTGTCGCCACGCTCGACGACGCGAAGCGGCTCTACTCCGGCTTCGACCTGTGCGCGCCGAGCACGAGTGTGTCGATGACCATCAACGGTCCGGCGCCGATGATCCTGGCGATGTTCCTGAACACCGCCATCGACCAGCAGATCGAGCGCAAACTGCGGGCCGAAGGGCGGTTCGAGCAGGCCGTGGCCGACGCGCTGCGCCAGCACGGGCCGGCGCCGACCTACCGCGCCGATGAGCTGCCGCCCACCCACGACGGTCAAGGGCTCGGCCTGCTCGGCCTCACGGGCGACCAGGTCGTCGGCCCCGAGGAGTACGCCGAGGTCCGCGCCGCCACACTGCGCAAGGTCCGAGGCACGGTGCAGGCCGACATCCTCAAGGAGGACCAGGCCCAGAACACCTGCATCTTCTCGACCGAGTTCGCGCTGAAGATGATGGGCGACATGCAGGCCTACTTCTGCGAGCACGACGTGCAGAACTTCTATTCTGTGTCGATCAGCGGCTATCACATCGCCGAGGCCGGGGCGAACCCCATCACACAGCTCGCGTTCACGCTCGCCAATGGCTTCACCTTCGTGGAGTACTATCGCTCGCGGGGCATGAACGTCGACGACTTCGCGCGCAACCTCTCGTTTTTCTTCAGCAATGGCATCGACGCCGAGTACGCGGTCATCGGTCGCGTCGCCCGCCGCATCTGGGCGGTCGCGATGCGGGACCTGTACGGCGCGGAGCCGCGGAGTCAGCAGCTCAAGTATCACATCCAGACCTCCGGGCGATCGCTCCACGCCCAGGAGATCGACTTCAACGACATCCGCACGACCCTCCAGGCGCTCTATGCGTTGGCCGACAACTGCAACAGCCTGCACACCAACGCCTACGACGAAGCCATCACCACGCCCACGGAGCACAGCGTGCGGCGGGCGTTGGCGATTCAGCTCATCATCAATCGGGAGCTGGGTCTGATGAAGAACGAGAACCCGTTCCAGGGGGCGTACTTCATCGACCAGCTCACGGACCTGGTCGAGGCCGCGGTGCTCGCCGAGTTCGACCGGCTGACCGAGCGCGGGGGTGTGTTGGGTGCCATGGAGGTCATGTACCAGCGCGGGCGAATCCAGGAAGAGTCGCTGCTCTACGAGCAACAGAAACACGACGGCACGCTGCCCATCATCGGCGTGAACACCTTCCTGGACCCCCACCCGGCCGAGGGGGTCATCGAGGTCGAGCTCACGCGGTCCGACGAGCACGAGAAGCGTGCGCAGATCGACGGCGTGCGTGCGTTCCAGGCGCGCAACGCCGAGCGGTCGGCCCTGGCGCTCGCGCGGCTCGAGCGGGTGGCGACCGAGGGCGGCAACGTCTTCGAGTGTCTGATGGAGACCGTGAAGTGTTGCTCGCTCGGGCAGATCACCGAGGCCCTCTTCCGGTGCGGCGGCCAGTACCGCCGAAGCATGTGAGCGCCCCGTGAGCGACGCCGGCTCCCCGCGGCCCTACGGCCTCTACTTCGTCGCCGGCTTCATCGTCGGCACCTTCGCCTGCGGCCTCGCGAGCATGGCGCTGCGGCCCTTCGCCGACGTCTGGCCCGTGCCCGTGCGGCTCGGCGTCGCGCTCGCGCCGTTTGTGCTCGGCCTCGCCTACGGCGCGCGTGCGTTTGCCTTTGGCCGGGCCGAGCGCCTCGGGCTGGGCGCGGCGATGAAACGGGCGCTGCCGTTTCAGGGGCCTTGAAAAGACGCGGACCGGTTCGCTCTGATGGGCATCGACTCCAGAAGGCGCTCTCAACTTCCCCCCCAGGGGCGTACGACTGATGAAAACGACTCCGCTCCCCCTGTTGATGTGCGCGCTCGCCGCTTCGCTCGGGGCGTGTCAACCGCGCGATGCAGACCCGACGACAGACGCAGCCGCGGCTCCGTCGTCTGACATGGGCAGTGACGCGCAGACAAGAGACCCCGAGTACTGCCCGAACACTGGCGTGGGGGGCGGCGAAACTCCACCGACCGATATGGTTGAAGGCTGCCAACAATTCGACAACGAATGGTCGGGTCTCGACGTGCTGTATTGTAATCCAGTTTATGGGCCTTCGGATGATTGCTACGCGTGCGCTATCGAACGCTGCTGTCTCCAGGTCCTATGCGCCAATGGCAACGCATCAAAACGCTTCAAGGCCGAGGACGGACCAGATATCTCTGCGGAGTGGTCACAGTTCTCACTTGATCCAGCCGTCGACCCGAATCAGTTCAAGCGTGCCTACAGCATGCATGTCGCCTGCGCTCGCGCGTGTGTCGATGATCCGCCGCCCGAGATTGGGCCAGAGGTGCCGCCGGCTGAGCGGCCACGCCCGTGTGTCAAGTACTGCACCGAACTCATCACTCCGAGCTGTCCGAATGCCAATGGCCTATTCTGGTATCGCGAGGCGACCGATAGCCTCTTCGAGTGTATGTTCGCGGGCCGTGAGGCGAACGAAACGCTGGTTCAAGGCTACGCCTACGCTTCCTGGGTCCGACCCGGCCCGAACGAGCCGAAGCCCTACGTGCCGCGATTCGCCGACTCGTCCTGTGCCGAGGTGTGCTTCGCGCCCCGTTGAAGGCGCGGAGCTTCGAGTTCCGTGTCTGGGCGACCATGACCTGGAAACTCTGAGGCCGATGGTGTGCCGTGCAGTCGCGCTGCACTCAGAGTCGATCTCGCCCAGCAGGTCCATCAGCTGCGGAACGAACTGCTGCGGCGGCAGGCAACCGAGGCGAAGGAGTTCGGGAGGCACCACACGTGTAAGCCTCGATGGGTGTCAGCGGTCTCACCGCGCCTCTTGAGACGCCGCAGCGTGGCCCGAACCGCCGGAAGCGAGCCGCCAAGCGCGTTGCGCGCCTCGCCCGTCGTGAAGTGGTATCGGCCGCTCGCCGCGAGGCCGTCGATGTAGGCGCGCGCGGCGCTCATGGAGGCTCGGTGCTCGTTGCGTCCTGAAGGCAACGGCCCTATTCGCTTTCGGCAAGCGTTGGAGTTGCCTTCTGACCGCTGCTGCGCGGCGACTTCCACTTTCTCGTGGGGCTCCACGCGGCGTGCGTGCAGCCTCTCGTCGTGCTCGAGGCGTGAGTTGACTGCGCGGCCTTCGATTCCCATGATGGCTGCATGACCGCCGCGCTCAGGCCGACGCTCGACGACTACCTGGCGACGGAAGCCGAGGCGCCCCTCAAACGCGAGTTCGCCGGCGCCGAGGTCATCGCCATGACCGGCGCCGAGCCGGAGCACAACGCGGTTCGTGAGGCGTTGAGTGTCGAGGTCGGCGTGGCGCTCCGAGGCGGCCTCTGGCTGAGCTTCTCGGCCGACCAGCGGATCAACGTGCGCGAGACGGATGCCTACTTCTACCCCGACCTGGTCATCGTCTGCGGACCACCTGAGTTCGTCGGCCCGAGGCCCCGTTCGCTCCAGAACCCGACCGCCTGGTTCGAGGTCCTGTCACCTTCGACCGAGTCGTGGGACCGCGGGGGCAAGTTCGCCCACGCGCGACGGTGCGCATCGCTCAACGTGTATGTGCTGATCGACCCCGTCAGCCGTCGCGTCGAGTGGTACACACGCGGCGAGGGCGGCCGCTGGTCGTATCAGAGCGTGGAGGGCGCGGGTCGCGTCGCCTTTGAGGGCCTGGACCTCACGCTGGACGTCGCGACGCTGTTCGCCACGCTCGAAGGTCTCGACGCGCCCTGACGAGCCCGTCGCCGCCTCGCGCATGTCGCACTTTGCTCGGCCTCGCGGGCCGCGAAGGTGGTACATTCCTCACCATGTCGACCTTCGCCGAGCGTGCAGCCTCTCGACGCGCCCGGGGCGTGGCGCGACTGAGCCACGACCTGCGGGCCGACGACCGCTCGTTCGATCTCGAGTTCTGGCAAGCTCAAGGGCACGAGGCCATCTTCGCAGCCGCCTGGGAGATGGTCCTGGAGTACCGTCGATTCCGAGGTGAGGAGGGCGACGAACCCCGACTTCAGCGACAGGTGGGCGGCCTTGTGCGCCGAGGGGGTGAGGCCGTCCACGGAGCCGCGCTCCACGAAGGACCTCGACCTGTGGGTGTGCCCGGACCCGACGAACGCTGAGCGGGTCTATCGTGCCTTGTCGGCGTACGGTGCGCCGATGTCGGGCGTCCGCCCCGCGGACTTCGAGCCGCCCGGCACGGCTTTTCAGATTGGCGTGCCGCCGAACCGCATCGACGTCCTCACGTCCGCGGACGGTGTGAACTTAGACGACGCATGGGCGACCCGCGTCGAGACCTCGTACGGGGAGCAGACGGCGTGGATCCCGTCCGCCGAGGTTCTGATTCGGAACAAGCGCGCCTGCGGTCGTCCGCAGGACCTGCTCGACGTCATCGCCCTGGTGTGCGCGCTGGCGCGGCGGTCGGGGCAGCGCGATCCCAAGACCTTGGGTGAGGCGCGCTGACCCGAGGTACTCGGCTCCCGCGGACGGAGCGGTTTGCGCAGCCGGTGGACAACTTCGGACGACCCTTTCAGTCCTTGTAGAACCAGAGCCGGCCGTCGCGGCGGTCGCTGTCGTTCCGGTCGAACGTCATGGGCGCAGACCGCGTGACATCACCGAGCTCGAGCTGGAGCTCCGTCGACAGGAGCACCGGCCCGTCCGGAATCGAGTCGTCGTCGAGGGTCGTCCGGGTCGTCAATCGCCAGTGCCCCTCGAGGAGGCTGCGCACCAAGGGCTCGAGATCGTTGTTCGTTTGGAAGTCGTCAGCGCGCTCCAGGAAGATGTAGCTCCCGCCTGTGGCGCAGGCCAAGTCCGCGAGGTCTTTGTCCCGCCCGCGGCGGTAGCCCGAGCCCACTGTGGGCTGGAGGTGCAGCACGATGACGGGCACCGGAGAGGCGACCCCATCGACGGTGTGATTGACGAGCGTGGGCACCACGGACTCGAGTGAGACCGGGGATGAGTCGCCGATGTTCTTGTCCGGGTCATCGGACGCCTCGACACCGTCCGTGAACAGCACGATGACCGGGTTCAAGTCCGGGTTCTGGGCGATGACCGCGTCGTAGGTTCGATCGAGGGCGGAGGCGAGCGGGGTCGCACCGCCCTCCTTGCGCCCAATCTTCGCCAGGCCGTTCTCGTTCACAGGCTCGGGCGTCGCGACGTCCGGGTTGTGCAACACATCCCGATTCCGGGTCGGCGCCGAGAACTCCGCGGTCAGCTCCGGCAGCCGGTTCTGGAACGATACGAGCGAGAACCACGTCGTCTCCGCCGGTAACGCCTCGCTGAGCACGAAGTTCTGGAACCAGGTGATGTGCTGCTCCTTTTCGTCCGACGCGGTCTGCGGAGCGTAGGCCCCCGTGCGAGGGTCCAGGCCTTCGAGGGTGCCCGAGTTGTCGAGCATGAGGACGACGAGTCGTTCGTCGTCCTTGCGCGCCTCCCCGCCGTTCCAGACGAACTCGAGACCGCTCGGCTGCAAGTCGACACCGACCCGCTCACCTTCCGGAACCTCTGGCTCGGCGACGCCCACGTCGTTCGCCCTTTCGCCGTCAACCAACGGCGGGCCAAACGTGAAGCTCTCCGGGGAGAGCGTCTCGCCCACGAGGGTGGATACCTGAGCGATTCGGTCAAACGGCAAAATCGGCACCAAGCCGACCTGCGTGGGTACCATGAGGGCCACGTTGAGGCTCACCTCACCGAGGTCCGCGCGGTTGCTTTGCGCGCACCCGCCCGCGACGAGGAGTCTATCGAAGCCGCGTCGGGGCTCCGGTGAGTCCTCACCTGGGCCCCCGCCGCTCTGCTCACCTGGGCCACCGCCGCTCTGCTCACCTGGGCCCCCGCCGCTCTGGTCGACACTGGCTTCTTCCTCGGTCGCGCTGAGGCACCCGCCCGCGAGGGCCGCGATCGCGGCGAAACGCGCGGCGGCTGCTCGACCGATCCTGACTTTCGTGGTCTTCATTCGACAGCTTTCGTAGGCAGTGGGCGACGTCCGGATCGAAGCACCGCGTAGCTTGGCCTCAAGCGAGTGCTGCCCAGGAAGTCTGACGCAACGCGCGCTGGGTCGCAACGGAGTCGTGTTCGTTCGGCGGCGGACCAGAGGCGTCGATTCACGCTGGTCTGGACTCGACTCGGGGAGCCGACCGTCGACCTCGATTCGACGACGATCCCCGAGGTGATCTCACGCGTTACATACGGACGATCGTGTCAGAGAGAAGACCGAAGAAGGCTTTCGAATGCATCGACAACCTCTTCACTGACGCTGTGGGTACATTGCGGGACGTACCCGTAGTCATCCCTGCCTCCACACTCCGCGTCGATCGCGTCCGAGAAGGCACGCACGCCCTTCAGCTCGCCCGCGTCTGTGTAGTACTTCACGCCGCGAAACAGGCCATTGCTGTAGTCACGATGCGAAGTCCGTCGCACTCGCCCAGAAAGCACCTGTAGCACCTTCGCTCGGCGGCGCGCCGCCGCAGGCTTCGCTCCCGTCCGGCGCAGTGACTGGGGCGTCCT
>JBMOFP010000128.1:0-18211 GCA_049318805.1 Bradymonadia bacterium
GTGCAGCCGTTCATCAGCGGCGCGATCAGCAAGACCATCAACATGCCGAACGAGGCGACCGTCGAGGAGGTACAGGAGGCCTACCTGCGGTCCTGGCGCAAGGGCCTCAAGGCCAACGCGATTTACCGCGACGGCTCGAAGCTCAGCCAGCCGCTGTCGTCGGCCATGCTCGACCTCGAGGACGACTCGAGCACCGAGGACGGCGTGCAGCTCGATCTGCCCGTCGCCGTAGACCGTCCGGCCCTCGCCGCCCAGCAGATTGCCGAGCGGGTCGTCGTGCGCTACCTCGCGCGGCGGCGTCGGCTGCCGGATCGTCGCCGTGGTTACACCCAGAAGGCGACCGTGGGGGGCCACAAGGTCTACCTGCGCACCGGCGAGTACGAAGACGGCGCCCTCGGCGAGATCTTCATCGACATGCACAAGGAGGGCGCCGCCTTCCGCAGCTTGATGAACAACTTCGCCATCGCGATCTCGCTGGGCCTGCAGTACGGCGTGCCCCTCGAGGAGTTCGTCGAGGCCTTCTGCTTCACCCGCTTCGAACCGAACGGCGTGGTCGGCGGCAACGACCGCATCAAGATGGCGACCTCGGTCATCGACTACCTGTTCCGAGAGCTGGCCGTCAGCTACCTGGGGCGCAACGACCTGGCGCAGGTCCAGCCCGAGGACCTGCTCGCGGACGCGCTGCACGACGAGGCCGACGAGCCGGAGTTCACCGAGGAGCTGGTGGTCGACCAGGGCCTGGTGGCGGTGAACGCCGGATCGAGCATCGAGACCCACGAGAGCTCGGGCTTCACCCGGCAGAACACCGACGTGCGGGCGCTCTCGGGCACACCCACGCCGGTCCCGCAGCTCCGCGTCGGGCCCTCGCCCGTGGCGTCGCTGGTGGGTGTCGGCCGCGCCGGGGGCGGGCCCGCCCGCGTAACCCCCGAGATCGACCAGATCCGCCAGGCGAAGGCCAAAGGCTACGAGGGGGACCCCTGCCCCGAGTGTCACGCCATGACCCTGGTGCGCAACGGCTCCTGCCTCAAGTGTCAGAGCTGCGGCGCAACGACCGGTTGTAGCTGACGCGCAGCCGCCGTTCGGGCGAAGCTGGGCGCATGAAACCCGAACGCGTCCTGCTCTCGCTCGGCCTCGCCCTCGGGGCCTGTGGCGCCGATTCCACCTCGGGCGCGGGCGACGCGCTCGACGAGGCACGCCCCGCCGACGACGCCCGCGTCGCGACCGACACCGCGCCGCCCCTGGACCTCGGCGGAGATCGCGACGCCTCGAGCCCGCCGGACGACGACCGAGGCGATGCGGCCGTCGACGACGCCGCCCCTCCGGGCGACGCGGCCTCGACCGATGCCGGCGGCCCCCCGGTCACGGGGCTGTGCGCCGCGTGCGAGGAGGACACGGACTGCCCCGATCCCGGGGCCATCTGTCTGACGAACCAGACCACGGGGGAGCGCTTCTGCGGTCTGGACTGCGCCGACCCCGAGAGCCGCTGTCCAAGCGGGTCTCAGTGCTTCGACCTGGGCGAGGGTGTGCTTCAGTGCGCCCCCGTGGACGCGACCTGCGCGGACTGGCCGCCCGAGGACCTCGGCGCCGCCTGCCGCGCCGATGCGGACTGCCTCGTGGGCGCCGACCGATGTGTGGGCGGCCTCTGTACGCGGAGCTGCGAGACCGTGCGCGACTGCGGGCGCGGGGCGCCCACGTGTGACGCCGGGCTGTGCCGGCCCGGCTGGGCCACGGGTCCCGAGGGCTGTGGGCTGGGAGCGCGGTGCGGCGCCGGAGCGACGTGCGGAGCGGGACGCGTCTGCCTCGACGCCCTGGGCGAGGCCCCGATGCCGGCGCGGGTGTCGGCGTTCTGTGTTCTGCCGTGCCTGGGAGACGACGAATGTGGCGACGGTGAGACGTGCGCGCCCGTCGCGGGTCAGCGCGTGTGCCTCCCCCAGGCCTGCGTGTGCCTCGCCGAGTCCGAGACCCCCAGCCTCGTGGACGAGGCTTTGCAGGTCGCCGGGGTCCACCGGTGCGACGCGGGCTTCGACAGCAGCCGCCTCGGTCTCTTCCCCACCGCGCTCTCGGCCGATGCCTTCCGCCTGTCGTTCTTCGACGCCGTGCACCGGGACGCGCCGCGCGCCGTGCAGTTCGGGGCCGACGTGTCGCGGGCCCTCGGTGAGGACGCCCGGGGCGCGCTCCCCATCGCGCACCTCGTGGCCCGGCAGGCCGCGGCGATCGACGCGCCGACGACCGGCGAGCCGACCCCGGTCGACGCACCCGCCGGGGGCCTCGCCGAGGCGGTCGGTCGCCTCCACACCCTCGCGGGGCGCGGCGCGCAGTTCAACGGGGAGACCGTGACGCGGGCGTTCGCGGACGTGCCCGCGCCGCTTCAGGCGGCGGTGGCCCGGGTCGTCGCCGCGCAGGCCAACACCCTCGAGGCGCGCAAGCGGATGTTCGACGCGGCGGCGGTGACGGCCGGCCAACTCAACGCGTGGTACGAGGCGCTCCCCGGCGCCCTCGTTTCCGGATTGCGCGGGCTCGACTTCACGGATCCCGCGCAGACGCGTCTCTTCGCACGAGACCTCGACTTCGGTTTGCTCTTCACCGCGACCCGAGACCTCGCGGCCACGGTCGAGGACATCGACTGGCGGCCCTTCGTCGGCCTCGAGGGCTTCGCCGTCGACCTCAACACACCCTACGGGCGCCTGGTCGTGAACGATGCGGGCGTGCGCACGATCGAGGGCGCCGCGTCGTATCTGCTCGTGGTCGACACCGGCGGCGACGACGTCTACCTCGCCCCGGTCGCGGCGACCCGCAACGCGACGGCCGCGGTCTCCGTGGTCGTCGAGCTCGCCGGAGACGACCGCTACGGTTACCCCGAGATGGACGAGGCGCCCCAGGTCGCCGGGGTCCCGGCCGCGGACGAGGACGGCCGCGCCGCCGGCCTCCGCCCCTTCAGCCGCTCCACGGTCTACCGCCAGGGCGCGGCGGTGCTCGGGGCGGCGCTCCTCTTCGACCTCGCCGGGGACGACCTGTACCAGTCTCTGCGCGGCTCGCAGGGCGCCGCGGTGGGCGGTGTGGGCGTGCTGCACGACGCCGCGGGCAACGACACCTACGCGTGTGAGCAAGGCTGTCAGGGCGCCGCGGCGTTCGGGCTCGGGTTGCTCCTGGACACGGCCGGCCGCGACACCTACGGCGTGGTGCAGTCCGGACAAGCCTTCGGCGGCGTGCGGGGCGCCGGGGTCCTCGTGGACCTCGCCGGGGACGACCGCTACACGGCGCTGCTCGGGGATCCGCAATTCGGCGGCACGATCCTCTACGACAATCCGCAGAACCCGAACGGCTCCAACACCTCGTTCGCCCAGGGGGCGGCGTTCGGCCGGCGCGCGGACGCCGACGGGACCTGGGCCTCGGGCGGCCTCGCCGTGCTCCGGGACGAGGCGGGGGACGATGCCTACACCGTCGACGTCTTCGGGCAGGGCACCGGGTACTGGTTCGGGGCGGGCATCTTCACCGACGTCGCGGGCAACGACGTGTACCAGGGGCGCTACTACGTGCAGGGCTCGAGCGCGCACTTCGCGATCAGCCTCTTCTACGAGGGCGCGGGGAACGACCGCTACAACGCGGGGCTGCCGCTCGTCGCGTCGCCGGAGACCCTCGGCCCGGTGATCATCGGGACCTCCGTGGGACAGGGTCATGACTTCAGCGTCGGGCTCCTCGCGGACTACTCCGGAGACGACACCTACGCCGCGCCCGGCCTGGGGGTCGGCGGCGGCAACGACAACGGGGTCGGCCTCTTCCTCGAGGGCGGCGGCAGCGATCGCTACGACGCCCCGGACGGCACGACCTTCGGGGCCTCGAACTCGGGCGAACGGGGCGCGGAGTTCGAGTCGGCCTTGTGCCTCGGCCTCTTCGCGGACGCGGACGGCGTCGACACCTACGCGGGCTTCGTCGAGCCGTCGCTCGTCGGGAACGACCGCGTCTGGCGCTTCGAAGACCGTCGTGAGATGCGGCGCCCCGGGATGCGCGGGGGCGGGATCGACCGGAACGGACGCCCGAGGGCGGCCCTCCCGAACCTGGGTGGCGCCGACGCGCGCTGATGTCGCCCGTTCTTCGCGACCGGGTTCACCCTCTGTTAGGTTAGCCCGCGATGGCCGATTCCGACGAAGGCAAACAGCTCCCCGGTACGGCCTACCGCCTCAAGCGCAAGCTCGGTGCCGGTGGCATGGGGACCGTCTGGGTCGCCGAGCACGTCGACCTCGGGCGCAACGACGCCGTGAAGCTCCTGGCCGCGCAGCTGCTGGATGATCCCGAGGCCTTCGAGCGACTGAAACGAGAGGCCCGCGCTACGGCCCAGCTCGGCAATCCGCACATCATCGACATCTACACGATGGGGCTCACGACGGACGGCATGCCCTACGTCGCGATGCGCCTCGTGCAGGGGCCGAACCTGCGTGAGCTCCAGAGCCAGGACCGGCACATGCCCATCGCGCGGGCGTGGAGCCTCATGCGACCGGTCTGCCTCGCGCTCCAGGACGCGCACGAGGCCCGCATCGTTCACCGTGATCTCAAGCCCGAGAACATCATGGTGGAGACGCGCCGCGGTGAGGCCTTCCCCGTCATCCTGGACTTCGGCATCGCCAAGTCGCTTTTGGAGACCGACCGAAAGATCACCCGCGAAGGGGACGTGATCGGGACCCCGGGCTACATGGCGCCCGAGCAGGCCCTCGGCAAAGTCGTGGACGGGCGCGCCGACCAGTACAGCGTCGCCGTGATGTTGTACGAGCTCGTGTCGACGGAGCTCCCGGTGAACCGGGGCAGCCCGCTCCAGATGATCGCGCAGCAGATCACGCAGCCGCCCCGTCGCCTGCGCGAGCTCGTGAGTGTCGACCTCCTGCCGGACGGCGCAGAGGCCGTGATCATGCGCGCCCTCGACCGGGAGCGGTCCGGCCGATTCGACGACCTCAACGCCTTTGTCGACGCGATGGACGCGGCGCTGGTCGGCTTGTGGGCACCGCCGCGGGGCACGGTGGAGTTCTCGGGCGCGGTGCCGCCGCGGGCCGTGAGCGCGATGGCGGAGGCCTTCGACTCGGGCGCGGGCCAGGGACCGCTGGCGAGCCCTCCGCCCGCTCCCCCTACGGCGAGAACACAGGCGAACGCCGAGGCCGCGAGCGGGTCGCGGCCCAGGTGGCTCTGGATCGCGGGCGGCGTGCTCGTGACTGGGCTCGGCGCGGCCGCGGCCTTCGTCTCGCTGTCGTCGGGCTCGAAGACGGAGACCGTGCCGACGGCGGAGAGCGCGGCCCCGCCCGTCGTCGCCGTCGCTTCAGCGCCTCCGACGGCGCCCCAGGTCGTTGCGCCGGCGACCGTCGTCGCGCCCCCCGTGGCTCAGGCGTCCGAAGCCGCCGCGAGCGTCGCGCCGACGAGTCCGACCGCGCTTTCGCCGCCGCCCCCGAGCCCCAGCGCCCGCGGGACGTCGCCCCCGAGCCGGCGAGTCGCCGCGGCCGCGTCCGAGGCCCCGGCGCCGACCCCGCCGAGCGAAACCCCGCCGGCCCCGCTCCCGCGGTCGGCCGTCGAGCCGACCGCGCCCCCGACCGCCGCGCCCGTGGTCGCCGCGCCGGTGCCGGCCACGGCCGCACCTACCGCCGCGCCGCCCGTCGTGCGTCCCGTGGCGCCCCGCGTCGTCGCGTCCTCGAAGGTGCAGGGCGGCGCGAGCACCGCGGAGCTCAAACGCGCACTGCAGCAGATCGAGCGGCGCGCGCAGGCCTGTGTGACCGCGCTGCCGGCGCTCGCCGTCGGGCAGGCCGCTCAGGTCGACTTCGGGGTGGACGGAGATGGATTTTTCACGGCGCCCGTCGTCACCGGTGAGGTCGCGTTGGCCCGGTGTCTCTCGGGGGCGGTGAAGGGGGTGTCGCGCCTGGAACGGAGACCCGATACGGGCGAGGTCCGGGTGCGCTATGAGCTGCGACTGGAGGCCCCGTGAAGTGTGCCCGACTCCTCGTCGTCGCCCTCGTGCTTTTCGGGGGATGTGGTGTCGGCGATCCCGAGATCGGCGCCGAGGTGGACGCGGGTGTGCCCGGCGACTCCCCGGAGGCCTGCGGGCTGCTCGACTCGGACCTTGAACGCTCGGTCGGCTGGGCCGCGGTCCACGAGGCGGTCTTCTCGAAGCGGTGCGGCTGTCACACGACGCCCGGTGGCCTCGGCGTGACGGTCACGGGCTTCGACCTCTCGAACCGCGCGGCCGCGCTGAAGGGCGGCCGGAACTCGAAGCGCGCCGTCGTCCCGGGCAGCCCGTGTGAGAGTCTGGTGCTGGCAAAGACCTCGTCGAGCCCGCCCTTCGGCTCGCGCATGCCTCTCAATGGGGTCCCACTCAGCGAAGGGGATCGACAGCTCGTCGTGGATTGGATCGCGGAAGGAGCTCGACCATGAGCGCGTTCGTTCGCCTGTCGCTCGCGGCCGGCGTGTGCCTCGCGGCCCTGCAGGGGTGTGGCGCGCGGCCCCCCGTCGACCTGGCCCAATACCCCGCCGAGACCCACCGAGGCTACGCGTTGCTGGAGCAGCGATGCACGCGGTGCCATGAGCTGGATCGTCCTCTTCAAGCCAACGTGGGGCAGGGGGGATGGCCCGCGTACGTGCGTCGGATGGCCAAGCACCCGGCCGCGGGGATCTCCATCGCCGAGCAACGTGAGATCGTGAAGTTCCTCGAAGCGCACGCGGCCCTGCGCGCCCGACCCTCCGCCGAGGAGACCCCATGACCGCGACGCTCTTCGCCCTGGCGTTGCTCGCGGACCTCAACGCGGCCGGCAGCATCTACGTGAATCAGCCCACGCTCATCAGCCCGGCCGACGGGGACGAGGAGCGCGCCCTGCTGAGCGACACGAACTATGGCCTCAACGCCGAGGTGGCCTTCAAGGTCGTGGCCGACGTGGACGAGCACCTCTCGGCGAGCGCCAAGGTCTGTTACGGGTGCCACGGCTTCATGGCCGACATGGCGTACTTCGACTGGTCGATCTACGACGCGTTGAATGTGCGCGCCGGCCGGTTCCCCGTGCCCTTCGGTGAGTTCTATCTGCGCCACGACCCGGCGAACCACCGCTCCGCCACCAAGCCGCTGCCCTACGAGATGGGGCGCATGCTCCGTCGGACCCAGTACAACCTCGCGGTACTCCCCGAACCCTACCCCGACAACGGCGTCGAGCTCTTCGGCACCGTCCGCGGCGAGGTCGTCGAGTTCTCGTACAGCGCCTACGCGGTCGCGGGCCTGAAAGGCGACGCCGCGACCGGTGACCTGGACTTCATCCGCAGCCGCACCGAATACGTCGCCGACAACAACCGGACCCCGAGCGTGGGCGGCCGCGTGACCTTCGCGTTCCCGAACCTGCCGGGCAGCGACTGGCGCTGGGTCGCGTTGGGCGCGAGCGCGATGTGGGGCCACTACGACGACGACGGGGAGCTCTCGTACCTGCTGGGGGGCATCGACTTCTACACACGCTACGACCGGCTGAACTTGCGCAGCGAGGTGCTGTTTCGGCGCACGGAGATCGCCGACGAGCCGGACCGGTATCGACAGGCCCTCGAGGACCTGTTTCATCAACGGGACGGCTTCTACGTCGAGGTCGACGGACCCCTCGCCTCGAGGTTCGAGTGGCTCGCCCGGGTCGACGGCTTCCGAAGAGCCGGGCCGCTGCTCCGGAGCTCGGCGCTGTCGAGTACGGACTCCAGCATCCTTCGGTACACCGCCGGCATCAACGTACTGCCGGTCTCCGGCATGAAGCTGAAGTTGGAGTACGAGTACTGGGACTTCTCGGAGTTCGACGCGGCCCAGATCATCCATACGGGCCTGGTAGGGACCTTTTGATGCCGATGCTGCGCGACCTCACCTCGACACGCCGTGGCTGGCTCGGCGGGCTCCTCGTGAGTACCGCCGCGGCGCCGCTGGTCGGGTGTTTTCCCGAGAGCGTCGCCCGCGTCCTGGACGACGCGGGCCCGCAGGATTCGGGGGCCGGAGGCGCGCCGGGTTCGGTCCCGAGTGGGGTGTTGCCCGAGTCCGATCGGGGCACGCTCGTGACCATCTACACCATGGAAGACCTCGCCGCCTTCGCGCACCGCGCCGTGGCCGACGCGCTCTCGCCGGCGCTTCGGGACACCGTGCTGCGCTTCGCCGAGCACCACGACGCCCATCAGGACCTGGCGCGAGAGGCCCTCGAGGCCCTCGACGGGGCGCTCCCGGAGCTGCCCGATACCTACACGCTGCCCTCGCTCGCGAACGAGCGTGAGATCCTGTTGGCGTCCCTCACGCTCGAGGTCCAGGCGGTGACCGCGTACCTGGGCCTCATCGCCCAGACCGTCGAGCCCCAGAGGCGGATTTCCGTCGCCAGCATCCTGGCCTCGGAGGTCGCCCACACCGTCGCGCTCCGGCAAGCGCTGGGCGACACCGGCGCCGCCGACGTGACCTTCGCGAAGGATCTCGGCGCTGCGCTCACGGCGCTGCGCGGGGCGGCCGCGCCATAGGCCGATTGATCCCCGGCGGCGCTTGACGCGCCCCGGCGCGTGCGCAGGATTGCAGAGCATGAGCAGCCCCGACGAGCGTAAGCCCCCGGACACCCGACGAGACCGCAAGGAGAGCGTGGACGTGCTCGAGCGGCCCCGCGTTCAGCGGCCGCCCATGTACAAGGTGCTCTTCCACAACGACGACTACACCACCCGAGACTTCGTCGTGATGGTGCTCATGCGCTTCTTCCACAAGACGCAGAGCGAGGCCACGCACGTGATGCTCCACATTCACCACAACGGTTTCGGGATCGCCGGGGTCTACCCGCGGGATGTCGCCGAGACCAAGAAGCGCCAGGTCGAGGCCCTCGCACGGGAGTACGAATACCCGCTGCGACTCTCGATCGAGCCCGAGGGCGGGCGCGACCGGGGCGAGGACCCCTGAAAATGGCCGAAGTCCAGATCAGCAAGAGCCTCAAGGTCGCCATCGATTTCGCCGTCGAGATGGCGCGATCGCGTCGGCACGACATCGCCGGGACCGAGCACCTCTTTTTCGGGCTCGTGCTCGATGCCCAGACCGCGCGGGTGCTGCGCCGCTGCGGCGCCGACCTCGGGCGCCTCAAGCGTGAGGTCGAGGCTTTCCTCGACGCGCAAGAGGGCGCACCGGGAGAGGACTGGGTCGACGTCGAGGCCTCGGTCGGCTTCCAACAGGCGATCCGTCGCGCGATGATGAACGCGGCCACCTCCGAGCGAAACCACGTCGAGGGGCCGCACGTGCTGGTGGCGCTCTTCGCCCAGCCGGACTGCCACAGCATCTACCTGCTGGGCCAGCAGGGCGTGACGCGCCTCGCGGTGATCGAGGCCGTGTCCCACGGCGGCGCCGACGACGACGACGATGACGTCGCCGATCCGGACGACGCCGGCGCCGGGGCCCCGGACGGTGACGACGAGGACGAAGGCGAGGGCAAGTCCTCGAAGAGCGCGCTCGAGACCTACACCGTGTGCCTCAACGACGAGGCGGCGGCGGGGCGCATCGACCCGATGGTGGGGCGCAGCCGAGAGCTCGACCGCACGATTCACATCCTGTGTCGGCGTCGCAAGAACAACCCCGTCTTCGTGGGCGACGCCGGGGTCGGCAAGACCGCGATCGTCGAGGGCCTCGCGCTGGCGATTCACGAGGGGCGTGTGCCCGAGCCGATCAAGAACTGTCGCGTCTACTCCCTGGACGTGGGCTCGCTCGTCGCCGGCACGCGGTACCGCGGCGACTTCGAGAACCGGCTCAAGGCGATCATCCGGCAGTTGGAGAAGCTCCCCGAGGCGCTGCTCTTCGTGGACGAGATCCACACGCTGATCGGCGCGGGGGCCGCGAGCGGCGGCGCCATGGACGCCTCGACACTCCTCAAGCCCCTGCTCGCACGCGGCAAGATCCGCTGCATCGGCGCCACCACCTGGCCCGAGTACCGGCGCATCTTCGAGAAGGACCACGCCCTCGCGCGGCGCTTCCAAAAGGTCGAGGTCGGCGAGCCCTCCACGGCGGAAACCGTAGAGATTCTCAAGGGTTTGCGGTCCCACTACGAGAAATTTCACCTCGTGGAGATCACCGACGACGCCCTCGAAACGGCCGCCGATCTGGCGGCTCGGTACATGAACGACCGTCGTCTGCCCGACAAGGCCATCGACGTCGTCGACGAGGCCGCGGCGGCGGCGCGTCTGGGCGGGCGGACCCGCGTGGACGCGCCGGACGTCGAGGAGACCCTGTCCCGGATGGCCTCCATTCCGCCCAAGCGCGTCGCTGAGAGTGACCGCGACCGGCTGAGCCGCCTGGAGGCCGATTTGCGCGGCTCGGTCTACGGGCAGGACGAGGCCGTCACCCAGCTCGCGGCGGCCATCAAGCTCGCGCGCGCCGGGCTCTCCCATCCCGACAAGCCCATCGGGTGTTTCCTCTTTACGGGCCCCACGGGCGTCGGCAAGACCGAGGCCGCGCGCCAGCTCGCGAAGACCCTGGGTGTCGAGCTCCTGCGCTTCGACATGAGCGAGTACACCGAGTACCACACCGTCAGCCGCCTCATCGGCGCGCCGCCGGGCTATGTGGGCTTCGACCAGGGCGGTCTCTTGACCGAGGCCATCGCCAAGAACCCGCACGCCGTGCTCTTGCTGGACGAGATCGAGAAGGCGCACCCCGCGATCTACAACCTGCTGCTGCAGGTGATGGACCACGGCACGCTGACCGACAACAACGGCAAGAAGGCGGACTTCCGCAACATCGTGCTCATCATGACGAGCAACGTCGGGGCGCGAGACCTTCAGTCGCGTCGGCCCGGCTTCCACGACGCGACCTCGGCGCCCATGGGCAACGACGACCAGGCGATGAAGCAGACCTTCAGCCCGGAGTTCCGCAACCGGCTGGACGCGCGCATCCGCTTCGCCCCGCTGAGCCCGGAGACGATGGTCTTCATCGTCGACAAGTTCCTCAAGCAGCTCGGGGAGCAGCTCGCGGCGCGCAACGTGACGGTCGACGCCACACCTACGGCGAGGGCCGTGCTCGCCCGACTGGGCTACGATCCGCAGAACGGCGCGCGCCCCATGGAGCGTGTGATTCGCGAGCGCATCAAGAAGCCCCTGTCGGATGAGCTGCTCTTCGGCCGCCTCGAGAAGGGCGGCCACGTGGTCGTCGACGCGGCGACCGCCGAGAGTGACCAGCTCGACTTCACCTTCCCGAATGCATGAACCGTTCGCCGGCCGCTTTCGGCTCCTGCGAACGCTGGCGGCCGGGGGCATGGGCGTCGTCTACGAAGCCCTCGACCTGGACGCGGAGGGTCGGCGCGTCGCTCTGAAGGTGCAGCGCGACCACGAACCCGACAACGCACGCCGCTTCTGGAGAGAGGCGGAGATCCTGCGCGCGCTCGAACACCCCGTACCCGTGCGGTGTCACGACGCCGGGCAGCTCGCGGACGGCCGCGTATGGCTCGCGCTGGAGTGGCTCGAGGGCGAAGACCTGCACCACGCGCTGGGCCGGGGGCCGCTCGAACCGTCCGAGGCGCTGAACCTCGTCGCGCAGGTGGCGGACGCGCTCGGTGCGCTGCATGCCCGCGGGGTGGTGCACCGCGACGTGAAGCCCGAGAACCTCTTTCTGGAAGGCGGGCGCCCCGAACGGGTCCGCCTGCTCGACCTCGGCATCGCGCGGTTGGTCGACCCGCAGGCGCACGGACCCAAAACGGGCGCGGTCATCGGCACCCCGGCGTACATGTCGCCCGAGCAGGCGCGCGCCGCCGAAGACCTGGACCACCGGACGGACCTCTGGTCCCTGGGCGCCGTGCTGTACGAGTGTCTCACGGGCGAGGTCGCGTGGCCGGGGACGAACCCCCTCGCCGTCATGGTCAAGGTCCTGCTCGAGCCGCCGCCGCGCCTCGCCCATCGTCGCCCCGACCTCCTGCCGGGCCTCGATGTCTTCGTCGCACGCCTCATGGCGAGAGAGCCGTCGGAGCGACCCGCGACTGCCGCCGAGGTCGCCGAGACCGCGCGGGCCCTCGTCGGTCCGACACGCCGACACGTCTCGGGGCCCATCGACCTGAGCACCCACCAGCAGACGCCCGGGCTCGGGATCGAGGAGCTGCGATACCTCACGATCCTGCTCATCGGCGGGCTGGGGGGTGCGCCGACACTCTCGGGCGAAGAGACGGCGGCCTGGCGGGCGCGCCTCGACCAGGAGATGCGGGACGCCCAGGCGGTTCCCCAGGGCCTGGCCGACGGCTCGATGCTCGTGACCTTCGAGGGCGCGGGGGTCGCCACGGACCGGGCCGCGCGGGCCGCCCGCCTCGCGCTCGCGCTCCACGACCTCGCGCCCCAGGTGCCTTTCGCCCTCGCTACGGGCGCGCTGCGCATCGGCACCGGTCCCACCACGCTCGGCGCCGTCGTCGACGCGGCGGCGGATGCCCTCGATCGTGCCTCGGTCGACCGCCAGAGCGGGGTCTTGGTCGATGAGCACACGGCGGGCCTCCTGTCGGCCGCCTTTGTGCTGTCACCGCCGGAGACCGGCGCGAACGCGGGGGTGCGGTGGCTCCTCGGGTCCTCGGACGCCGGCGGGGCCGCGCGCGCCGTGCTCGGACGCCCGACGCCCTTCGTGGGCCGGGACCACGAGCTGCGCCTTCTGGAGGGCTTTCGTCTCGAGGTCGAGAGCCGCACCCGGGCCCGCGTGGTCAAGGTCGAGGGCGAGCCGGGCATCGGCAAGTCCCGGCTGCGCGAGGAGTGGCTCGCGCGGGTCGTGACCGTCGCCCCGGGAACGCGCGTCGTGGAGTGCTCCGGCATCGAGCGCGGACGCCCGTGGAGCGCGGTGCGGCGTTTGATCGAGCCTCTGCTCGCGCGCACCGGAGACGACGGCGCCGAGCTGGTCTCGCTGCTCGGCGAGGCGCGCGCCCAGGAGGCGGCCGTTTTTCTCCACGCGATCCTGGGTCGGGTCGCCGAAGCGGAACCCTCCGCGCAGCTCGAGGCGGCCCGCAGCGCCCCCGGTGAGCTCGAGGCGCGGGTGCGCGAGGTGCTCGGGGCGATCATCACCGCCTTTGCCCAGCGCGCGCCGACGGTTTTGGCCTTCGAGGACGCGCAATGGCTCGATCCCACGACCCGAGCGTGGCTCCCCTGGCTGATGGAGCGGGTGCACGGGCTGCCGGTGCTGGTGCTGGTGCTCACGCGCCCCTCGGATCCCACCTCGGGGGACGAGGCCGACGAGGGGCCGACGTCGTGGTCGCTGCTCGAACAGCTCGCCTCGATGCGGCTTCTGCCGCTCCCGGCGCCCGCCGTCTCGCGCATCGCCGCCGCGGTCTTCGGCGCCACGGTCGTGCCGCCGGGCCTGTTGGAGCGGGCCGAGGGCAACCCCCACTACCTCGAGGAGCTGCTCCGAGCCGTGGCGGCCCAAGGAGAGCAGAGCCTACCGGTGTCTGTGCTCGCGATGGTCCACGCGCGGCTCGAGCGCCTCACGCCCGATGAGATGCGGATGCTCCGGGGCGCGAGCCTCTTGGGGCGGGACTTCACCGCCCACGGTGTGCGGGCCGTGCTGGGCGAGCTCCCGCGCGACCTGGTCGAACGCGCGCTGGAATCCTTGTGCCATGCGGAGTTCATCGTGCGCGCGGGCGTGCAGTGGCGCTTCGCCAGCGACCTCGTCCGGGACGCCGTGCGCGCGACCTGGACCCCCGAGGACCGCCCCCGGGCCCACGGACGTGTCGCACGCTGGCTCGCCGTTCAGTCGTCGCCCGATCCGCTCGAGATCGCCGAGCACTGGGCGCAGGCGGGTGAAACACGCCTCGCGGGCCCCTGGTGGGCGCGGGCCGCCGAAGACCGGCTCGACCAGAACGACCTCGCGGGCGCGCGGCGTGTGGCCGAGCGCGCCGTCGAGGCCGTGGAGCGCCTCGTTCCGCCCGATGGGTCGACGCGGGGGGCGTTGCTCGCCTGCCTCGGTCACGCGCTCGGATGGGAGGGCGAGACCGCCGCGGGCGCTGAACGCCTGCAGGCGGCGCTCGGGCTCATCGAGGCGGGCACCGTGGCCTGGTTCCGCGCCGTGGGCGACGTGCTCTCCATGGCGCGTGGCGCCGCGGACACCGAGGCGCTCTGGGCCGCCCGGCTTCAGCTCGAGGCCCGCCGCGCCACGATCCCGGCCGCCCGGGGCGCCGCCGCCATCGCGCTGTGTCGGGCGGCCAGCCTCGCGTGGGATCGCGCGCGTGACACCGAGGGGGATGCGCTCTACGACGCCGCCGCGGCGCTGCACTCGGAAGCGCCTTTGCCCAGCCCGGCGGACGCTCACCTCGCGCGCACCCGCGCCGCGCGCCGGTGGCGGTGCGGCGACTTCGGCGACTGCGTGGCGGCGCTCGTCGTCGCCCTGGACGCTTTCCATCGCGCGGGTTTCGCCCGGCAGGCGTGCGGGGTCCGCGGCAACCTCGGGGCGGTGTGCATCGAGCTCGGACTCTACGAGCGCGCCTTCGAGGAGCTCGACGCGACCGCGCGCGAGGCCGCCTCTCTTGGTCTGGTTCGGCTGGAAGCGACGGCCTGGCACAACCTGGGTCACGCGCTCTTGCGCCTCGGCCGCCTCGACGAGGCGCTCGACGCCGAATCCCTGGCGGTGCACCACTTCGAGAGCCGCGGCGACGCCGTGATGGCGGCCGCCAGCCGCCTCTACCTCGCGCGCATCCACACCGCGACGGGTCGACCGGCGCAGGCCCTCGTCGAGGTGGGTCGCGCGTTGCCCGTACTGGAGGCGCAGGCGCCCCCGCTGCACGTGCTCGCGCTGGCGATCGTGGCCGAGGCCCACCTGGCGGACGGTCGAGCCGGGGAGGCCGTCGGCTGCACGGAGGCCGCGTTGACGCGGTTGGCGGCGCTCGGCGGCGTGGGCGAAGGCGAGATGCTCTTGCGGGCCGTCGACCTCGCGGCGCGCGCCGCCGTTGGGGCCGACACGACCTACGACGAGCGCCTGACCGCGGCTCGTGGCGCGCTCTCGCGGCGCGCGGCCAACCTGCGCAGCGAGTCGATGCGGGTGGAGTTTTTGACGCGGGTCGCCGAGAACGCCGCGATCCTCGCGCTCGAGACACGCACGGTCGGAGACGTGCCCGCCCCGTGATACACTCGCCCGCCATGGTGCTGGCGAACGCTCCCCTCGAGGTGCTGCTCGTCGACGATGACGAGCCCTTTCGCCTCGCCTTGGCAAAGGCCCTCCGACGCAAGGGGCACCGGGTCGACACCGTGGGGGACGCCCGCGACGCCGTCTTGCTGCTCGAGCGCGGCGAGACCAGCGAGGGTCAGCGGGCCGACGTCGTCGTGCTCGACCTGCGGATGCCCGAGCTCGACGGCCTCGAGGTCTTGCGCCGCACCATCGGACGTCGGGTCCCCGTCGTGGTGCTCACGGGCCACGGCACGGTGCCGGATGCGGTCGAGGCCATGCGGTTGGGCGCCCACACCTTCCTCATGAAGCCCGTGGACGCCGACGGGCTCGAGCCCGTGCTCCGACAGGCCGCGGAGGGGCTCGGGCGCGCGACGGACGAGCTCATCGGCCAATCCGAGGCCATGCAGCGACTCCGCGCCGTCCTCGAGCGACTGGCCCAGGCCGACGAGCACGTGCTCCTGACCGGCGAGACCGGCACGGGCAAGGAGGTCGCCGCGCGCGCGCTGCATCGCGGCTCTCGACATGCGGCGTTTCCCTTCGTGCCCATCAACATGGCGTGCCTGCCGAGGGACCTCGTGGAGAGCGAGCTCTTCGGCCACAGCCGCGGGGCCTTCACCGGGGCGACCGGCCGCAAGATCGGTCTGCTCGAAGAGGCCGGCGAGGGCACGGTCTTCCTCGACGAGATCGCCGAGCTGCCCCTGGAGCACCAGCCGAAGCTGCTGCGGATGCTCGAGACCCGTCACTACCGGCCCGTGGGCGAGACCCGAGAGCGGCCCTTCAACGCGCGCCTCGTGGCCGCGACACACCGGAGCCTCTTCGAGGAGGTCCGCGCCGGGCGTTTCCGTGAGGACCTGTTCTACCGACTGCAGGTCTTGCCCCTCGAGCTGCCGCCGCTCCGGGCGCGCCCCGAGGATGTGCTGCCGATCTTCGACCATTGGACGACCGTGCTGTCCGGGCGGCCCATCGTGCTCGACGCCGAGGCCATCGACGTGCTCCAGAGCCATCCGTGGCCGGGCAATGTGCGCGAGCTCGTGAACCTGGCGAGGCGACTCGTGCTCTTCGCGACCGACGGCCGAGCGGACGCGGAGCTCCTGCGGCGTATGCTGGACGCGAATCCCTTCGGCGCCCGGATCGCGACGGCGCCGACAGACGTGGCCGCGCTCACGACCGACGGCGACCCCGAGACCGAGGTCACGCTGGACGATCTGGAGCGTCGGTACATCGAGCGCCTGCTCGCCCGCCACCGCAACGTGACGCGCGTCGCCGAGATCCTCGGCATCAACCGCCGCACGCTGCAACGAAAGCTCCGCGGTTACGGGCTCGACTTCGGTCCGGCCTAGGCGATCGGCGTGGTCTACCCGCCGCACCGCATGGACCTGGACCTCACCACGGCGCTCAGGATTCTGCGCCGCCTGCCGTTCGGTCGCCCCGAGACGGCCCGCCGGCGGCTCGAGGGGCTGTGGGCGCCCGAAGGGGACGGCCTCGCCTTCCTGTCCGTCCGGTCGGCCTTCGACGCGACGCTCACGGCGCTGGATTGGCCGCCGGGGACCGAGGTGCTGATGTCCGCGGTGAACATCAGCGACATGGCGACGCTGCTGCGCTTGCACGGCCTCGTGCCCGTCGCCCTGCCGATGACACGGGCCGACCTCGTGCCCACGGCCGAGGCGGTGGAGCGCGCGTGCACGGCGCGGACACGAGGGCTGCTGGTGGCGCACCTCTTCGGCGCCCGGGCCGAGGTCGACACGGTCTTCAAGCACGCGCGCGGGCTGGGCCTCGTCGGCCTCGAAGACGCGGCCCAGGCCTACTCGGGCCCCTCGTGGCGGGGGAGCGCCGAGGCTGACGTCACCTACTTCAGCTTCGGCACGATCAAGACCGCGACGGCCCTGGGCGGCGCCCTCGTGCGGGTGGCCTCGCCCGAGCTGCGGGCGCGGATGGGCGCCCTCGAGGCGGCGTGGCCCCTACAAACGCGGCGAACCTACGCGGGCAAGGCGCTGCGCGCGCTGCTCTTTCTGCTGCTTCAGACACGGCTGGGTTACTCGACGTTCAGTGCGGGCTTCCGTGCGCTGGGGGTCGTGCCCGGGGACGTGGTGCGCAGTCTGGCCCGCGGCTTCGGCGGGCTCTCGGACGAGGCGTTGCTCGCCGCGCTCCGACGGCGCCCCTGTGCGCCGTTGCTCGACACTCTGACCGAGCGCCTCACGCGACCCGCCCCGGCGCGGATCGACGCACGCGCCGCGTGGGGGCGCGAGGTGTCCGCCGGGACCGAGGTGCCGGGCTCGGCCCACGCGGTCCATGGGCACTGGCTTCTGCCGGCCTACGTGCGCGACGCCGAGGTGGCGCGCGCGGCGCTCCGCGCGGTCGACGTCGACGCCTCGGGCACATCGAACGTGGTCGCGATGGACGACGCGTTGATGACCGAGCTCACCCGGCACTGGGTCTTCGTGCCCGCCTATCCGGAGCTGCCACCCGCGATACGGGCGCGTGTGCTCGAGGTTCTTCGACGACACCGAGGCCAAGAATGCTGACCGAGCGCTTCTACCGCGACTACCGCGTGCTGCCGGCGCCGGCCTGGGCGCAGTTCGCGCGGACGGTCTTCACGAGCAACGTGCGCCTCGCGCGAACGCGGTTCCACGTGGAGGGCTGGGACACACTCCCGGACCGGCCGGTGCTCTTTGCGACGAACTCGACCCAGAAGAACGACTTCATGGCGTTCCGCTACGTGGCGGATCGTGCCGGTCGACTGTGTGTCTCGGTCACGAAGGCCAAGAACTATCACTCGCCGCTCATGAGCCTCTTCTTGCGGCGCCTCGGTGTGGTCCCCATCGCTTCGAAGGGCTACTTCCTGCTGCTCGACTTCACGCGGCAGCTCGGCCGGCGCCCGACGGACGCCGAGTACCGCGCGATGCGGGACCACCTGGACCACGACGCGCCCCTGCCGACCGGCGCCCCTTTCGAGGAGCTCGCGCGGACGGCTCACACCCTGTTGGAGCGGCGCTTCGAGCCTGCGGCGACCCCGTGGCGGGACTTCCAGCTCGGGCTGTACCGCGACGCGCTCGCCGAGACACTCCGCCTGTCACGCGAGGCCGTCGCCGCGGGCGCCGACAT
>JBMOFP010000129.1:0-17933 GCA_049318805.1 Bradymonadia bacterium
GCCAATCGCATCGCCGGACACCTCGCGGCCCAGGGCATCGGGGCCGGCGACCAGATCGGCCTGCACCTATTCAACGGCACCGAGTACCTCGAGGTCATGATCGCGGCGTTCAAGCTCCGCGCGGTGCCGGTGAACCTGAACTACCGGTATGTGGCTGCGGAGCTGCGGTTCCTCGTCACGAACGCCGACCTGGTGGCGATCTTCTCCCAGCGTGAGCTCTGCCCGCGTCTGGAAGAGGCGATGCAGGGCCTGCCCGCGCTGCGCACGCTCGTGCTGCTCGACGACGGCAGCGGCCCGCCCACGACGCGCCTCGCCTTCCACGACTACGAGGACCTGCTCGCGAGCACTCCCGAGCTGACGGACTTTCCCCAGCGTTCCGGCGACGACCTCTACGTCATCTACACCGGCGGCACGACCGGCATGCCCAAGGGTGTGATGTGGCGCCACGAGGACATCTTCTTCGCGGGGCTGCAAGGCGGCGCACCCGGGGGTGAGCCCATCTCCGCGCCGGAGCAACTCGCCGAGAACGCCGTCTCTCCGGACGCGTTCGTCATGGCGATCCTGCCCGCGGCGCCGTTCATTCACGGGGCCGCGCAGTTCGGGGCGTGGATCGCGCTCTTCACCGGCGGCAAGGTCGTGCTGTCCTCGAGCCGCACCTTCGACGCCGTGGACATCTGGTCGCTCGTGGAGCGCGAGCGTGTGACGACCATCACGCTCGTGGGCGACGCCATGGCGCGCCCGATGCTCGACGCGCTGCAGGCCGCGCCCATCGAGGCCGAGAGCCTCGTCGCCATCGCCTCGGCCGGTGCCATCCTCTCGCCCAGCATCCGCGACGGCCTCCAGGCGCTGCTGCCGAGCACGCTGGTCCTGAACAACTTCGGCGCGTCGGAGACCGGTCACCAGGGCACCGCGTATCCGGGCGTGGAGCCGGGCCCGGATGGTCGCCCCACGTTCCTGATGGACGAGACGAACACCGTGCTCGACGACGACCTCAAGGTCGCCGAGGTCGGCAAGATGGGGCGCCTCGCGCGGTCGGGCCGCGTGCCCCTCGGCTACTACAAGGACGCCGAGCTGACGGCGCAGCGTTTTGTCACCCTCGACGGTCAGCGCTGGGTGCTGCCCGGCGACTTCGCCATCCGCAACGACGACGGCACGATCACCCTGCTGGGCCGGGGTTCGGTGTGCATCAACACCGGCGGCGAGAAGGTCTTCCCCGAGGAGGTCGAAGAGGCGCTGAAGGCGCACCCCGACGTGTACGACGCACTCGTGGTCGGTGTGCCTGACGCACGCTGGGGGGAGCGTGTCGCCGCGGTGGTGCAACGTAGACCAGGGACCGAACCCGAGGTGGACGCGCTCATCGCCCACTGTCGGCAGTTCGTGGCCGGGTACAAGGTGCCGCGGCAGGTCACCTGGGTCGAGCAGATCGCACGCCAGCCGAGCGGCAAGCCGGACTATCGCTGGGGCAAAGAGATCGCCTCGAAGGAAAACCCATGAGCACCGCGACCCAGGCCGTCCCGGCCCCCGAGACTCCGCGCGAGGTGCCGATGATCCCCGGGCAGTTCGTGCTCGGCAGCGCCAAGGCTTTCCACGCCAACTCGCTGGAGTTCATCCGCAAGGCCCAGGCGCTTCACGGGGACGTGGTGCACTTCAAGGTCGCGATGTTCGACTGGTACAGTGTGGCCCACCCGGACGACGCCTACGACATCACCGTCACGCGCGCCTCGCTCTTCCACAAGCCGAAGATCAACAAACGCATCTTCCGGGAGTTCCTCGGCAACGGCGTGCTCTCGAGCGACGGCGACTACTGGAAGGCGCAGCACAAGCTGATGCAGCCGGCCTTCCACAAGCAGCGCATCGACGCCTACGGGCAGGTCATGGTGCAGTACACTCAGGACCTGCTCGACGAGTGGCAGCAGGGCGAGTCGCGCGACTTCCGCACCGACATGACCGCCCTCACGCTGCGCATCGTCGGCAAGACGCTGTTCAACCGCGACGTGAAGGCGGGCGCGAAGACCGTCGGCGACGCGATGAACGACATCAACGAGGTGCTCTGCGCGCACATCAACCTGCCGGTGCCCGTGCCCCGGTGGTGGCCGAGCGCCGCCAACCGCCGCAAGCTCAAGGCCATCGGCGACATCGAGGGCATCATCCGCGGCATCGTGGCCGAGCGCCGCGCTTCCCAGGCCGACGAGGGCGACTTGATGTCGACGCTCGTGCACGGGCAGTACGAAGACGGCACGCGCATGAACGACACCCAGATCCGCGACGAGGCGATGACGCTCTTCTTCGCGGGTCACGAGACCACGGCCCACGCGCTCACGTGGATGTGGTACATTTTGGCCCACCATCCGGACGTGGTCGAGAAGGTCAAGGACGAGCTCGGGCGTGTGCTTCAAGGGCGCACGCCGTCGGTGAACGACCTGCCGCAGCTCACCTACCTCGACATGGTCGTGAAAGAGTCGATGCGGCTCTGGCCGTCCGTGTGGACCTTCATGCGCGAGCCCATCGAAGACGTCGTGGTCGGGGGTTTCCGCATTCCCAAGGGCGCGCAGATCATGATCAGCCCCGGGCTCATGCAGCGCGACCCGCGCTTCTTCGAGTCGCCCATGGAGTTCCGCCCAGAGCGTTTCACAAAAGAGAACGAGAAGCGGCTGCACCGCGGCGCCTACATGCCCTTCGGCGCCGGGCCGCGCATCTGTCAGGGCAAGGCCTTCGCGCTCATGGAGGCCCGGCTCATCCTCGCGTGTCTGCTGCAGCGCAGCGTGCCCCGGATCCCCGCGGGCTTCGTGCCCACGCCCGTCCCGCAGCTCTCGCAGTACCCCAAAGAGGGCATGCCCTTCGTCGTCGAGAAGACCGTTCTCTAGTCCTACGGAGTCGCCATGCGCACGCCCCTCTGTGACCGTCTCGGGATTCGTTACCCCATCTTCGCGTTCAGCGCGGCGCCCATGGTCGTCGCCGCCGTGAGCCGCGCCGGCGGCCTCGGGGTGCTCGGCGCCGTGGGCTACAACGTCGAGCAGCTCCGCGCCGCCATGGACGAGGTCGAGGCCCACGCCGACGGCAAGCCCTACGGCGTCGACATCGTGCTGCCCGCGAAGTACGTGAGCGCCGGCAGCGCCGACGCCGCCGACTACGAGAAGTACATCCCCGCCCAGCACCGCGCCTTCCTCGAGGGTCTGCTCGAGAAGCATCAGGTGCCGAAACTGCCGGACGGTCAGACCTCTTGGCACGCGCTCCTCGCGTGGACCGAAGAGACCTCGCGGCCGCAGGTCGAGCTCGTGCTCGAGCGCAACGTCGCCCTGCTCGCGAGCGCGCTCGGGGCCTTCCCCGAGGACATCATCGAGGCCGCCCACGCCAAGGGCATGCTGGTCGCGGCCATGACCGGCAGCGTGAAGCACGCGCTGAAGCAGGTCGCCGCCGGCGTGGACATCATCGTGGCCCAGGGCACCGAGGCGGGCGGCCACTGTGGCGAGATCGCGTCCATGGTGCTCGTGCCCGAGGTGGTGGACGCCGTGGGGGATGTGCCCGTGCTCGCCGCGGGCGGCATCGGCTGCGGGCGCCAGGCCGCGGCGGCGCTCGCCCTGGGCGCGCAGGGCATCTGGACCGGCTCCATCTGGCTCACGGCCGCCGAGAGCGACGTGAAGGACGTGCTCAAGCAGAAGCTCCTGAACGCGTCGTCGTCGGACACCGTGCGTTCCAAGGCGCTCACCGGCAAGCCCGCGCGGCAGCTCCGCACCGCGTGGTCCGACGCCTGGGACGCCGCCGAGAACCCCGATCCGTTGCCCGTGCCGCTGCACTTCGTGCTCACGGCCGAGGCGACCACGCGGATTCACCAGTCGGCGCTCGCGAACCCCGACGGACCCGGCACCGCGCTCTTGACCTCGCCGGTGGGCCAGATCGTCGGTCGCATGCAGTCCATCGAGCCCGCCGAGGAGATCGTCGCGCGGCTCGTGCGCGAGTTCGGCGAGGCCGCGCGGCACATCGCCCAGGTCGCCGGCTGAGATGGCCGGATTCGACCACGAGGTCGACTTCATCGCGGTGGGCTCCGGCCTCGCCGGCCTGACCGCCGCGATTCGGGCCCACGACGCGGGTCTGCGTGTGCTCGTGCTCGAGAAGTCCGCCAAGGCGGGGGGCGTGTGCGCCTACTCCGGCGGCGAGGTCTTTGTGCCCGGCAACCACAAGATGGCCGAGGCGGGGCTCTCCGACTCCCCCGAGGCGGGGCGCGACTACCTGCGCTTCCTGGGCGGCGGCTACGAGGTGCCCGAGCTGCAGGACACCCTACTGCGCGTAGGGCCCGAGGCGGCGCGTTACGTCGAGGCGAAGGCCGGCGTGCGGTGGAAAATCGTGCAGGGCTTCCCCGACTACCACCACCCGCACGCCCCCGGCACCGCCGCGGCGGGCCGCTACCTGGAGGTCGAGCTCTTCGACGGTGCGACCCTCGGGCCGTGGCAGAAGCCGACGTGGCAGACCCCGCACCTGCCGCCGGGCATTACCCACGACGAGCTCTTCGCGTGGGGCGGTCTGGCGACGATCCTGCACTGGGATTTCCGCCTGATGGGCAAGCGCTTGTCGAAAGACCAGCGCGGCTTCGGGCCCGGCATGATGGCGTACTTCGTCAAGGCCGTGGCCCTGGATCGCGGCATCCCGCTGTGGCTCGAGTCGCCGGCCCGCGCGCTGTTGACCGAGGGCGGCGCGGTGGTCGGCGTGCTCACGCAGCGCGACGGCAAGGACTTCCGCGTGCGCGCCACCCGCGGCGTGCTGCTCGGGGTCGGGGGCTACGATTGGCACCCGGAGCTGCCGAAGTACTACGAGGGCCTGCCCACCTGGGTCTCGGCGGTGCAGCCGAGTGTGACGGGCGACAACCACCTGCTCGGGGGCGAGGTCGGCGCCGCCTTCGCCGGGGTGCCGCCCTACAACCTGGGCATGTTCTTCGGTTACCAGGTGCCCGGTGAGGAGCACGACGGCCGCCCGCTCTATCGTGCGTCTTGGGAGGGCGGCTACCCGCACGCGCTCTGGGTCAATCGCGCGGGGCAGCGCTTCTGCGACGAGTCGTTCTACCGCGACTACCTGCCGCGCTGTCACGCCTGGGACGGCAAGCAGCAGGTGCACCCGAACCTGCCGCCGTTTTTGATCCTCGACCAGAACTTCCGCGAGAACTACTCCTTCGGCACGTTCATGCCCGGCGCCGAGATCCCCGAGGCGCTGATGGCGTCCGGGGAAACACCCCGCGAGCTCGCGGTGAAGCTGGGCATCGACCCGGACGGTCTGGAGCGCACGCTCGCGCGCTACAACACCTTCGTGGAGACCGACCCCGACTACGATCGCGGTCGTTACCCCTGGGCGAACATGATGTTCGGTGACAAACGCCGGCCCAACTCGCACATCGGGCCCGTGTGCAAGCCGCCGTTCCGCGGCCTGGCGCTGCGCCCGGTCGGCGTGGGCATCAACGCCGTGGGCCTGCGCACGGACGTGCACGGGCGTGTGCTCCACGTGCGCGGCCACGCGATCCCCGGACTCTACGCCGCCGGCAACAGCGCCGCCGCCCTCGACACCGGCGCCGGCTACCAGAGCGGGCTCTCCAATCTTCGCGGCCTGACGTGGGGCTTCATCGCCGCGCAGCACGCCGCCTCGCGCTGAGGACACCCATGTTCGGCATCGGAAAACGCAAGTACGCACGAGAGACCGACCTGGTGGTGCTGGGCAGCGGCGCCGCTGGGCTCACCGCGGCGATCACCGCGCGGGACGCGGGCGCCGAGGTCCTGGTGCTCGAGAAGTCCGGGCGGGTCGGGGGCACCAGCGCGGTCTCGGGCGGGGTCGTGTGGGTGCCGTGCAACCCGCACATGGCCGAGGTCGGGGTCTCGGACTCGCGGGCCGAGGCGCTCACGTATCTGCGCAAGATCGCCGACGACCGCACCGAGGACACGCTGCTGGAGCGCTTCCTCGACGCCGCGCCCGAGATGATTCGCGCGCTCGAGGCGTCCACGCCGCTGAAGTTCGTCGCGCTCGGTGAGTACCCGGACTACCACCCGGAGCTACCGGGCGGTAAGCCGGGCGGCCGCTCCATGGAGGCGGGCCTCTTCGACACGAACGAGCTCGGACCCTGGAAGGACAAGCTCCGGCGGAGCCCCATCTTCGGCGGCACACCCATGACCGTGACCGAGGCGATGACGTGGGGGGTGTTCTCGAAGCCCCTCGCGCTGCCCTACGCCGAGCTCGGCAAGCGCTACAAGGCCGGCATGGTGTGCTACGGCGGCTCGCTCATCGGCCGGCTGCTCAAGGGCTGCCTCGACCGCAAGGTCGAGCCGCAGCTCGACACGACCGCGCTCTCGCTCATCGAGGAGGACGGCCGCATCTGCGGGGTGGTGGCGCGGCAGGGCGGGCAGGAAATCGCCATCAAAGCCCGCAAGGGCGTGCTCCTCGCCACCGGCGGCTTCGAGTGGGACGCCGGCCTCGTGCGGCGCTTTCTGGGCGTGCCGCTCACGCACCCCAACAGCCCGCCCACGAACACCGGCGACGGGCTGCGTATGGCCATGGCCGCGGGCGCCGACCTCGGCAACGTGGGCGAGGCCTGGTGGTGTCCGTCGGTGGTCGTGCCCGGCGAGGAGTACGACGGCAAACCCTTGAATCGAGGGGACTTTTCGATTCGGTCGCTGCCGCACTCGATCATCGTGAACCGGCGCGGCCAGCGGTTCGTGAACGAGGCGGCGAACTACAACGACCTGATGAAGCCGTTCTTCAACTTCGAGCCGAACGCCTACGAGCGGCCGAACCTGCCGGCGTGGCTCATCGTCGACCGGCAGTTCCTCGAAAAGTACATCCTCGTGACGGCCGTGCCGGGCATGCAGACGCCGGAGTTCATCACCCAGGGCGCGACGCTCGCCGAGCTCGCCACAAAGATGGGCATCGACCCGGCCGGGCTCGAGGCCACCGTGGCGCGGTTCAACGCCTTCGCCGTCGAGGGCAAGGACCGTGACTTCGGGCGCGGCGACAGCCTCTACGACCGCTTCTACGGCGATCCGGCGCGCACACTGAACCCGAACCTCGGCGCGCTCGAGAAGGCGCCGTTCTACGCGCTCCCGGTCCACTCCGGCTCCATCGGCACCAAGGGTGGGCCGCGGGTCGACGTGGACGCGCGGGTGCTGCACGTCGAGGGCGGGCCGATTCCGGGGCTGTACGCCGCCGGGAACGTGATGGCCGGCATAACGGGGCCGGGCTACCCTGGTGCGGGAAGTACCATCGGCGTCGCCATGACCTTCGGGTGGCTCGCTGCGCGACACGCTGCCGGCGCGCGGCCCGGCGGGGGGCGCTGACGATGCCCGAGGTCACCTACGAACGCCGACTCGCCGTGCCGGTGGAGCGCATCTGGGAATTCGTGCAGGACATGAACAACTGGGCGCCCATGCTGACGGGCTACCAGAAGCACGAGATCCTGAGCGACACCAAGTCCATCTGGACGCTCAAAGGCGACGTCGGGATCCTGAGCCGCACCGTGCGCCTCGAGGTGAACATCACCGAGTGGAACGGCCCCGGGCGGGTCGCGTTCACGCTCACGGGCCAGAACGAGCAGGTCGAGGGCGGCGGGCTCTTCGAGATGACCACCGTGACCGCCGACACCCCGGCCGCCGTCGTCGCCGCGCCTGTTTCGGGCTTCCAGCGCTTCTTGCGGTGGCTCTTCCGCGGGCTCTTCAAGCGCAAGTTCGGTGAGGTCACCTTCACCCCCGCCGCCGCGGGCGCGGCCACGGCGAGCCTGCGGTTCACGCTGCGCATGGACGCCGGCGGGCCCACGGGGCCGCTCGTGAACGCCATGCTCGAGCCCGCGCTCCTTCCGGCCGCCGAGGACCTCGGCAACAAGATCGCCGCCCATCTCACCGGCGCCCAGGGGGCGTCCTCCACCCAGGCCTGAGGACCATGTCGAAGACGTTCGGAGAGCGCATTCTCGAGGGCAAGGTCGCCTACGTGGCCGGCGGTACCCGCGGCATGAACCTGGCGATCGCGCGGCGGTACGCCGAGCACGGCGCGAAGGTCGCGGTCTTGAGCCGCAACGAGGAGCGCACCGCCGCCGCCGCCGCCGAGCTGCGCGCGTTGGGCGCCGAGGCCATCGGGCTGCCGGGGGACGTGCGCGACTACGCGCGCATCGAGGCCACGATCAAAGAGACCGTCGAGACCTTCGGCAAGCTCGACATCGTCGTGGCCGGCCAGGCCGGGAACTTCTACGCGCCGGCCAAGATGATGAGCTCCAACGGCTTCAAGGCCGTGATGGACATCGACCTGCTCGGCACCTTCCATGTGTTCCGCGCGGCGTTCGAACACTTGAACACACCCGGCGCGTCGATGCTCGCCATCACCGCGCCCGAGGCCGTGAAGCCGCTGCACTTCCAGGCGCATGTGTGTGCGTCGAAGGCCGGGCTGAACATGCTCATCAAGTGCCTCGCGCTCGAGTGGGGCCCCGCCGGCGTGCGGGTGAACGGCATCTCGCCCGGGCCGATCGAGGGCTCGTGGGGCATGAAAAACGTCGCGAGCCCCACGGCCGAGCTCGTCGAAAAGATCACGAAGGCGCTCCCCCTACGGCGGTGGGGCACCGAGGACGACATCGCCGACGCGGCGCTGTATCTCTCGTCGGACGCCGGCCGCTACGTCACCGGCGCGATCCTCGAGGTCGACGGCGGCGCCACCATCGCGAGCCCCGAGAGCGGGCACGCCGACGCAGTGTTCGCCCCGCAGGCGGACCCGCGGGTGAAGGGGCGGTAGAGACGGGTCTCACCGCGGCGGGGCGGACTCCGGCGGCCTCGATTCAGGCTCCGGGGGTATTTGTACCATCAGGCCCATCGTTGTGACCTGCCTGGTCGACTTCCGCACCTTCCACGGCGCGCATCCTCCGGCGGACTGTTTTTCACATCCGGCCGCCGCGGCCGACACCGATGCGACCAGGGCCAGGGCGCGCAGGGAGGTCCTGGGTCCGCGAAAGAGCACGCGCCCCGAGGCATCGCTCGTGTAGCGGATGCACGGCGACGGGCCCGCCGCCTCGAGGGTCCGGCGGGCTTCGGCCGCATTGCCGCAGGCCGAGAGGTTGACGACGTGTTTGTTGCAGGCACCGCAATAGCGGCGCTGGTCATCGCCCTTCATCGCGCGCCAGTCCATCGGACATTCGAAGGCGAGAGGCAGAGCTTCGCGGTGCATGGGAGCATCCCTTCGAGTGAGACTTCGGGAGGGTTGGACCCGTCGGTCGCCCGAAAGTTCCCGCCATTATCGCCAGGACGTGTCCTCGATCCACGGGGCCGGTTGGTAGAAGTAGTTCGGCTTGAGTGTGATGTCTTGCCAGGTGTCGCGGTGGAAGATGGTGACGGCGGAGCCCGAGATGGGCGGCACGATCCAGTTCCACCGCGCATGGACGACGCGGCCCGCCTCGCGCTCGGCCGCTTCGAACTGGTCGAAGGCGTGGCTCGTGGCGTGGTGGTCCATCATCTTCACGCCCGCCTTCTCGTAGGAGTAGAGCACGGCCACGTTCAGCTCGAGGAGCGCGCGGTCCCGCCAGAGGGTGCGGTCCGAGGTCTGGTCGAGGCCCATCCGCCGCGCGACCTCGGGCAAGAGGTTGTAGCGGTAAGGGTCGCTGAAGTTCCGCGCGCCGATCTCGGTGCCCTGGTACCAGCCGTTGAAGGGGGCCGCCTTGTAGATGACACCCCCCGCGTCCAGCAGCACGTTCGACACGGCGGGCAGCGCGTACCACTTGAGGCCGAGCTCCTGGAAGAACGGCAGGTCGGGGTGAATGATCGGCACCTCGAGCACGAGGGAGCGCGGGATGTCGCGGAACTGGGGCCGGCGCCCGCCGATCTGGACGATCAAGGGCAGGATGTCGAAGGCCGTGCGAGGCTTCGGCGGCTGCCACCCGAGCGCGAGCGCGACCTCCGTGAGCTCCAGGTTCGCGGGATCGCCCAGGACCGAGCCGTCGTCGGCGCGGTAGCCGGCGTAGCGAAAGAGCTGCGTGCTCCAGACCCGCGGGCTCGTAGGGCCCTGGCCGCTGGGGAAGACCGTCATGGTGGCGCGCAGATTGCCGCCGTTCGTCGCGGAGTCGATGTGCTCGAAGAGGGCCTGGAACATCTCGTCTTCGGTGGTGACGTGCCGATGGTCTCGGACCGTGAGCCCTTGCCAGTAGAGGCGGCCGACGCACCGGGTGCTGTTGCGCCAGGCGACGCGTGCGCCGTGGGTCAGCTCGTCGACGGTCTGAACCCACGTGCCGGTGCGCGCGAGCTCGGACTGAACCGCGGCCCACCGCGCGGCGAACGCGCCCGAGGCGCCGATCTCGAGGTAGACCTGCTGCAGGAACTGCTCGGCCTCTTCGACGGGGCTCTTGGGCACGGTGAGGGTGCTGTGGTCGAAGTGACCGTGGGCAGACGCGGGGGGCTTGGGGGCCGCGGCGCCGGCGGGCGCGAAGACCTCGACGAGGATCCGCGCCTCGGGCACGCCGAGCGCCCGCAGATGCTCGCTGACCTCCCGCAGGTAGTCTTCGCCGGCGCACAAGAAGAAGGTCGCGGAAGGGTGCCGCTCGACCAGGTCCTCGAGGGCGGCTCGGGTCAACCGCCCTTCGTCTCGAGTCACACGCAGCCGCAGGCTCAGGCGCGGGTCCGAGGTCGCGAGGCCGCGCAGCTCCGCGGCGAAGGGAGCGTCCTCGGCGCTCCGGACGGAGTAGTCGAGATGCAGCCGGTACGCGCGCGCGCCGCCCGCGAGCGTGCGGGCCATGGACACGGCGGGGGTCACGCCGATGCCGCCCACGAGGCAGACGACGTCGTCGGTGTGGGTGGCCTCGAGGCGGAAGTGCCCGGCGGGCTCTGAGATGCGGAGCAGGTCCTCGGGCCGCATCCGATCGAAGAGCCACCGCGAGAGCAGGCCGCGCGGCTCGCGCTTCACCGTGATTTCGTAGTGCCGCGTCTCCTGCGCCGCCGAGGACAGGGTGTAGGCGCGCTGGACCCACTTGCCGTCCACGCGGGCCTGCAGCACCACGTGCTGACCCGCCAGGAACGGCTTGCACTCGCCCGACTGCGGCACGAAGCGGAACGAACGCACGTCCGGGGTGTGGGCGAGCACCTCGACGAGTCGAGCCGGGGCCAGGTCACTGCGCCCGAGCAGCTCGTTGACCAGCGGCCCGCAGCCGTCGCACACGAGTGTGGCGCCGGTCTTCGCGGCGACCGCGTCGCGGGTGTGGCAGCCGCTTGCGATACAGCGGAGCAGGGCGCCCCGGGTCACCTGCACGCAGCCGCACACGATCTCGCGGTCATCGCTGCTCGGGCTCGGATCGCGGCGTTCGAGCTCCCCCAGGTCACGGAAGAGGGCGAGCTGGAAGGCCTCCACGGTGCGGCCGTCGAGGATCCACTCCAGGGTGGGCCCCAGGCCGGTCCAGTCGCCGTCCGAGGTGACGCCGACCAGGTGGTCGCCCTCGACGAGCACAGCGCGCCGCTGGCCCGCGGGGTTACGCTCGAAGGGCACCGTGTCCGTAGGGTGCGCGCCCGCGACGACCGCCACGAAGGTGGAGCGCCCGACCGAGCGTGTCGCCACCACGCTGCGCCCGTCCGGGAGACGCCAGGTGGTCGTCAGGCACGGCTCGCCCTCGAGGCGTCCGCTCTGGATCACCATCACGCCGCGCCGCGGCAGCGCGTAGACGCTGCGCAGCGACTCCATGAGCGCCCTCAGGGCGCCGTTCCTCTGGTGCAGCGACACGGAGTACGCGCCGTCGAAGCTCGTCACCTCGAGGTCCTCGAGCGCGGTGACGGTGGCGTTGCGCGGCGTGCCCTCGAGCAGCGTGCGCTCACCGAAGAACTGCCCGACGCCCAGCTCCGCGATCGGGCGCTCCGCGCCGTCCTCGACGACCGAGACCCCGGCGCGTCCGGTCGAGATGGCGTAGACGCGGGCGCCCGGGTCGCCCTGGCGGAAGATGACCTCGCCCGCGGCGAAGCGCTCGAACCGGACGACCTCGGCGTCGAGCGACGCGGGCTCGAGGTCGAAGGACTGGAAGAGCGCGGCCTGCAGGGCCTCTCGCCGGTGTTGCCGTTGCGTTTCGCCGTCCTGCCGGAGCCGCGCGGCGAGCTCGCCGTCGGAGGCGATGGCCGCGAGGAGGTGCGCGCGAGACAGCTCGAGCAGCACCACGTCTTCGAAGGCGCGTGCGCTCGCCGTGCGCTGCGAGGCCTCGGACACGATGGCCTGCTCGCCGAAGGCATCGCCCCGCTCCAGGCGGGCGAGGACCACCTCTTGACCGCCCTGGCCGCGCGAGAAGACCTGCACCGCGCCCTCGGCGACGACGAACATCGTCTGGCCGTGCTCGCCCTCCCGCAGGATGAGTTCACCGGCGGCGAAGCGGCGCTGCGTCGCTTCGGCTTGGATGCGCTGTCGTTCCTCGACGCTGAGGGCCCGAAAGAGTGGCGTATCGGCGAGCAAGTCCGAGGACGTGGGGATCATCAGCGCGTCTCCGTGGGTCCGGCTGCCGGAGCCTCGCACGGGCCCGGTGAGGCAACCAGAGTGAAACCGCCCGCGGGCGCTCGCTGCGACTCGACGCGTCGCCGGCCGCCTATCCTTGCAAAAGACGCATCAGTATGCGTCAATTTCCTGGATGTTTCGTCGCGCTCTCGAGCCTCGTGTCCTCGAAAGTCTCGCCGAGTCGCCGGCCGTGGCTCTCCTCGGGCCGCGTCAATGCGGGAAGACCACCCTCGCCCTGGAGTTTGGTCGCCGCTGCCCCAGCGTCTATCTCGACCTCGAGTCTGCCGCAGATCGTGCGCGCCTGGAGGACGCTGAAGCGTTCTTGACCACCCACCTCGACAAGCTCGTCATCCTCGACGAGGTCCATCGTGCACCCGGGCTGTTTCCGACCTTGCGAGGGCTGATCGACCGCGCGCGTCGGGCGGGGCGACGCAACGGGTCGTACTTGTTGCTCGGCTCTGCGGGCCTCGATCTGCTCTCGCAGTCGGGTGAAACGCTCGCGGGACGCATCGCCTCCCTCGAGCTCGGGCCCTTGCGGTTGAGTGAAACGGGACGAACGACGCTCGACACACTCTGGCAGCGCGGCGGGTTCCCCGACAGCTATGCGGCGCGAAGCGATGCGGCGAGCCTACGTTGGCGCCAGGACTTCATCCGCACCTATCTCGAGCGGGACATCCCGGCGTTCGGCCCGAGGATGCCCGCAGAGACCCTGCGGCGGCTCTGGACGATGCTCGCGCACCTCCAGGGGAGCCCGCTCAACGTCGCCGTGCTCGCGCGCAACCTGGGGATCGACGTGCGGACGGTCGCGCGCTACCTGGACCTGTTGGTCGACCTGCTCCTCGTGCGCCGACTGCCACCCTGGCACGCGAATCTCGGCAAGCGCCTCGTCAAGGCGCCCAGGATCTACGTGCGAGACAGCGGCCTCGTCCACGCCCTTTTGGGCATTCGCGACCTGGACGGCCTTCTCGGGCACCCCGTCGTGGGTGCGAGCTTCGAAGGCCTGGCCATCGAGAACGTTGCGGCCGCTGCGACGACGGCGACCTGCTTCTGGTATCGGACCACGGGCGGCGCAGAGATCGACCTCCTGCTCGCCTGGCCGGACGGCACACTCTGGGCCATCGAAGTGAAGCGCAGCCTGGCGCCGAGGCCCGAGCGCGGCTTCCACGCGGCCTGCGAGGACCTGCAGCCGACACGCCGGTTCGTCGTGTACCCCGGCGACGACCGTTGGCCGCTGTCGAACGGCGTGGAGGCGATCGGTCTCGACGCGCTGTGCCAGGAAGCCGCTACGCGCGAGCGTTGAGAAGGCCCGGTCTCAGTTGAACCGGCAGTCTTCGAAGGCGGCCGAAGCATTGTTGCGGTTGTTGTCCTCGTTGGACTCCGTGACGCCGCGCAGAGTGTCGGCGATGGCATCGACGCGGACGGTGCGGGCCTGGTAGTCGCGGCTGACGGCGAAGGACAGGGTCTGGGTTCCGCCCGGGGCGAGGACGTCGCTCAGTCGGTTCAACGCGGAGGAATCGCCCACCACCGGCGCGGCGACGCGGGCGAGGAAGACGTCCACGCGGGTCCGGGCGCTGATGGTGCCCTCGTTCTTCACGGTGATGCCCACCATGGGTTCGCCACCGCTGCCGGTGCAGCCGTAGCGCTGGATGGCCGTGATGCGGAAGTCGGGGCGCTGCGGCGCCTTGCCGTTGATCCAGTTGCGGATGCTGGGACGCCCGCCGCCGCCGGGGCCAAAGGTCGCGATTCCGTAGGGATTCCAGTGGCTGAGGTCACCCATCACCGGGCCGGTCACGCTCCCGAAGAGCATCGGACCGCCCGAGTCCCCGCCCTCGATGTTCGTGTCGCGGTCGCCGATACCCGGTCCACGGTCGTCCGCCGTGTAGACGAAACCGTTCATGAGCTGCGGCGGCACGCTCGTCCAGTCGCTGTAGCCGCGGCCGGTCATGGAGCGGCGATTGCGCCCGCCGCCGTAGCCGACCTGGTAGATGACCGAGGTCGAGTTCAGGCCGGCCGGACGGTCGACGAGCACGGGTCGCGGCGTGGCGATGGCCGCCGGGACAGGGTCGCGCAGGAGAAGGAGCGCGATGTCCTCGGGCCACGGGGCGGCCACATAGGTCGGCGTGCTCACGCGGGTGGCAACCGCGGTGTGGCGCGGCCGCGCCCGGTCGGGCCCGAAGTTGACGTTGATGGGCCCGGGGAGGTCGTGCCAGTTGCCGTCGGCGTACGCGCGGTTCTCGAAGCCGCAGTGCATCGCGGTCAGCACGACGTTGTTGGCGATCAGCGTGCCCGTGCAGATGCCGCCCACGTTGACGACGGCGTCGCGCACGGCGTTCGAGACGTCGTTCGCGCCGATTTCGATCGCCTGTTCGGAGGTCTCGAATTCAGCGGACTCGTCCCATTCGCCGGCGTCGGCTTCGTACGCCTCGTCTTCGAGGTCGGCTGGAACACAACCGAGGGGCAGCAGGGACAGGGCGGTGATCACTGTGAAGGCGGTTCGGCGCAGCATGGGTCTCTCCTCGTGCGTGACGGCAGGGCGCTTGACGTGAATCCCGCCGGGGAATCCGTCGGGGTGCACCGAGGTCCTGCTGAAGGCACGCGGAGTTCTTTGCGGGTGCCGGTCTTTTTTTGGCGCGCGTCGCGCGAGGCGGTCAGCCGCGTTCCCTCGTAACGCCATGCGCTCGACTTCTGGGGTCTCTCATCGGGGGCGTCGTTCCGACGAAGGCGGAGGCAATCTCAACGCGCTGGGGGAGGCAGGGAGGGGCAAGCCGGCACGGGCGGCCAGGGTGGGGGCGCGCCGTCCACCGAGACTCGATCATACCCGATGGTTAGACACCCACCCACGCCCGGTTCGCACCCATTCAGGTCTACGACCCCGCAATCACACATCACATCCTCGCACGCAGCCTCTTCGTAGACGACTCGGACCACACCTTCGAAGCGCCCTCGAGGCACGATGTAGAACTGATAGTCGCCGTTGATGGTGTCACAGGCACAGTAGTCAGTCAACTGCCACGAGTGAGTCTCGAGTTGCTTGCCACAGGCGAGTAGACCCAGTCGTGCCGTGGCGAAGGGGCAAAAGACATCATCCACGTAGCCAAGGATCTCGTAATGTGTCCAGTCGAAGTTCGGCAAATCGGGTTCAAGCGGCTCGAAATCCTTTGAAGGCTGACAAACCTCGACGAACCGCGTCCACTCCGTCGCGGAAGTGATCCGGTGCTCCCCTGTAAAGGATTGATCCGCGTAACCGAGGTCCAGCCGACAGCCTGGAAGGATTTCATCAATCGGGAACGCCTCGTAGTTGACGGGCACGCACATCGCGACGGCCGGACCGCAGGGGCCGGCGTCTTCGGTGCTCACATCGGAACGGTCGACCCCCACGTCGCTGTGCACCGGGGCGGCGTCCTTCAAGTCACCGGCATCGCTCGGCGACGGTCGTTCGTCATACTCCCGAGCGACGTCACAGCCCAGCAGCCCAGTGAGAACAAGGACGAAACGTTGCAAGCACAAGCTACTGGCCATCGGTACAAACTCCGCAATCCGATCGTGCCAGATCCCCGGGCACTGGAGTACCATCGCAGTCTGGGCTCCAGGAGCCTCCGAAGCGAAGTGTGTGTCGGCCCGGCACCACCGTATGGTGATACTTGCTGTTCCGATCAGGGTTGTCCGAAAGTTCGCCGGACGGGCACATGATGCTGCCGCCAGACCCACGCCGCTGGGACTCTTCTTCCTCCTCACCTGGATGGTTGAATCCGATGGCGTGCCCCACCTCATGCGCGAGGTGATTGTAGGAGATCTTCCAGGGAGCACGTTCGACGAGACTCCGGTTCAACTCAGCTCCGGTTGGAACGACCTCGTCGGAGGAAACTACGAAAGCGAACGCTTTTCCGCCATTCATCGTAACTCCACCGCCGAAGGGGAAGTCGTTCCGGTCGCTCGGTTTCATGTCGCCCTCCCTGAGGAGCTCCGAGACAAAAAAGAGGCGAATCGCTGAAGCGTCCGCCCGAAAGGGAACGAGCTGCCCAAGTCCGTTAACGCCGCCCCAGGTATCAAGTGTAGCCTCGGTGACAAAATCGCCGCCCGCGTTCTTAACGAAGACTCGTTTGTACTTCGGCGCCACGATGTAGATCGGGTCGAGAATGTCGAACTCGATGCCCACCTTTCTCCAGGTCGAGACCAGGGCCGGCCGGCCGAAACGAAAGCCGAGTCCGGTGGGCTTGGGGTCGTTCTCCCTGTCCTTGAGAAAAATGGGCTGCAGCCGAAAAACCTTCGCCTGCCTCGTGAGAGATCCGAACAGCATCGTATCAAAGCGGGTCGTTCCCGATGCCGCTTGAACAGGATTCAGACCGAGCCGTGCCAAGGACTTGAAAGCCCGAGCGGAACCGGAGTCCATCTTCATCTTGAGCTTTACGCTCACCGTGCGAAGGCCGAACGGTCCAAGGTCTTTCACCGTGGCAGGGTCCACGGCGAGCTCGAACTGGACAGACGCGGGTCGAGTCAGTGCGGGCGGCCCGGTGCAAGCGTCTGGACTCGGTCTGGTCGGATCCACGACCGCCGTCGAGAGCGCGCCATGAACGAAGCCGAAAGCGAATCCGGTAGCGGCGTTGTACTGCACCTCGGTGGAGTGACCGCCCAGGGTGAACTCGAGCGTCTGAATCTCGGAAGCGACTCTGGGGCCGAAGAGAAGGTCGGACACGCTCAGTGGGAAGTACCTGATACTCAGTTGTTCGAGACGCGCCGATGATAGACCCAAACGCAAAGTGAGGTCGAAAGCGGCGTCGACCCGGCGCTCCCGGCCGCCCACGACCATCCGAACGCCCTTCATTTCTCCCCGACCGGAGATGACGGTGCCTGCGCCGGGCCGCGTAAGGCGCATGGTGGGCGCGCGGCGGTCGGGCGCGAGCGAGTCTGTGGGCCGGGCGAGGCTACGAGCAACGACACTCGCCAGGCTCGATTTGTTCAGAACACCGGCCCGTTCCAGCACGACCTGCGTCGACGTTTGCGCGCCCATCAGCGACGACGAGTGAAAGGTGGGCGCAACGCAACTCGATTCCCGTGCCTCATTGCCACAGGTGTGCCCGCGGTCGATGCCGGTCGTCTTCTTCTGCGGGGATGCCCGGCGTTGCGGCACCGCGAAAGACCCCAATTCCTTCCGTAGCCGGCGCAGATCACCCGGACGAGTGTCGCGGAAGCACAGGCTGCAAGTTTCCTGAGCAGCTGCAGCCGTGATCGGGGCCCTCGAGCGAAAGGCCGGGGCACCTGCCGCCGGTACGGCCACGACAGTGATTGGCTGGACCTGATGGCGCCCGCACTCCGGTTCACCAACGCCAGAGGGGTGCGCAACGTCGACTCGGCAGGTGCCGTCCGTTTCGATCTTCGGGCGTCGTTGCATTGGAGAAGGCCTCAGTGGGGTTCGGGGTCGAGCTTGTCATGGTATCAGGTATCTGAATTCCGCCTCTGATGATGTCGCCTGATCA
>JBMOFP010000130.1:0-17918 GCA_049318805.1 Bradymonadia bacterium
CTGGGCTTCATCTTCCAGAGCTTCAACCTCATCGCGGTGCTCGACGTCTTCCAGAACATCGAGTTCCCCCTCTTGCTTCAAAAGAAGCTCGACAAGGCCCAGCGCGCGGAGCGGGTGCGCTCGATCGTCGAGAAGGTCGGCCTCACGAAGCAGCTGGGCCAGCGCCCGGCCGAGCTCTCGGGCGGCCAGCGGCAGCGTGTGGCCATCGCGCGCGCGTTGGTCAGCAAGCCCGCGCTCGTGCTCGCCGACGAACCCACGGCGAACCTCGACTCCGACACGGGCACCCGCATCGTCGACCTGATGCGCGAGCTCAACCAGAGTGAGGGCACGACCTTCATCTTCTCCACGCACGACCACATGATCATGACGCACGCCGACCGCGTCGTGCACATCAAGGATGGCCGCGTCGTCGAGAACGCCGAATGAACGGCACCTCGTCGATCCTCTGGACCATCGCGTTTCGCAACGTCTGGCGAAACCGCACGAAGAGCCTGATCGTCGGCTTCCTGCTCTTCCTGTGCACCGGGCTCGTGGTCTTCGGGAACGCGCTCGTCGACGCCGTGGACCTGGGCATGGAGCGCAGCGTCACCCAGAGCGTGTCCGGGCACCTGCAGATCTACTCCGCCAGCGCCAAGGACGACCTCGCGCTCTTCGGAGACGAGTTCGCCGGCATGCCCGACATCGGCGTGATCCCCGACTTCGGTCTGCTCGCGAACGTGGTGCGCAAGGTGCCGAACGTGAAGGCCGTGGTGCCCATGGGCGTGGACTTCGCGCTCGGCAGCTCCGGCAACGAGCTCGATCGCTGGCTTGCGCTTCTGCGCCAGGCCGTGCGCGAGAACGACCCCGCGATGATCACGCAGCGCAAGGAAGAGGTCCGCGCCGTGGCCGAGCGCCTCGATGTGGAGCTGCAGGGCGCCCGCGAGCTCACCGCCGACTCGGCCCAGTTCGCGCTCGATCTGGCGAACGCCAAGCGCGCCGGGAGCGCCGAGTTCTGGGCCGACTTCGACCGCGACCCCCTCGCCGCGCTCGAGTGGCTCGAGAACAAGGTCGCCCCCCTCGAGACGCAGATGAGCGACATGGGGCTGATGTTCCTGGGCACCGACCTCTCGACCTTCGAGAAGAACTTCGACCGGTTCGAGATCGTGCGCGGCGTCCGGGTGCCCGACGGGCAGCGGGGCTTCTTGTTCAACGACGGCTTCTACGAAGAGATGGCCAAGCACCGCGTGGCGCGTGGCCTCGACCGTCTGCTGAAGCTCCACAAAGAGGGCGACACCATCGCCGACGACGCCGAGATGCGCAGCCTTCGAGACCGGGTCGTCGGCGAGTATCGACGGGTCCTGTACCAGCTCGACAAAAAGACCGGCGACGTGGTCACGGCCAAGCTCCGCACCCTGCTGGCGATGTCCGACGCGGACCTGCCGGCCCTGCTCCAGGTCTTCTTGCGGGTGGACGACGACACCCTCGAGGCGCGCCACGCGTGGTTCTACGAGAACATCGCGCCGCACATCCAGCTCTACACGACCCAGATCGGCGACACCTTCCCGCTGCAGGCCTTCACCAAGGCGGGCTACTCGAAGTCGGTGAACGTGAAGGTCTACGGCACCTACAAGTTCAAAGGGCTCGAGGACTCCGACATCGGCAAGACCTTCAACCTGGTGGACCTCATCACGTTCCGTGACCTGTACGGCCTCATGACGCCTGAACGACGCGCCGAGGTGCAGGCCCTGCGCGAGAAGGCCGGCATGAAGGACGTGAAGCGCGAGGACGCCGAGGCCTCGCTCTTCGGCGGCTCGGCCGACGCGGCGCCCTTGGAGCGCGTGGTCGCGGCCGGTCAGATCGACGAGTTCGCCGGACAGGCGATCGCCAACGTCGGCCGAAGTGACGCGCTCGCCACCTTCGACCCCCTCGAGCTCGAGAAGGGCGTCGCGCTCAACGCCGCGGTTCTGCTCGAGGATCCGCGCCGGATCGACGAGACGCGCGAGGCCATCGCCACCGCCCTGAAGGCCGCGGGTCTCGAGATGAAGATCGTCGACTGGCAGGCGGCGTCGGGCATGATCGGGCAGCTCGTCGTCGTCGCCCGGATCGTCCTTTTCGTTCTCGTCTTCCTGCTGATGCTGGTCGCGATGGTCGTCATCAACAACTCCATGGTCATCGCGACGATGGAGCGGGTGAAAGAGATCGGCACCATGCGGGCCATCGGGGCCGCGCGGGGCTGGATCGGGTGGCTGTTCCTCGCCGAGACCACGATGCTGGGCCTCGTCGCGGGGGGCGTCGGCCTCGTTGCCGCGGCCGGCGGCATCGCGTTCTGGGGCATCGTGGGACTCCCCGCCGGCAACGCGTTCATGCAGTTCCTCTTCGGCGGACCGCGGCTTTTCCCCAGCATCAACGCGCTCCACCTCGTCGAGGCGCTCTTCTTGATCCTCGGCTTCGCGCTGGTCTCGACACTGTATCCGGCACGGCTGGCGGCGCGGGTCTCGCCCCGCGAAGCCATGGCCTCGGACGGCTGAGGAACACCCATGGGCACGGTCTTCGTCATCGCGTTGCGGAATCTGGCCCAGGGTGGCCGACGCACGCTCCTGCTCGGGCTCGCGCTCGCGCTGGTCACGCTCCTGCTCGTGTTGCTGGACGCGCTCGCCGCCGGCCTCGAGACCTCGATGCTGCGCTCGGCCACCACACTGTCCAGCGGTCACGTCAACGTCGGCGGCTTCTTCAAGGTCTCGTCCGGGCAGGCGTCCCCCACCGTCGCGGAGGGCGCCCGGGTGCGCCAGATCATCGAGCGCGAGGTCGAGGGACAGGACTACGTCATCGACCGCCTGCGCGGCTGGGCGCGCGCCGTCAGCGAGACCGGCTCGTCCTGGTTCGCGCTGGCCGGTGTGGACATTCGCGAGGAGCGGGGCCTGAAGGAGGTGCTTCAGATCATCGAGGGTCGCATCGAGGACCTGGAACAGCCGAACACCGTCATGCTCTTCGAGGCGCAGGCGAAGCGCCTCGAGTCGAAGATCGGGGACTCGATCACCCTGTCGGCGCCGACCATGGGGGGCGTGAACAACACCGTGGACGTGCGGGTCGTCGCCATCGCCCGAGACGTGGGGTGGATGAGCGCCATCAGCCTGTTCATGCCCAAGGACACGGTGCGCAACCTGTACCAGATGCGACCCGAAGCGACGGGCGCGGTGCAGATCTACCTGAAGGACCCCGAGCGCGGCGCCGAGGTCATCGAGAAGCTCAAGCCGGTCTTGGAGACCGAGGGCTTTCGCCTGATGGAGAGTGACCCCCGCCCCTTCTGGATGAAGTTCGAGACCGTCGCCGGTCAGGACTGGGTCAACCAGAAGCTCGACCTCACCACCTGGAAAGAGGAGGTCTCGTTCCTCCTGTGGATCCTCACAGGCTTCAACGCGCTGCGGTGGTCTCTGCTCGGCGTGCTGCTCGTGGTCATCGTGGTCGGCATCATGAACGCGATGTTCATGAGCATTCGGGAGCGGACGCGGGAGATCGGCACGATGCGGGCCATCGGCATGTCCCGCGGCGCCGTGCAGCGCATGTTCCTGGTCGAGGCCTCGAGCCTCGGAGTCATCGCCGCGTTCATCGGCGCGGCCTGCGGCGTCGGCACCGTGCTCCTCGTCAACGCGGCGCACATCAAGATCCCCAACGAGGCGTTCCAGGCGATCCTGATGAGCGACGTGCTGCTGCTCGCGCTCAAGCCGATGAATGTCGTCGTCGCGATCCTCGTCATCACGGTCGTGACCTGTATCGCCGCGTTCGCCCCTGCCCGGCGCGCCGCGCGGCTACGCCCCATCGGCGCCCTGCATCAGGTCGGTTGAAGGAGCCCCCCCATGAAAGCGCGCGCGTTCATCTCTCTCTTCGTCCTGCTGACCGTGCTCGGCCTGCCCGTCGCGGCGTTCGCCCAGATGACCCCCGAGCAGATGAAGGCGATGCTCGAGCGGGTCGACGATCGCCAGCGCAACACCGGCGACTACAAGGCGCTCGCCTACATCGAGCAGCGCGAGAAGAACAAAAACGACGTCTTCTTCGAGACCGTCTTCTACCGCCGCGACAACAGCGAGCAGTTCCTGATCCTCTTCTTGAAGCCCCGCACCGAGGCCGGGAAGGGCTACCTGCGCATCGAGAAGAACCTGTGGATGTACGACCCCGCCACGGGCAAGTGGGAGCGCCGCACGGAGCGGGAGCGCATCGGCGGCACGAACTCGCGCAGCCAGGACTTCGACCCGCTGTACCTCGCGCGGGACTTCACCCATGAGTACGTAGGCGCCGAGAAGCTCGGCAACTTCGACGTGCACCACCTCAAGCTGAAGGCGAAGCCGGGCGCGAAGGCCTCGGACCCCATCATCGAGATGTGGATCGACAAGGTCACCGAGAACACCTTGAAGCAGCAGGACTTCGCGCTGAGCGGGCGCCTGATGCGCACGTCGTACTACCCGAAGTGGGACAAGGTCTTCTCCGAGGTGAAGAAGGCCGAGGTCTACTACCCCAAGGAGATCCGCATCTTCGACGAGGTCGAGAAGGAGAACCGCACGACGGTCCTCATCGACTCCATCGACCTGCGCCCCCTGGAGCCGAACGTGTTCACGAAGGCCTGGCTCGAGGCGAAGAGCCGGTGAGCCGCGCGCTGGCGACGCTCTCGCTGGCGGCCCTGTCGGCGGCCCCCGCGTACGCGCAGTCGGACCGCCCCTCGGAGGACGCGCTCTTCGGCGGCCCGCCGGCGCCGAGCGCGGCCCCGAGCGCGGCGCCCGACGCCCCGGTGTCCGCGCCCCCGAGCGCAGCGCCCGAGGGCACCCCGAGCGGCGGGGACACCCGTGGAGACGCGCTCTTCGGGGACCAGCGCACCGAGGCGCGTCGCAACCCCGAGCTGGACGCCGACAAACTCGCCCTGGGCGGCAAGCTCCTCATCCGCGGGCAGACCCAGTTCTACACGGACACCTCGGCTGGGGACCAACCGCTCTCGAGCCCCAATCTGCTGGACGTGTATCTCGACGCGCGGCCGTCGGACCGCGTGCGCGCCTACGTGGAGTACCGGCTCAACTACGACCCCACGACCGAGAACGGCCGCGCCGCGATCCCCGACTACTGCCCCGAGACCCCACCGGCCGAGGACCCGGGCAACGTCCAGTGCCTCGCGGGGCTCGACGCCCTGCGGCGCGGCTTCGCGCCGTCGGCGACCTCGAGCACACTCAGCCAGCTCTGGCTCAAGTTCGATGTCGCGCAGCGTGTGTACCTGACCATCGGCAAACAGCCGATCCGGTGGGGCGCCGGTCAAATCTGGAACCCCACGGACTTCGTCAACCGGACGAAGCGGGACCCGTTGAGCACGCTGGACCTGCGCACGGGTGTGAGCCTCGTGAAGGTGCACGTGCCCTTCGAAGCCTCCACCAGCAACCTGTACGCGCTCGCGATCCTCGACGAGGCGCGCACGGTCGGGCAGGTCGGGGGCGCGGTGCGCGGCGAAATCGCCTTCGACCGGGCCGAGGTCACGGTCTCGGCCGCCGCTCGCAAGGACCAGCCGCTCTTGCTCGGCGGCGACGTGTCCATGGGCCTGAGCATCTTCGACCTGTACGCCGAGGGCGCCGTGGCACACGGGCACCACACGCCCCTGCCCGGCGAGCCGGACCGGGACGACGACTGGATTCCGCAGGTCTCGGCCGGCGCGAGCGTGCAGATCGACTACGGCGACGAGGACTCGATGACCCTCGGGCTCGAGTACTTTCACAACGACGACGGTGTGGACGATCCGGCGAAGTACGGCAATGCGCTGGCGGCCGGGCGCAGCTTCTTCGACCTGCCGAAGAACGCCGCGGGCATGTTCTTCTTGGCGATGGCCCCCGGCACACTCGACGACAGCTCGATCTTCGCGACGGCCATCGCGAACCTCGACGACCGCAGTGGGACCGTGCGCCTGCAGTGGTCCCAGCGCGCGCTCACGTGGCTCACCGTGATGCCCTACGTCGGCGGCTACTTCGGCGAGCGGGGCGACCTGTTGCGGCCCAGCGGCTACGACCCCTTCACCAGCGCGCCGACCCAGGCGCTGCTGACGGCGGAGGCGGGCCTCTGGCTCTCGCTCGCGCTGTAGCCCCGTCGCCTCAGCCCATGCTGGCGTAACGCGTCGCGGGGCGAACGCGCTCGCCGCGGGCGGAGTCCGGCACCGAGACCTCGAAGACCGAGGCCTCGTTGAGCGCCGTCACCTGGGAGAGCCGCTCGAACTCCGCGTACAGAAAGCGGCGAGTCAGGGTCTCGAGGCGGTTGAAGCCGATGACGGTGATCGCCATCGACGTGGCCGACACACGTCCGCGGTCGGCAAAGAGGTCATTCGCGGCGTCCACCACGCTGTCGGCGAGGGGCTCCACGGAGTCCACGACCCGGGCCAGTCGCTCGGCGTTCGTGCGCGGGTCCTTGACCATCGCGAGAATGCGGCGAGCCACAAAACAGACGTCGTCCAGTGCGATATTCGACTGGGCCAGGGGTGCAGAGAGCATGTCGTGTTCCTCCGTGAAGCGTGTCGACTGCCGCGTCCTTGCGGCGACCCAACACCTTCATCGACCCGGACGACGCGCCCATGAGGGAAAAATGTAACGGCCCGCGAACACGTTATGCGGTGGGTTCAGGGCGCCCGTTCAGATCGGGAACGCCGAGCACACGTTGAACCGACCGCCGCCCTGCAGGTCCGGGTAGCAGCTCTCGTTGGCTGGGCACTCCTCGTTCACGTCGCAGATCGGGGTGCAACTCGCGCCGAAGAAGAGCGAGTTCGCGCACGCGAGGCCCAGGGCGCAGTCCGCCGTAGACTCGCAGGCGCTCCCGCTGGCGAGCCCACCCGCCTGCCCCGCGGTCACGCACACCCGATCGACCCGGTCGCAGTACTGGTTCGCGCGACAGTCGCTGTTGAGGTCGCACGGCGGCGGGCCACATTGGCCGGTGAACGCATTGCAGACCTGGCCATTGCGGCACTGGACGCCCGCGCAGCGGTCGACGCAGGTGCCAATCGTCGGCAGGCAGAATGAGCCCTCGATGCCGTTGATGGTGCCGCACACGAAGTCCTCCGGGCACACATTGTTGGCGGCGCAGGTCTGCGCGCAGAACGTCTCTCCGCCCGGCACGGCCTGCTGCAGCACACATACGCCTTCGTTCGCGCACTGCTCGTTGAACTCGCAGGTGTCGCACACGTCCAGGTTCGCCGGCACACACTGCCCGTTCTCCGGATTGCAAACCTGGCCGTTGCGGCACTGCACACCGGCGCATCGGTCGACGCACCGCCCCGAGTACGGGTCGCACATCGCAACGTCGCACTCCGCGTCGGCGCACGGACCGGAAACACAGTTCGTGCATTGCGCGCAGGGCGGCCCGTTCCCGCAGTCGACTCGGGCGAGCGGTCCGCCGTCGACGTCGATCTCACACGACGGCCAGTCGATGTGGGCCGCCTGCCACAGGTCCGCGGCGCCCCCCTGGTCGTTGTTGCGCAGCGTCATCGGGCCGAGTTGCCGCGGCGGGTTGTTGCCGCAGGTGATCTCGACCGAGGCCTGGGCGGAGCCGCCGGCCTGGTTGGCGTAGTACAGCACGCCGAGCAAGAACCGCCCGTTCTCCGGTCGGTCGATCTCGATGGTCTCGGCGTCGCCGCCACCGCGGAGCTGCTCGGTGATGCCGGGCAGACCCCAGACCGGCCGCGGATTCGCGTAGTAGAGGTCGAAGTTCCGGTCGAACCAGGACCCGTTCCATCGGAGAAGATGCAGGTCCAGGTCCGCGGCGTTCTCCGGCCACGTCAAGCGAATCCGGATGCCGCCGCCGGCCGGGGGCGGGTCCACGTCCTCGCAGGCGTCGCCGATGCCGTCCCGGTCGGCGTCGTTCTGCGTCACGTTCGAGACATCCGGGCAGTTGTCGCAGGCGTCTCCCTTGCCGTCGTCGTCTCGATCACCTTGGGCGGGATCGGGCACACCCGGGCAGAGGTCCTCGCCATCGGGCACACCGTCGGCGTCCACGTCGGCGGCCTCACAGGCGTCGCCCACGCCGTCGCCGTCGTCGTCGCGCTGGCTGAAGTTCGCGGCGAAGGGGCAGTTGTCGCACCCATCGCCCAGACCGTCCTCGTCGCTGTCGAGCTGGTCCACGTTCGCGGTGTTCGGGCAGTTGTCGGCCTCGTTTTCGACCCCATCGGCGTCGCCGTCGTTGGGGTTCTCGCAGGCGTCTCCGATGCCGTCGTCGTCGGCATCCGCCTGGGAGAAGTTCGCCGCAGCCGGGCAGTTGTCGCAGGCGTCGCCGCGACCATCGCCGTCCAGGTCGGACTGCCCCGCGTTGTTCGCCTCGGGGCAGTTGTCGTCGCGGTCGGGCGTGCCATCGCCGTCGCCGTCGTCATTGTCGCAGGCGTCGCCGCGACCGTCGGCGTCTTCGTCGGCCTGGTCCGGATCCACGATGTCGGGGCACACGTCGCAGACTGTCCCCACGCCGTCGCCGTCGTCGTCGGCCTGGTTGTTGTTCGCGTCGCGCGGGCAGTTGTCCTCGGCGGTCGGCACCCCGTCGTCGTCCGGGTCACCGCCCGGGTCGGGCACACCGCCATTTCCGCCGTTGCCGCCGGAGCCGCCGCCGCTCATGCCGCCCGCAGGCTCGCCGCCATTGCCGCCACCGGACGGGTCGCCACCGCCGGACGGGTCGCCACCGCCGGACGGGTCGCCACCGCCCCCGGGCGTGCCCCCGCCGCTCGCGCCGCCGGGCGCTGCGCCCGCGCCGCCATCCGTATCCGCGGCCTCTTCCGTGCCACCCAGACACCCGCCGAAGCACAAGGCGAGTCCCAGGACCCCCTTGCCGAGGCTCCCCCAGCTTCCCATGACTCCCCCTCGAGCGCGCTCAGCGCGGCATGACCCAGCGATGCTGGGCGGGTTCCCACCGAAATCGACGCGAGACCGACTCGAACGCCCGCACGATGCCGTGACGCCGCACGCCCTCTTCGAGCTGCTCCGGCTTGTCCAGCAGCTTGCCCGCCGCGTCGTGCAGGTCGGCGTGGGGTGCGCCGAAGGGCGGCAGGTCGTTCTCCCCCGCGAGCGAACGCGTGCCGTTCTCGAGGGCGTCGCGGACACGCTCGAAGTCTCCCGAGCGACCCGGATCACCGCCGACGGGCGTCATCTCACCGATGCGCGCCGTCGAGATGACGTGCTGACCCGTGCTCGGGCACTTGAAGGTGACGTAGAGGCTCGCGAGCCGGACCTCGAGGTGGCTGACCAGCGGCGCGATGCTTTCGTAATCGAGGTGCATGCTCATGGCGCGGGACCATACCGCAGGCGGGCGGGCGCGCACCATCGGCGGAATGGCGGCCGCTACTCCACGCCTCGGGCACGGCGGGTCTCGCGGCCCTTCCAGCGGCTCCAGACCGCGCCGTCCGTGGCGACACCGTCGACCGGCCGCTCGCCGAGCACGGCCCCGGGGGCCAGGCACGCGGTCGCTTTCGGGCGCTCGAGGGCGTGAGGCAAAGGCCTCGCCTCGCGGAGGAAGACGTCCTCGTGTCGGTTGATGCAGAACATCCGGCCGCCGCCACGCCCCGTCTCCACGGGCCACGCGTAGGCGAGGTACTCGCTCGGCCGCGCCGGATCGGACGACACCGCGACGTCGTAGGCGTAGGCGCCGACGACTCCATAACCCGCGGGGCTCGGCCGGAACCGCGGGCCGAGGAGCGTGCCGTCCCGCGTGAGCTCGTCGAGCGTGCCCGCGCGGCCGTGCAGCTCGACGTGTTTGTCCTGGGCCCAGATGAACGTCCGCAGGAACGAGACCGCTTGTTTCTCGATGGCCAGCTCGCCGGCGGTCACGACGTTGCGGGCCGCCACGTTCAGCGTGAACCAGACGAGCAGGCCGAGCAGCGCGCTGCCCCCGACGGCGAGGGCGAGGCGCCGGAACCCGCCCGCGGGACCGAGCAAGGCCGCGAAGAGCGCCGCCCCCATCGCCCCGGCCCAGAGCCAGGGCGCGAGCGCGGTCGCGAACGGCAACGCCGCGAGCAGGGTCACGGCCAGCACCAGAGCGACGGTCGAGGGGCCAGATTTCACGGGGACTCACGACGACGAAGGGCTTGTGCGACTAGTATCCGCCCCATGAAAGACACCGTCGATGGTCTTGCGCTCTGGGCCGACCTCCGCGCGAAGTCGCCGCTGGTCCTGTCGGTCACGAACCTGGTCGTCACCCAGTGGACGGCGAACGTTCTCCTCGCGTTGGGGGCCTCGCCGATCATGACCCACGCGGTCGAGGAGCTCGACGCGCTGGTCGGGATCTCCAACGCCGTGTCGATCAACATCGGGACCCTCGACGCGGCCTGGGTCACGTCCATGCGGGCCGCGGTGGGCGCCGCGGGGCGTCACGGGCGGCCGTGGGTACTCGACCCGGTCGGCGCGGGGGCGAGCGCGTACCGCACCGAGACGTCGCTCGAACTGCTGGCGCAACGCCCCGCGCTCGTTCGGTCGAACCTGGGCGAGGCGCTGGCGCTGCTGGGCGAGACCGGCGTGACACGGGGCGTCGACAGCGGCATCGAGGCTCAGGAGCGGGCCGTCGTCGAGGTCGCGCGGGCCGTGGCGCGGCGCTTCTCGACCGTCGCCGTGGTCACCGGCGCGCGAGACGTCGTCTCCGACGGTGACCGGACCTTCGTGACCGAGGGGACCGGAGTGCCCCAGGTGACGCGCATCACCGGGACCGGCTGCGCGCTGAGCGCGACGTGCGCGGCGTTCCTGGGCGCGGGGCAGCCGCCCATCTTCGCCGGCGCCGCCGCGTGCAGTGTGTTCAAGGCCGTCGCCACGAACGCGGCGAGTCGGGGCGTCGGGCTGGGCACACTCGCCGTGGCGTTGCTCGACGCCCTCAGCGAGGGCCCCAGCCTCGAGCGCGGGCCGGCGCGCGCGCTCCCATGGGCGTCCGAGGTCGCGTGACGCGGCTCGACCCCGCACGCCTCCGCGTCTACTTCGTCACGGACCCGGAGCTGTGTGCCGCCCGCGGGGTCGTCGAGACCGCCGTCGCAGCCGCCCGTGGGGGGGCGACCCTGGTTCAGCTCCGCGACCCCCACGCCACGAGCGCGCATCTGCTCGCGACCGCGCGGGCCCTGGTCGCGGCGTTGTCTCCCCTGGACGTGCCGGTGATCGTGAACGACCGGCCGGACATCGCGCGGCTGAGCGGTGCGGCGGGCGTGCACGTGGGGCAGCGCGACCTCACGCCGACGGACGTCCGCACGCTCCTGGGCGAGACCGCGGTCGTCGGCCTCTCCATCGAGCAGGCCACGCAGCTCGATCGTGTGGATTGGGACGCGGTCGACTACATCGGCGCTGGGCCCGTCTTCGGCGTGGGGGTCAAGCACGACGCCGCGCCACCCTTCGGGCTCGAGGGGCTGCGGGCCGTCACGGCGTCGAGCCGCGCGCCGGTCGTCGCCATCGGGGGTGTGGGCGCCGCGCAGGTCCGGGTCCGGGACTGCCTCGCCGCAGGCGTCGCCGGCATTGCCGTGGTGTCCGCCATCGCCGCCGCGCCGGACCCCGAGGCCGCGGCGCGCCACCTTCGCTCACTCCTGGAGGCCCGCCCATGACCGCAACCCACCCGACAGTCCCCATCGCCCTGTCCATCGCCGGCTCCGACTCCAGCGGCGGCGCCGGCATCCAGGCCGACCTCAAGACCTTCGAGGCGCTGGGCACCTACGGCGCCACGGTGCTCACGGCCCTCACGGCCCAGAACACCGTCGGCGTCACCGCCGTGCACGACGTGCCGCCCGACTTCGTGCGCGCGCAGCTCCGCGCGGTCTTCGACGACCTGGACGTGCGCGCGACGAAGATCGGGATGCTCTCACGGGTCGTGACCATCGAAGCGGTCCGGGCCGAGCTCGACGCGGCCGAGGCACGCCACGTGGTGCTCGACCCGGTGATGGTCGCCGCCTCGGGCGCGCGGCTGCTGGAGACCGACGCGGTCGAAGCGCTCGTCCGGGTGCTGCTGCCGCGCGCCGAGGTCGTCACCCCGAACCTGCTCGAGGCCGCGGCGATCCTGGGGGTCGCGGTGGCGGCGACTCCGGCGGAGATGCGGGCCCAGGCCGAGGCCCTGCGTGCGCTCGGCGCCCAGGCCGTGCTCGTGAAGGGCGGCCACGGCGAGGGTGCCGAGTGCGTCGACGTGCTCGTCACCGCAGACGGCCTGCACACGTTCTCGGCGCCGCGTGCGCCCGGACCCGCGCGCCACGGCACGGGCTGCTCGCTCTCCTCGGCCATCGCGGCCGGGCTCGCCCACGGGGCGACGCTCGAGCGCGCCGTCGCCGATGCGAAGACCTGGCTCACCGGGGCGATCAGCGCGGCGGACGCGCTGCAGGTCGGCCACGGCGCGGGGCCGGTGTTCCACGGGTACCGGCGGGCTTGACGGGCGACCCGCGGCCGGCGAGGCCGTTGCCGCGATCCCCCCGCTCGCGAGACGGTGTCTCCCCAACCCGGAGGCGCCCCCCGTGCGACGACTCGCGATACTCAGCCTCCTGATCGCCTGTGCGGCTGATCCGGCCACACCGTCCACCGAGCCCGAGGTCGTCGACGCAGCGGACGACGCATCACCGAACGACGCCACCCCCCCGACCGCGCCCGTCTGCGAGACACGGACGCTCGAGGTCGTGCCCCAGGCGACGGGCTTGCTCGGCAGCGGTGTGTACACCGTCGAGTCGCTCTCGCCCGCCGGCCTCCAGCGCTCCACACGCGTCGACCTGCTCGTCGGCCCGGACTATCCGAATCGCTGGACGGGCACGCTCGCGGGGACCTGGTACGCCCGCTGCGGGCAGCTCACCGGCCGCTTCGAGCTCGACGACGTACCGCCCGGGGACGCCGCCGTCGCGCTGCGCGCCGTCGACGCCACCCTGCTCGAGGTGAGCGTGTCGGCCCCCAGTCGAGTCGAGGCCGAGGTCCGCGGGGTGTACGTCGCGCCGGAGATGCCGGACGACCGCTGCGCCGAGTTCTTTCCGCCCGGCTCGCGCACACCGTTCGTGGAGCAGGTGACGATCGTGGCCGACACACCGCGCGCCGTGCAGTGGTCGCGGCCCTACCCATGTCCCGAGGGCCGTTTCGCCGCCCCCGAGGGCGCCTTCCTCCAAGGCCTCGTCGCCTCGCCCACCGACGCCGCGGGTGAGGCGGTCTACCCCAGCAATACGGCGCCGAACGCCTCGCTGCCGGTGGAGGTCACGGCCTGCGCGGCGAGCGCCTTCGACTGGCCCGAACCGCCTGCGGGCGCGTTGCCCGGACTCCAGCTCCCCGACACACGCGGCACCGTGCGCCTCGAGGCGAGCGTCGGCGAGCCCCTCGACGTGGAGGTCGTGGGCGCCGACCGCGTCACCTCGGTCGAGGTGGCGTTCGCTCTCGCCGGCTTCGGCGGCGGCTCCGTCGCCGTGGCACACGAGAGCGAGCTGGGCGCGACCGGCTGGGGCCGCGTGGCACGCTACGTCGTTCCCGGAGTCACGGCCTTGCGCGACGGCGCAGCGGTGCTCTGCGGCGCTCCCCCGGCGCACTGGTTCACGCTCGAGGCCGGTCCGCGCGAGGTCTGCGAGGTGCGCCGCGAGCTGCCCGCCGTAGGGTTCGTACTGCCCGAGGGCGCCCTGAACACGGGCGTGTACCTGAACGCAGACGGTCGTTGTCGAATGTCCCTCTCCGCCCCAGGCTTCCGCGGCGGCGCCGGCTTCACCCAGGTCGTCGAGGCGACGTTCCTCCGGGTCGACGGGCTCCACGACCCCTAACCGCCGACGGCGCCCCGCGCGGGGGCTTCCCGAACCCTCGCGAGCGTGTTTGGATGCGCGCTTCGCAGGTGGGCGGAGGAAGTCGATGAGCGAAGCCGTGGCCGCGGCCCCCAAGGGGCATCCGAAGGGGCTGTATTTCCTGTTCTTCACAGAGATGTGGGAGCGCTTCTCGTACTACGGGATGCGGGGCCTCCTGAAGCTCTACATGGTGAACTACCTTTTCGTGGCGTCTCGCCAGATCTACCAGGGCGGCGACGAGCGCCAACCCGGTGATCCCGCGGCGGTCGTCGGTTGGGAGTTCATCCGCGGCCTCATCAACAGCGACCCGACCACGCCGCCCGGCGTGTACGCGTCCGTCATCTACGGCTGGTACACCGGGCTCGTCTACCTCACGCCCGTGCTCGGCGGCTACCTGGCCGACCGCTACCTGGGCCAACGCAAGACCGTCTACATCGGCGGCATTCTGATGGCCATCGGGCACTTCGTGATGGCCTTCGAGAACCTGTTCTTCCTCGCGCTCGCCTTCCTGATCGCCGGTAACGGCGCGTTCAAGCCGAACATCTCGACGCAGGTCGGCAACCTGTACGCGCCCGGGGATCCGCGCCGCGACGGTGCGTTCACGATCTTCTACATGGGCATCAACCTGGGCGCGTTCATCTGCAACCTGGTCTGCGGCACCCTCGCCGTGACGATGGGCTGGCACTGGGGTTTCGGCGCCGCGGGCGTGGGCATGTGCATCGGCCTCGTGACCTACTGGTTGGGGCAGAAGCACCTCGCCCCGGACACACTCTCCGTCGCCCGGGCCGAGGCGAAGGACGGCGCGCAGACCCAGAAGCAGCCGCTGACGTCGAGCGAGTGGACGGCGGTGTGGGCGCTCGTCGCGCTGTGTGCCCTCAACGTCGTCTTCTGGGCGGTCTACGAGCAGCAGGGCAATACGATGCAGACCTGGGCCGACGAGCGCACCCAGTGGCCGATTCTCTTCGGCTGGGAGATGCCGGCCACCTGGTTCCAGAGCTTCAACCCGTTCTTCATCTTCATCCTGGCGCCGGTCTTCGACATGCTGTGGCGGTGGCAGGCGCAACGCGGCCAGGAGCCGTCGAGCGTGTCGAAGATGGCCATCGGCTCGATCATCCTTGGCCTGTCGTTCATCGTGATGGTGATGGGCACCCACGCCATCGGCGACGCCGAGAAGGGGAGCTGGTTCTGGCCGGTGTTCTGCACCCTGCTCCTGACCGTGGGTGAGCTCTACCTGTCGCCCATCGGGCTGTCGCTCGTGACCAAGGTCTCTCCGGTGCGCATCGTCTCGGCGATGATGGGCATGTGGTTCCTGTCGAGCTTCTTCGGCAACATCCTGTCGGGCTACATCGGCGTGCTCTACGAGGACAAGACGCTCTCGCCGGACCAGTTCTTCTGGCTGCTGACCGGGCTCGGCGTGGCCACGGGCCTCGCGATCTGGGCGTTCTCGAAGCCCCTCAAGAAGGCGATGGGCGGACAGCACTGACGTGGACGGCTTCCCGGTCTTTCCTTCGCTCGAGGACGTCCAGTTCCTCGAGAGGCTGGGGAACGGCCTGGGCGCCGGTCGTTTCAAGGCGCGCCTCGGCGGCGTAGACGCGCCCGTCTCGTTGCTCCTCGAGCACCCGAGCCACACCGACCGCGGTCAGTTCGTGGCGTGGGCGCGGCGCCTGGGCTCGGTGGACCACCCGTGCATCCCGCGGGTGGTGCGGGTCGAAGAGGTGCTCGAGCCGGCGTTCGTGGCCTTCGAGTTCATCGAAGGGCATGTCGTCGAGCAGGCCCTCGAGGCCTCGAGCGAGCCGATGTCGCCCCTGGATGCGCTCTCGGTCTTGCTGCAAGCCGCGGCCGGCGTGCGGGCCGCCCACGCCGCGGGCTTGACGCACGGCGCCCTGGGCACACGCTGCATCGTGCTCCACCCGCGCAAAGGCGCGACGGACGCCGTGCGTGTCACGGGCTGGGTGCCGTGCCCCGACCCCATCGACGCGGCGACTCGGGCCGCGGACGTGCGCGGCCTCGGCGAGGTGCTGCACCAGCTCCTGACGCGGACGCCCGCGCCCTCCGAGGGTGCGGACAGCGGCCCTTTCGCGGACCTGCGCCTCGAGTGGGAGCAGGCCCGTCGCGACCTGGGTGGCCTCGAGTCCCTGACCCGCGCGTTGCTCGAGGACACCCGTCGCCCCGACTCCGTGGACGCCGTGATCGAGCTCGTTCTGCCGTTCCACGAGCGTCTTCTCGAGCAGACGCTCGTCTCGCTCAACGAACGTGGCACCGAGGCGCGGGCGCAGTCCGAGGCGCTGGCGGAGCACCGCACGCTGGAGCGTGAGCTCGAGACGCGCTTGCGCGCGGTCAAGCAGTGGCTGCGGAGTCACGAGGCCGAAGCGGCCCGCGCGAACGCGCTGCACACGACCCTGCGCCACGAGGGCCTGCGCCTGGACAACCAACGCCTGGAGCTCGGTCTCCTGCTGGACCGCCCGCTCGCGCGCCCGATGCTGCCTCAGGCGCCAACACCGTCGCGCCCGCTCACGGCCGAGGTCGCGGCCATCACCGCCGCGCCGAGCGCCGAGCCTGAAGCGCCGCGGGATGAGCGGGCGACCGTGCCCCGCGGGGAGCGGCGCAGCCGCCGGGGTCGGCGCCGGCAGGACCGCGGGGTGTCGCGGCGTATGCTCATCGGCGGGGCGGCCGCGACACTCGCCGCGCTCGGCCTTGCGCTCTGGTGGGTCACGGAAACTCCGGAGACCCCGACGCAGCCGCGCGCAGAATCGCCCGCTCCGGCCGCGCCGATCCTGGCCGAGGCCGGGCGTGCCGCGACGTCGGCGGCGCTGGGCGGCGCGGCACTCGCGAGCGCACCGGTCACCGCGCCCCCCGCCCCGCCGACCCCGCCCGAGGGCATGGTCTACGTGCCGGGCGGCCTGGTCTCGACGGGCCTGGGGCCGCGGCAGGTCGAGGCGGTGCTGGCCCAGTGCCGCGCCGACTTCGGCGACTCCCCGGTGGCCCGCGCGTGCACCCCGGAGATCCTCGCGGCCGAGGCCGAGGGCGCGCCCGTGAAGGTCGGGGACTTCTTCATCGACAGACTCGAGGTGAGCCAGGCCCAGTGGGAGCCCTGCGTCGTGGCGCGCGTCTGCGAGCCTCTGAAGCTCACGTGGGACCTGCAGACCCAGGCCGCCACCGGCGTGACACGCGCCATGGCCGAGGCCTATTGCACCTTCCGACAGGGTCGGCTCCCGACGGCCCACGAGTGGCTGCGTGCGGCGCGCGGCGAGGACGGTCGACCGTTCCCCTGGGGCGACGGCCTGCTCGCCGATGACGGCCAACACCGCGCCAACGCCGGGGTCTACACCAAGGGCCGACGCACCAGCGCGCGGAGCGATGGCCACCCCTACGTGGCGCCCGTCGACACCTTCGTCGCGCGGGGCGCAAGCCCGTTTCGCGTCGCGAACCTCGCGGGCAACGTCAAGGAGTGGACCGCCAGCACGGACGGTCCGGACGGCCGAAACGCCCTCGTTCTCGGCGGCGGGTGGAAGAGCCTCGGCCACGAGCTTCGGCTCACGCGTCGGGAAGTGGTAAAACCCGGGGACTTCGCGGCGGACCTCGGGCTGCGATGCGTTCGAGACAGGGCACCATGACCGATTCCGTTTTCGATGCGCTGCGGCGCGCCTGGACCGAAGCGCGGAACGGCGCTGGTCGTTGTTTGCACGTCGAGGGGCCCACGGGGATGGGGCGCTCGCTCCTCCTCGCTCGCCTGGCCGATGTTGCGGGACGCACCTCGGACACGATCGTCGTGCGCGCGGGCTGTGCGGACGAGCTCGGCGTGCACACCGCCGAGCGCGGCCTGCTCGAGGAGCTCGTCTTGCGGGTCAGCGAGGGTGTCCGCGCCTTCGGTACGGCCACGGAGAGCACCGGCGAGGTCCTTGCCCGACCGCCCTGGCTGTTGCCGGGCTCCGACTTCCTCGCCGCCGCGAACGCCATCTGCGCGCTGCCCCGCTTCGGCCCGGCCCCGACCGGCCACGAGGTCTCTCGGGAGCAGGTCTACGCGGACCTCTTGCTCGACGTCGCGCGCGACCATCCGCTCTTGCTCTGCGTGGACGACGCGCACCGGGCCGACCCCGCGTCCCGGCGGCTGATCGACGCGCTGGCACGCGATCCGATGCTGGCGCAGCGCCGTATCCTGGTCGTGCTCACGGCGGCCACGCGCCTCGTGATCGACTCG
>JBMOFP010000131.1:0-17848 GCA_049318805.1 Bradymonadia bacterium
CGCAGCTCCGGGAGCAGCTCCGCTTCGAACGCCGGGTTGCGCTTCAGCCAGCCGGTGTTCCGCCACGACGGATGCGGCAGGGGCAGCAGGCGCGGCGAGCGCTCCACGGCGAGGACCTCGCGCCACGCGGCGATGTTCTCGCTGAGGCCGGCGCGGCCGCGCTCGGGCAGGTGCCAGCGCTGGGCATAGGTGCCGACGAGCAAGGCGAGGCGCAGATTCGGCAGGGCTTCGAGCACCCGCGCCCGCCACTGAGGCGCGCACTCGGGCCGGGGCGGCAGGTCGCCGCCCTTCGCGTCCAGGCCCGGGAAGCAGAACCCCATCGGCACGATCGCGACGCGTGTGTCGTCGTAGAACTCTTCCGAGGTCACGCCCATCCACGCCCGGAGCCGGTCTCCAGACGGGTCCGTGAAAGGCAGGCCGCTCGCGTGCACGCGAGTCCCGGGCGCCTGCCCGAAGATGGCGAGCCGCGCCGTGGCCTTGGCCCGGAGTACGGGCCGCGGGGCCTGTGGCAGCGGCGACCCGCGAGGCGCGTCGACACACAGCCTGCACGCCCGGACCTCGACCAGCAGCGCGTCGAGGTGCTCGGCCGGTCCCGTCAGTGCAGGCATTCGTCCGTGGTCGCCAGGGCCGCGAGCCGCTCCTGGGCGAAGGCGGCGAGCGGGCTGCCCACGAAGTCGCGTACGAGGCCCTGGTAGGCTTCTCGCACAAGGCTCGGCGAGCCGATGGCCTCGACCGCACGCGCATGCCGGAGCCGCGCTTCGGGGTTCGCGGGCTCCAGCGCCGCGAGGAGCCGCGACGCGCGATAGGCGCCGGCCTCGTCCCCGGCGGTCTGCAGGCCGTGGAGCAGGTTGCGCAGCACACGCGCCGTGAGCTCGCGCACGCTCACCCGGCGCAGCGCGGCGTCCGGCACCGGGCCGTCGAGGAAGCGCGCCGCGATGTCCCGGCACTGGGTCTCCGTGAGCGCCCGACCGCCCTCGAAGGGGTCGGCGTAGTCGGGCCCGTGGCTCACGATGAAGTGCCCGGGCAAGCCCACGCCCTGCACGTCCAGGTCGGCGCGCCGACCCACGGCGATCCACACCGCCGAGAGCAGGATCGGCATGCCGCGTTTGCGCTCGAGGACACGCGTCAGGTGGCTGTTCTCCACGTCATGGTACCGCTCCACGCTGCCCCGGAATCCGTGGCGCTGCCCGAGCACCTGCGCGAGCGCGGGGAGGCCGTCGACCTCGGCCTCGAGCACCTCGTCGGCGAGCTGGTCGAGCGTGTGATTCACGGCGTCATGGGCCTCGCGCATGCTCTCGACGGCCAGCAGCGCGAGCACGAGGTCACCGTCGGCGGCGGCCTCGACCAGGGCGCGCTCATCCTGGGCATCCCGGGCGGTGAAGAGGTCCTTCATTTCGCCCGCCGCTTCCACTCGAGCCGCGCGCGCAGCGCCCGCCCGGGACCGACCCCGGGTACGTCGTCGAGCTCGACCCGCGCGCTGAGGCGCTCGAGCTCGGCCATGAAGCGCGTGAGCGGCGCGCCCTCCGGGGGCATCACCGGGGCGATGGGCGCGTTGCCGCGTCCGCGCAGGTCGTGGAGCGCGCCGAGCGCGGGGTCGTCGCGCCGGAACGTGCCGCCCCACGGCGACTCGGGCCACAGGCCCAGATGCCCCACGGTGAAGGCGTGTGCGTCGGGGGTGTCGAGCGCCTGTCGCCCCGTGCCCTCGGTCGCGAGCTCGAAGCCACGCAAGGCCAGCGCGTGCGCGTGGCGGAACTGCTCGTCGGCGGTGGCGAGCAGAGTGCGGGTCACGGGACTGGGGCGGGTCGGCGTGAACTCGAAGGAGACCTGGGTCGCGGCACCGGCGGCCGCGGTCGGTGTGTCCAACGCGACGTCGATGCGGTGCTCCAGGGTCGCGCGGTCGAGCGAAGCCACGAAGCGGTCGGCGACCACGGCGTAGTAGAGCGAGAGGCCCTCGACGCCGAGCATGGACTGGGCCCGGGGGCGCTCGCGGATGCGGGTGATCGGCACCTCGCGCCAGGGCGTGTCGAGCCCCCAGTCCACGAGCCCCGCGGTCGCCTCGTCGGCCTGCCTCCGCACGGCGGTCAGCAGAGCGGCGAGGGAGAGGCCGTCGGCGATCTGCGCCTCCACGTAGACCGGCAGCCGCACCAGGTGCTTCAGCTCTTCGCGCGGGGCGCCGTCCGTGGGCCAACGGAGCGCGGGTACCGCCTTGGAGGCCACGGCGAGGTCCCAGAGCGCCCCGGACTCGAGCGCGCCGACGGCGACCCAATCACCGAGCCACGCGAGGGCGGCGGTGCCCAGCATCGAGTGCCCGGCCTGCTCCAGCTCACGCCGCATCTCGGAGTCCCGACCTACGGCCACCTGCCAGCGCGCACCCGCACCCGCCGGGCTCGGGGTCATGCGGGTCGAGCCCACGAGGCGGCGGAGCTGGTCGTACTCCGTGCCCTCGACCAACGGCAGGAGCTTCGTCTCGAAGGCCCAGCCCGTGCCGCCCGCGAGGCGCTCGATGCGCAGCGCGGCGGGGTCGGCGGCGCGCCAAGCGGCCTGGTAGGTCTCTCGAAAGTTCACGTAGGCGTCGCGCTCGGAGACCGAGACCTTCTTGAACGCCGCGCGTTGCGCCTCGAGGGGTCGCATGCCGGCGAGGGTGCCGAGCTCGGACCGGGCCCCGGTGCGCGGATCATAGGAGATGCGCTCCCCGGTGCTGTGCACGAGCTCCGCGGCCGCGAGCAGCCCCGACTTCACGAGCGCGTCGCCGGACTCGGGCAGGCGACCTTCGAGCCGAGCGTGCAGCAGGGCCGCGCCATTCACCGCCGCGAGATCCGCCTGGGCCTCGGTGCGCCGCGCGTCGAGGATCTTCGAGGCGGGGCTCGTCGTGCGCAGCACCGCGGCGTCGCTCACGAAGAGGAAGCCGCTCTCCTCGGGCGCGTTGGCCGGGAAGAGCGCGCGGAAGTAGCTGAACTCGTCGAGCGACGCGAGGCTGGGGCTGCGCCCTTCGGCGACGGCGATGAGGCGTTCGAGGATCTCCGGACCGTTGGCGACGACGAGCCGGTCGCCGAGGCGAATCCGGTGCTGCGCGATCTCACCGTCCGGGGTCCGCACGACACGCACGTCGCGCCCGGCGACCTTCACCGTCGCGGTCTCCAGGTCGGGGCGACGCGCGCGGGCGCGGGTCACGAAGCCGTCCAGAACGCCCTCGAGCAGGGTCGGGTCCTTGACCTCGAAGACGAGCGCGAGATCGGACCCCAGGGCGACCCACGGGTCACCGGCGACGAGACCGACGCGCCCCGCGGCCAGATGCCCCAGGGCCTCGGAGAGCGGGGTGCGCTCGATGCACAGGCGCCGCTCCTCGCGGTCGCCGAAGAGCCGGTCGCCGCCTGTGCCCCGGAGCGCGCGCACCACGGGACCGAGCGTCTCGTCGACCTCGCGGGCGAGCGCCGCCAGGTCGCGCAGGTCACGAAACGTGGCGACGAAGGTGTCGGCGGGCAGCGCAGCCGCCAGGGGCTCGATGTCGGCTTTTGCCCCCGGGGGGAGCGACGCGCGCAGGGTCTTCCAGTCCGGACTCGGCACCGTGACCGGGGCGAGGGTCGCGGCGTCGATCGTGCGCTTCGCCGGGGCCTCTCCGCGCAGGCGCAGGCCGCGGTCGGTCTGCAGCGCCTCCTCCACAGAGGCGAAGCCGCTGTACACGTTCATCAGCGCGCCCAGCTCCGTGGGGGTGCGCCGGGCCTGCACGCCCGCGTCGGGCTTCTCGACGCTGCCCTGCGCGAGGAGCTCGGCGCGCGCGCTCTGGAACGCGCGCACCGGCAGGTCGTCCGCGGGGCCCTGCAGCGCCGCCGCGAGCGCGCCGTAGAAGCCGCGGAGCGGCTTGTCCTTGCCGCGCACGGCGGGGGCCTTGTCGACGCCGTTCACCACCAGGATGCGGGTGGCTCCCTGGCCGACACCTTCGCCCTGGGGCAACGAGCCCGGGCGCTCGCAGACGAACCTCAAGGCCGCGGGGGGCGTGGTCGAGGTGACACGGAGCCAGACCTCGGCGTTGGGCGCGATCACGGCCGCGGCGCGAGGCTGGCCGGGGGTCGTTCGGCAGGTCCAGCTCGCCGGGTCATCGACCCCCGCCTTGATCGTTGCGCGCACGTAGGTTCGACCCGTGTCCACCTGACGGCCGGCGGCTGCGGCCTCGAGGGGCGGCTCGCTCAGCGCCTCGGCGCGGCCGGTGATGGGCTCCAGGGTACTCGCGGGCGCCGACCAGGGGCGCGCGCCCGAAGCCACGGGGGCGGCGCTCGGCGCGGTGCTGGCGGGCGCCTCGCTCGCCGCCGGGGTCGACGGACGCCCCGCGCACCCCGCGGCCAGCAGCGCATAGGCGGGGAGCAACGCGGCGAGGGCGCGGACACGACTCGAGAGACGACTGCGCGACAGCTTCAAGGTCACTCCTCACCGGCGAGGACACGCCGGCAGATCTCCAGGCCACGCCGAGTCACCTCGGGGGGGCACGCGGTGAAACAAACCCGAACGTGGGTCGGATACGGGCCGCAGCTCGGTCCGGGGGCCACGAGGACCCCCAGATCGGCGAGGCGTTCGAGCAGACCGACAAGGCTCAGCCCGAGCCGCGCCAGGTCGGCCGCGAGGTCCACGAAGACGAAGGTGCCCGCCGCCGGTGTCGGCACCCCGAAGGTCGCGGCGGTCTCCGCGGCGAGCTGCGCGTAGAGCGAGCGCGCCTCGGCCGCGAAGGTGTCACCCGGTCCGGCGAGGGCCCGAAGCGCGGCGTGTTGGGCGCTCGTCGGGGTCGCGTAGAACGTGTGCAGGCTCACCTTGCGGAGCTGGTCCGTGAGTCCCGCGGGCGAGACGACATAGCCGCAGCGATTGCCCGCCATGCCGTAGGCCTTCGAGAAGGAGTGCACCGAGTAGGTGCGGTCCGGCGCGAGGGCGCGCAGCGGCACGTGCTCGCCCGCGTAGACGTGGGCTTCGTAGCACTCGTCGGCCAGCACCCACAGGCCTCGCCGACGCGCCAGGGCGGCGACCGCCTCGAGGGCCTCGCGGGTGAACACCGCGCCCGACGGGTTGTTGGGAGAGTTCAGGTACAGGGCGACGGTCCGCGGTCCGCACTGGGCCTCGAGGGCGGCAGTGAGCGCCTCGGGCGCGGCCTCGAGCCCCAGCACGGGCACCACGACGGCGCGGGCGTGGGTGCCCCGCACGATGCCCGTGATGAGCGGCCAGTAGGGCGCGCAGACCAGGACGTCGTCTCCCGGATCGGTGATCGCCCCGAGGACCGCGCCGAAGCCGCCCGTCGCGCCCGCGGTGACGAGCACGTCGGCCGCGGAGGTCGGCACGCCATGAAGACGCGCGGTGCGTTCGGCGATGGCGGCGGTCAGCGCCGGGAGACCCTGCACCGGCGCGTAGCGATGCAGCCCGGGGAGCTGCGCCTCGTCGAGATCGCGCATGCGGCACCCCGCGGGCGCCTCGAGCCAGGTGTCTCCGATGTGCATGGCCACGACCGGGTGACCGCTCGCGGCCGCCCGGTGCGCCAGCAGGCTGTAGACCGAGACCGGCGCCGCGGCGACCGGCGACGAGACATGGGGAAAGCCCGGCATGGGGCGGTACAGTAGGAGCCATGGACTTCGAAATCCACCGAAGCTGGGACGGGCACCCTGCCCGGCCGGAAGAGCGGGCAACCGTCCAGGTCGAGCGCACCCCGGACGCGCTGCGGGTCACCCTCGATGCGCCCTGGCACGGCGACCCCCCGCCGGATGGCCCCGCGGGCTCGAAAGAGGCGCTGTGGCAGTACGAGGTCGTCGAGCTCTTTGTCGTGGGGCCCGGTGAGCAGTACCTGGAGCTCGAGTTCGGGCCCCACGGTCACTACCTCGTCTTGAAGCTCGACGGGGTGCGGCGCCCCACGGCCGTCGGGCTCGCGCTGGACTACGCCGTCGAACGCGTCGGGGACCGGTGGCGGGGTGTCGCGCGGGTGCCGCTCGAGTACCTGCCCCCAGGCCCGTTCACCGCGAATGCGTTCGCGATCCACGGCGTCGGGCCGCAGCGCCGCTACCTGGCCTGCACGCCGGTCCCTGGCCCGCAGCCGGACTTCCACCGCCTCGAGGTCTTCCCAGCGGTCGACCTCTGAGCGCGCCCTACTTGCGTGTGCTCAACACACGCACCTGGGCGAACTGGCGATGCCCGTCGCGTCCTCGGTGGTAGCCATAGCCACTTTGCCGTGCGCCCACCCAGGGTGTACCGCCGACCCCGCCGATGCTGCGGTTCACGCCGATCATGCCGGCGTCGAGCCGCCGCGCGACCTCGGAAGCGCGCGCCTCGTTCTCGCCGAAGACGACCGCGCCCAGGCCGTAGGGGCTGTCGTTCGCGAGCCGCACCGCCTCGTCGTCGCTCTCGACGCGGATCACACACGCGACCGGCCCGAAGGTCTCCTCGGTCGCGATCTCCATGCCGTGGTCGACGCCCGTGAGCACCACCGGCATGACGAAGTTTTCGTGGTGTCCCTGGCCCCCACCGCCCACGAACGCGACGTGGGCGCCGCGGGACACGGCCTGGTCGAGCTGCCGGAGCACGTGGTCCCGCTGCCACGCCGCCACCATCGGGCCCACGTCCACGCCTTCGTCGAGGCCAGGCCCCACACGGAGCTTCGCGGCCTCGCCCACGAGCGCCTCGACGAAGCGGTCGTGCACCGCGCCGTGCACGTAGATGCGCTCCGTGCTCACACACACCTGGCCGCAGTTGCGGAAGCTGTTGCGTGCGGCGAAGCGGGCGGCCTGGGCCACGTCGGCATCGTCCAGCACGAGCATCGGGTCCTTGCCGCCCAGCTCGAGGATCACACGCTTCAAACCCGGCGCCGCGGCCGCGAGGATCTGCTGCCCCGCCGCGCGCGACCCCGTGAACGCGATCAGATCCACGTCCGACCCTACGAGGGCGCGGCCCTGCGCGTCGTCCCCGTGCACGACGACGAGGATGTCGTGCAGCGCCTTCGGCAACGCGGCGTGGTACGCGTCGGCGTAGGCCTGGCCCGTGAGCGGCGTCTCTTCACTCGGCTTGAAGACCACCGTGTTCCCTGCCACGAGCGCGGGCAGGATCATCCAGTGCGGCATCTCGAGCGGGAAGTTCCACGGGGTGATCGCCGCGCACACACCCAGGGGGTCGTGGAAGAGCGTGGAGCGCGTGCGGGCGTCTTCCAGCACCTCGGGCTCGAGCGCCTCGATCATCTCGTGCAGCTCGGCCTCGAAGCCCTCGCCGCAGTCGCGCACCTCTGCGGCCGCCTCGCGGAGGGGCTTGCCCATCTCGCGGGTGATGAGCGTGGCGATGGTGCGCTCGCGATCGAGCAGCACTCGGCCCACGCCGCGCAGCGCCTCGCGTCGGCCCTCGAAGCCCAGCGCGCGCCAGGCCACCGAGGCCGCGCGGGCTCTCGCCACGGCGAGCGCTACACCCTCGACGGGGGTCACAGGCACGGTCCCGACCACCTCGCCGGTGGCGGGATCTCTCGACTCGAGCACAGGGGACGAGGACATCAGGCAGCTCCTTGTGAAACGACACCCTGGACCACGGCCGTCATCGCGGCCCGGATCTGACCGTAGCCGCGCCCGTCCGGGGTGTCGGCCGACCACAGCCTCGGCATGTGCACGAACCCGCGGCTCGGGATGAAGTCGAAGGTGCGCATGAGGCGATAGAAGACGTAGTTGCACAGATACTCGCCCGCGTCGTCGGACGGCCCGGCGGGCAGCGGACCCGCGCTCGGACGCGCCCACGACAAGGTCGACGCGACGGTCGCGGGGCCGCCCGGCTCGATGGGCTCGGCGACCGCCAGCGCCACGCCGTCCACGTCGGCCAGCGGGCCGCGCACGTTGCGCGCCGTCGTCTCGAAGGAGACGCCCGATCGGGGCGCTACACCGAAGGCCACCAGCACGCTCGGACGCAGACGCTCCGCGGCCTCGACGAGCGTCGGCCAGGCGTGCGCCCACGAGACGGGCAGCTCGAGGCCGTGCACCTCGACCCCATCCAGGCGACGACCGTGCAGCTCCAGGGCGACCTCGCCGGTGGGGTTGCGCGCGTTCGGACCGAAGGGGCCAAAGCCCGTTACGAGCACGCTTCGGGTCACGGCTGGCATCGATACCGGTGGATGGGGACGTCCCCGTCCCCGCGCGGATCCTCCGAGACCGTGAGCACCTCGAGCCCCGTGCCGTCGTAGGCGATGGCTTCGCCCTGCGGCTCCGAGAGCGGCCCCGCGGAAACGAGCGTGGGCGAGACCTGGCTCAGGTCGGCCAGCGTCTGGCCGGGCTCCAGGCGATACTCGTAACTCCCCGTATAGACACGCAAAAGCAGCCGCGTGCCCGTGGGGTGCAGGTGCGCGCCGGTGATCATGCGCCCCTGAGGGATCTCGAAGCCGGGCGACGAGAGCGTGGACTCCAGCGCGAGCTCCGCCTCGACGCCGTCCTCCAGCGGGCCCGGATGCCGGAAAACCCGCGCGCGCGGCCCGTCCACCTTCTCGACCGTACGGAAGCCCTGGCCGTCGGGGTCGACGATGAGCGCCTCACTGTCGACGCCGCCGCCCGGGTAGCGGACCGGGAACCGCCAGACCCGCTCGGCCGAGAAGTCTCGGAAGACCTCGCCGAACCGCACCGCGGGCTCGGGCAGGGCGTAGACCACGAAGGCGTCGCGGTTCCGCGAGTTCATGCCGATGTCGCCGACCCAGAGGCAGGGCCCGCTGCCGTCTGGGCAAGCGGCAATGGCGAGGTCCTCGAAGTCCACGTTCTCGATGCCCCGCAGGTAGACGAGGCCCAGGCGCCGCCCGGTGGTGTCGAGCGCGAAGAGGCGGGCGACGTCCCCGGAGTCGTTGTGCAGCCAGAGTACGCGGGGGTCCGTCGGCGAGGCCGCCAGACCCGACGCCTCGTCGAGCCGCTCCTCGCCCATGATCGCGAGGTTCTCCGAGCGCCCGTAGGTTCCGGGGCACGTTTCGCGCACGGGCGAGCGCCACGGACCCGGAGGCAGCGACGCGTCGTCGGGGGGCGCGGCATCGCTCGGGTCGACGTCGAGCTTCGGGTCGGCGTCCACCGTGGGGTCCGCGTCTCTCGGCGGGGTCGAACCGTCCACGGGGGGCGCGGCGGCGTCCCCGGGAGGGCGCGCGTCGTTCGTCGGCGGCGCGTCCGTCGTGCTCGCGGCGTCCGCCGGCGGCGGGTCGCTCGCGGTGTCGTCGGTCCCACAGGCGAGCAGCCCGAGGGCCGCCACGACCCGCATCGCGGTCTTTCGTTGCATCATCGGCCTCACGTAGGCCAGCCTAGCTGAATTCGCGGCTTTTCTGGCTCAACATCACGAGCAGGCTGCTCGTTCGGCGTCGTTCGGAGTGACCGTTGCGGAACCGTGAGGAGGCCGTGGTTTCGTCGTCACGTGCACGTGCACGTCGGGCCGCGGGGTGGATCGCGGCTGCGAGCCTGTGCGCAGCCCCGGCCGCGGCCGCCGAGGCGCCCGCGTTCCAGTTCGGCGGCTACGGGCGCGTCGGGCTCTCGTCGGACCTGGACGGTGGGCGCGGGCGGCCCACACGCATCGTGCCCTGGGGCCCGCGGCTCGCCGAGGAGGGCTACCTGGAGCTCGACTTCGGCGCGCGCCTCTTCCGCGAGGCCGATACGCCGACCGCGACCCGCGTGCGCGCCCTCGTCACCCTCGCGGTCGCCGAGCCTTTCTTCCACGACGACGCGCAATTCGAGCTCAACGCCGCCGTGCGCCAGGCCCTCGTCGAGGCCGAGAACGTGGTCGTGCCCGGGGACTTCGTGTGGGTCGGGAGCCGTATGGTGCGCGGCGACGACCTGTACCTCTTCGACTTCTGGCCGATGGACGACCTCAACACCGTGGGTGCGGGGCTGGGCCACCGCGGCGCCTCGACCGAGGTCAGCGGCCTCGTGGGCCTGTCGCGGCCCGAGAGCCTCTACGCCGTGCAGCGGGTGCCCGTGCCCTCGCCGGTGCTGGGAGCGACCGAGGTCGAGGTGCTCGACCGGCAGCGCACCATCGCCGCGCTGCGTGGGGAGCAGCGCTTCGGCGGCGGTCCCGGAGAGCTCGGGCTGAAGCTGCGACTGTACGGGGAGCTTCATCACCTGCCGAGCGGCACACGCCGCGACCCCGACGATCCGGCCAACCCCGACGCGACGCAGCCCGTGCCCGACGACCTGGGCTGGGTCGCCGGCGTGCAGGGCGGGCTGTGGGGCTTCGGGCGCAACGCCCACCTCAACGTCTTCCTGCGTTACGCCGGTGGGCTCGCGGCCTACGGGGCTCACGACACGCCCCGCGGCCTGAACGACGACCGCCGCGCCCTGGGCGCCACGGAGCTGCGCGCCGCCTTTTCGGGGAACTACGAGACCGCGGATTTCGGTGTGATGTCGGCCGGTTGGGTCCGTTCGTTCACGGACGCCGACGACGAGACCGAGGACTTCGACGACCGCGTCGAGGGCGCGTTGGCCGTGCGGCCCATGCTCTTTCTCGGTCGATACTTCACCCCCGGCGTCGAGGCGTCCTTCCAGGTCTCGCGGGCGAATGGGCTGAACCCGCGCACGCTCACCCAGGACCTCGCCACGGTCACGCAGCTCGCGGTCCTGCCCGCGCTCACCTTCGGGGATGCGCCGGTCGGCACCTATACGCGGCCGCAGCTCCGCGCCATCTACGCCGTGTCGTTGCTCAACGACGCGGCCCTCGCCCTGTATCCCGAGGACGACCCCCGCGCCCAGGAGTCGGTCGTGCACTACGTCGGCTTCGCGGCCGAGTGGTGGTTCGGGCGCGACGGAGGCTACTGATGAAACGCCTGCTCACACGCGGCCTTCTGCTCGCCGCCGCCGGCCTCGCCGCGCCCACCTGCGTCACCGTGGACCCGAGCCCGCCGGTGACCAACAACGTCGAGGATTGGCGCGACGAGATCATCTACCAGATCGTCGTCGACCGCTTCGAAGACGGCGATCCGAACAACAACTTCAACGTGGACTGGACCCGCCCCGCCGCCTACCACGGCGGTGACTGGCAGGGCATCATCGACCGCCTCGACTACATCGAGACGCTGGGCGTGACCACGCTGTGGATCAGTCCGGTCGTGCGCAACGTCGAGGAGGACGCGGGCTTCGCCAGCTACCACGGCTACTGGACGCAGCACTTCCTCGACGTGAACCCGCACTTCGGCACGTTGGAGAAGCTGCGGGAGATGGTCGCGGCGTGTCACGCCCGCAACATCAAGGTCGTGCTCGACATCGTCACGAACCATGTGGGGCAGGTCTTCTATTACGACATCAACCGCAACGGCATGCCCGACATCGTCTTCTTCGGCGGCGGCGGGAACGGCTCCGGGAGTCGCAACCCGGACCAGCCGTCGTCGCTGCGCCGCGCTTCGGAGTGGGATCCGGAGTACGACAGCCGCGGGGTGCAGGGCTTCACCTCGTTGGGCGAGAACGGCCTGGCACCGGTGGAGTGGGTGTTCCAGCCCGAGATCGGGCGCATGCCCCCGCAGCCCGACGAGTTCGCCAACGAGGACTGGTACAACCGCAAGGGCCGCGTGACCGTGTGGGAGAGCGACGGCAACCTGCAGAACGCGCGCCTCGACACACTCATCTGCGCCGAGTGCGACACGGACCCCGGGGATGCGTGTGTGCCCGAGCCCGGGTGCGCGGCGCGTGTGCGCTTCGCCTACGTGCGTGAGCAGGAGATGCTCGGGGACTTCCCGGGCGGCCTGAAGGACCTGCGCACGGAGCTTCCGGAGGTGCGGCGCGCGCTCATTCGGGCCTTCCAGTACTGGATTCAGGCCGCGGACTTCGACGGGTTCCGCATCGACACGCTGAAGCACGTCGAGCCCAGCTTCTTCGAGGAGTTCGCGCCGGCCATGCGGCAGTTCGCGAAGCAGCTCGGCAAAGAGAACTTCTTCATGTTCGGCGAGGCCTTCGACGGCAACGACGCCCTGCTCGGTCACTACACCCACGGCCAGGGGGTCGACTCGGTCTTCTACTTCAGCGCGAAGTACCGGGTCTTCGACGACGTCTTCGGCCGCGGCGCCCCCACGGCCGGCGTGCGGCGGCTCTTCGAGGAGCGCGACGCGCTGGACGACCGGGGGGCCATCCCCGAGGACGATCCGAACCTGCCGCGCTACGGCGCCGTGGCCAAGGTCGACGGGCCGACCGACAGCGAGGGCCGCGGGCTCGCGCCGAAACAGCTCCTCGTCCACTTCCTCGACAACCACGACGTGCCCAGATTCCTGTACGATTTCAAGGATCTACGGCGGCTGCACCTGGCGCTCGTGTACCAGCTCACCTTCGATGGTGTGCCGTGCATCTACTACGGCACCGAGCAGGCCTTCGCCGGCGGCCCGGATCCGAGCAACCGCGAGGACATGTGGGTCTCGGGCTTCCGCACCGACGGCGAGACCTTCCGGCACACGCGGGCGCTCACCACGCTGCGCCGCGACCTCGAGCCGCTGCGCCGGGGCACGGTCGAGTTCCTCTGGACCACCGAGGCCCGCGCCGACGATCCGAACGCGCTCGACGCCGGCGTGCTCGCCTACGCGCGGGTGCTCGGCAGCGCGCGGGTGCTGGTCGTGATGAACACCAGCGCCGAAAAGCCGGCGCGGACCCGCGACGCCGAGAAGGCCCTGCAATCGGGCTTGCCCGGTGGGACCGTGCTCGAGGACCGGCTGAACCCGGGGCAGAGCTTCACCGTTCAGCCCGATGGCACGCTGGACCTCGAGCTCGCCCCGATGACGGCCCGCATCCTCGTGCCGCGCTGAGCGCGGCGTGCGCGGCGCGACTCGAGGCACGTGGCCGGGCGCCCTGACCGGGCTCCTGGGAGTCCTCGCGGTCCTCGCCGCGTGCGGGCCCGCGGCGGAGAACGAGACCGCACCGCTCGTGCGCACGTGCGCGGTGTCCCTGGCCTTCGACCCGGCGGGCCTCGATGGTGAAGTGCGGCTCACGAGCCCCGACCTGGACGCGTCGGACGGCCCCTTGCGATTCGCCGCACCCGTCCGGCCGGGCGCACCCCACACGTTGACCGTGGAACGCGCGCCGGGACCCTTCCGATGGCGCATCGCCGTAGGTTCACAGACGTTCCTCGACACCGACGCCCCGCTCACGCTCCTCGACACGGACGGTCTCGAGTGGTCCTACGTCGACGTGCCGGATTGCGACACGGGCGCGCTCGTGCTGGCGCGGCGGGACGACCGGGACGACGGCGCGACGTTCGTGTTGCGCGTCGAACGACCTCGCGACGGCGCGGCGCTCGACCCCGCGCGGACCGAGGTCTTGCTCGACGGGCGCGCCGTGGGTGCGTCCGCGCGGGCCGAACCCGACGCCGTGACGCTCGACCTGAACGCCCTCCCCCCCGGCAAGCACCGCGTGAGCGTGCGCGCCTTCGACACCGCGGGGCGGCCGTTCGAGCCCTTCGACGCGCCCTTCTGGGTCGACCCCGAGCCCTTCCGGTGGGAGGACGCGGTGGTCTACCAGATCGTCGTCGACCGGTTCGCCGATGCCCAGGGCCGCGCGCTCGCGCCCCCGTCGCGCCCCGGGTTGCGGGCCGGGGGCAAGCTCGCCGGCGTGCGGGCGCGGCTCGAGCAGGGCGACTTCGAGGCGCTCGGGATCAACGTGCTCTGGCTCTCGCCGCTCTACGACAACCCCGAGGACCAGCGCCCCGGCATCGCCGGCGGACCGGAGCCCTACGTGGGCTACCACGGCTACTGGCCGGTGGAGCCGAGGCGCATCGAGCCCGAGTTCGGCACCGAGGCCGAGCTGGACGCGCTCGTCGCCGCCGCCCACGCGCGCGGGATTCGGGTGATGCTGGACGTCGTGCTCAACCACGTCGACGTGACGAGCCGCGTGCGTGCCGACCACCCGGAGCGTTTCTCCGACGACCCGTGCATCTGCGGCGCCGCCGCCTGCCCGTGGAGCACCCACATCGAGTCCTGCTGGTTCACGCCGTACCTCGCCGACGTGGACTTTCGGGTGCCCGGCGCTGTGCACGACCAGGTCGACGACGCCCTGTGGTGGATCGAGCGCTTCGACCTCGACGGGCTGCGTGTCGACGCCGTGCCCATGATGCCGCGCCTGGTCGTGCGGCACCTGGAGGACCAGCTCGCGCGCCGGTTCGAGGGCCTGCGCGACCGCCACTTCCTGCTGGGCGAGACCTACACCGGGCTCGGCGGCCAGGACTGGATTCGCTGGTACCTGGGGCCGCATGGCCTGGACGGGCAGTTCGACTACCCCTTCCTCTGGGCGCTGCGCGCGGCCCTGGCGGGCAACGGCACCGCACTCTCGTTGCTCGCCGACACCTTCGAGGCGAGCCGCGCGGCGTGGTATGGAAGCGCGGCGGTGATGGCATTGACGGCAGGGAATCACGACGTGCCCCGATTCCGGTCCGAGGCGGGCGAGAGCCCGCGGGCGTACCGGCGCTTGCGCCTCGCCCACACCGCCGTCTACGGGCTGCCCGGCATGCCCGTGCTCTACTACGGCGACGAGCTCGGGCTCCCCGGCGGCGGCGACCCCGACAACCGGCGGCCCATGCGCTTCGAACCCGCGCTGGACCCCGCCGAGCGCGCGCTGCGCGCCGACCTCGAGCGCCTCGGACGCCTACGGCGGTGCGATTGGAACCTGCGGCGCGGAGAGGTCGAGTGGCTCGTGCGCGATGTGGACCAGCTCGCGTGGCGGCGCCGCGGCTCGGCCGACGCCGTCGTGGCGCAGGCGACCGACGTCGTGCTCAATCGCGCGAGCGTCGCCGCAACCGTCGAGCTCGCGCGCCCCGACGTGCCCCTCGCAGCCTACGGCCAGGCCACGATCCAGCGCATCTCCGCGGGGCGGATCGCCGTCACGCTGCCGCCCGAATCGGCCGCGGTGCTCATGCCTGCGGACTCACCTTGTGCCGAGGAGACCCCCTGATGCGCCGAACCTGCGTACGACTCGCGTTGGGCATCGCGCTCACCGGCTGCCTCGAGGACACGAAAGACCCGCGTCCCCTCCCCGAGCCCGTGGAGGACCTGGACGGCGGCCGCTTCGAGCCGGGCCCGCGGCCCTCGACCATGGGCGGCCCGTACGGGAGCGGGAGCGGATCGGGGAGCGGGAGTGGCAGCGGCGCGCCTGCCCCCGCCGACGCCGGGGTGCCGGATGCCGGGGTCGACGATGCGGCGGTGGAGGATGCAGCGGGGGCGTGATTTCGCGTTGCGGTCGGCGTCCCGAGCTGTTGCGCGTCCACGACCAACACTCGAACGGCGTAATCCGCAACGAAAGCCGCATCCGCAGTTCATCGACGACCCTGTGCTGTTGTTGGTCTCATTCCGATCCAACTTCCTGGTCGTCCTCGTGAAACGAACTGAGTAATCCGGCAATGTCTCGCCACACGTTCTCGTCTCGAAGCAGTTCGAGGAGCTCGACTCCCGTAGAGAGTTCTCCAGCGTCGTTGCCCGTCTTGCGCAAGAAACTCTGAATTGCATATGCGATACGATTCGGGGTACGTTGCCCCTGCATCGCCTTTAGAACGGACTCGCAAAACTGAACTGCGAAATCGCCCATGTCACCCGCAAGGTTCGGTACGCGATAGAACACGAACCCCTTAGCCATGCGACGTTGGAATGCCTCGAGATTGGCCTTTCGAACGTCCGCTTCGAGTTTCGCCTCCGCATGTTTCATGTATCGCTTCAGATCGAGTATCGGCTGGGCGGGGCCACTCTTTGCGCGAGCCTTGCCAATTACCTTCTGAAAATGGAAGTATTTTTCGGTACGCGAGTCCACTTTCCGCACTCGCTTCTCTAGCCGTTCTATACCGGCTCCGAATTGACGCAACCACTTTGTCTTCTGTGCGCTGTTCCGAACGGAATTCGCGACTTCCTCGATCAGGTTTGACACTTGGTCAGCATCTTGGGAAACGAACCGTTCTCCGAGGTCTCGGAAGCATGCGGCGCTCGTCCAATAACCATAAGGGGTCTCGACGAAGTAACGGGCCCGCCATCGCTCCCGCTCCGGACTGCCGTTCTTCTTGATCCTGACATACGGCCAGCTGAAACTGTCACGCTGGGACTCTCTCGCCCAGCCACCGCTGGCGAACACCTTGTCGACCACGCTCTGTTCGAGAGGTTTTGCAAGCTTGATTCGGAACTTTCCAAACTGCTGATCGCGCTCAAACTTGTGACAAAGACGCCCGGAACGAAGCCATCCGTCAAAACTATAAAACGAATCACTGTCAACGCGCCGAACCTCCGGCAAGTAGAGAGTGGTGTTATTCCCGAGCCTAACAGTCACTTCGTTCGTCGTATCCTGCTCAATGATCGAGTCGAAGTACTGTCGGACCCTCTGCGACTCGCGATCTTCCAACAAATCCAATTCACAAACTGCCAGCGTCTCTGCGTGTCGCTCGAAGGCAGACATACTCGCGTTAGCAGACCCCCAAGCTAGACGCTCCAGATCAATCAAGGGGGGAGGAGGCTTCCCTTTACCTCGAGTAGGCATTTCGCCTTGCCGACGAGATTCTATCCAGCGTGCGTAGTACATTTTCGCATGAAAAAGCCCAGCTCTATTGCTGGGCGCCACTCGAACGATTGTGACTCCCGGAAGGTCATGGAGTTCGAGGACGGGCCATCCGTCATCGACGACGAGGAACAAGCGCTCTGGCTGGTAAGCATCTTGAAACGATGTGACGAAATCTCTAGCAACATACGGTCCAACGATCACTGCCACGCTAAGGCGATAGTCCGTCGACTCTGGACGAAGCCGGTCGAATTCGTTGGCGATGCCCGTATTGGATGGGATTATCTTCATGCATAGCCCCTCTCTGGCATTCAGAATGACGTGTTTGGAAATTCTATGCAGACGTCATGTTGCACGCAAGAAGGTTCTCATTCGGTTACCATTCAAAGAAGTCGAGAGTCCCGCAGGAATCGTCTCGAAACCATAAAGGAGGATCAGGTTGGTCAGCACAGCATCCGCATCAATGACCATTCGAGACTCGGCTTCATGCGAGAGGTGAACCGTGGACATCCTCGATAGACTCGACCTCATTCATCCGGGTGAGGTCCTCGGTGAAGAGTTCCTCAAGCCGCTCGCCATCAGCCAGTATCGTCTCGCCAAGGAGATTGGTGTGCCGCCCGTGAGGATCAACGAGATTGTTCACGGGAAGCGCGGGATCACTGCGGACACGGCGCTTCGTTTCGGGATGTTCTTCGGTACGAGTGCAGAGTTCTGGATGAACCTGCAGATTCATTTCGATCTGGAAGTCCAGCGTGATGTCTCGGCGGCACAACTGGACCGCATCAAGCCGTTTGAGGCCGCTGGATGACGCTGGGGTCCGTGCGGCTCACTCCTCGACCACCGCCGTGAACATGTCGGCGAGCGCGCGGTGGCCCTCGGGGCTGGGGTGGATGCAGGTGAGGTCGAACCACGCCTCGGCCCCGGGGCCGCGGTAGCAGGGACCCTCGGGGTCGTCGCGGCGGAAGCCGTGGCCGCAGAAGCCCTCGAGCATGAAGACCATGTCGGTCTGGGTCTCGACCGCGATGCGCAGATACTGCTCGTTGGCCCAGATGACCATGTCGCGCAGGGCCTGGGGGTCGTCCCACATCCCCCCGAAGCCGCCGAGCGCGGCGGCGGGGCACGCGTCCGTCTCGGCGGTGCCGTCGGTGAACTCGTAGAGGTTGGCGAAGACGACGAACACACCGTTGGGGAAGCGCCCGGGCGTGCGAATCCACTCGAGGGCGTCCCGCAACAGGTCGACGAACTCCATGGTCTCGCCCCAGAGTTCGTCCACGGCGCGGCCCTCGAGGCCGTCCTGGGTGACACTCGCGACGTCGTTGCCGCCCATGGTCATGACGATGAGCGTGGTCTTGTCGCGCTCGGCCTCGGGCAGGCACCGCTCGAGCTGGTCGTTGTCC
>JBMOFP010000132.1:0-17836 GCA_049318805.1 Bradymonadia bacterium
CGAATCGCCGATCTCCGAGGGGGATTATCTACGCCCATCGTGTCAACCTCGACACCGGGTACAGGATAGATGGCTGCGCTCTGCCTCTGCGGCGAGGTCGAGCAAGCCGTGGCCGTGGCCGAGGAGTCGCTGACGTTGCTCGCGGCCTTCGGCGGTGTGGGCTACGCCGAGGTCGAGCTTCGACTCGGGATAACCGAGACCTTCTTCGCCGCGGGCGACACGACGCGTGGTCGAACCGAGCTCGACGCGACCCTCCGCCAGATCGAGCTGCGCGCCGCCCACATCGACGACCCGGTCTGGCGTGAGCGCTACCTCACCCGGAATCCGCACTGCGTCCGGGCCCAATCGCTTTTCGCCCTGCAGTCATGAACCCGCCCTCAGAAGTAGAACAGCAGGGACAGATCGGCGCTGCTCACGACCGTCTCGTTTCTCACGGCCAGATTCGCGGCGCAGCACGCGTCGAAGCCCCAGCGGAGCTGCGAGGTGACGCCCCAGGCGTCGTCGCTCTCCTGGAACGGGAACCAGAACCACTCCGCCTGGCTGAGTGCGATGACGTTGGGGGAGAGCCGGATGCGGAGCCCCGTGTGTGGACCGGCGCCCAGGCGCAACGGGAACCGGCTGAGGTCGCCCGTCGGCACCTCGAGACTCGATAGCCCCAGCACATACCACGTGACGGCCCCGTCGGCGGTGCCCAGGGTCACACCGCCGCCGACGATGCCCGCCGCGGTGAGTCCGGACTCCGGCGCGTCCCGGGGCGTGTGGGCGCCGAGGCGAACGTGCCACGACATGTGACGCGCGAACCGGCTCAGCGGGGTCAGGGAGAAGATGCGGACCAGCCACGATTCCTCGAGGCGAAGAGAGCCGCGGTCCGGCTGCCAACGGAGCCGAGTCGGCAAGAACTCGAGGGAAAGCAGCTCCGGGAAACCCGACACGGGATCGGCCAGGTCATGAAGCGCGAGCCGAAAGGTCAGCGACCGGTACGATTCCCGGTTCTCGTCCAGACCGAGACCGAAGCCGAAGCGTCCACTGTCGTGGGTCTCGTCGGGCGGCGCCGTTCCCGGCTTTGTGACGAGAGGGGCGCTCGGCGCAAGGAGACTCGCCCGCCGTTCGAGGAGACGTTGTTTCAGTCGGTGGGGTGCTTCCGTTCGGTCGCCGATCAGCAAGACCTTCGTATGGCGCACCTCGACGAGGTCGGACGCCGCGTCGAGCACGACCACGCGGCGCTGCAGGCTCCAGTCGTCGGGTATCGGCGTCTCCGGGTCCTCGGCGAGCTGGCCGACCATGTCGAGGTCGCTTTCGTCCACCGCGCTCAGTCTGGACGCGAAGACCGCACGGAGTGAGGGACGAAATCGGATCTCCCGAATGAGCCCCTCGTTCTCACGCAGAGTCTTGATGGCACCGCCCGGCAAGACCGGCCAGCTCAGATGCTCGACGAGGGCGCGATCCGGCAGCGCGGCCTCCACGGCCGCGATGATGTGATACGCGCAATTCTCGGAGAGATAGTAGTAATCGAAGTAGGTCGGACCCAGCTCCCAGAGATGCGCCGTGAGCCGGACCCGCTCGAGAGGCGTGAGGTCGAGCACATACTCCCAGAGGTCTCTCGACTCGTAGTCGTTGTACTCCCGGACCTTGTAGAAGTAAGGCATCATTCGAAAGGTGCCCGGGTAGGCTCCGGTGATGCCTTTGATGGCGTAAACGAGCGCGTTGTCCGTGTCGACGCCGGCGCCGAAGTCGACGCCGTAGTCCAGGAGGTCCGCGCGTTCGTTTTCGGACTTTCGCGCCTCCTCGATCCGAAGGAAAACATGCCCGAAGGCCGAGGCGGGGTTGTTCAGGTAGTACGACGAGAAGATGACGCTCACGGCGGAGCTCTCGGTCCGCCGCATGTAGTCCTCGAACTTCGGGCACGCCACACTGGGGAGAGACTCGGTCCGCAATCCCAGCTTCTCGACGGCGAAGAGGAGGCGGGCCGGGAAACGACACTGGGCGTGTTCGTCGGGCTGCCCCGTCGCCGGCGCATGGAACGCGCGCAGCGTCGCGATGAGCTCGGCGCGCAGGTCGCTTTTGCCGTCCGGCGCGATGAAAAAGACCTCCGCATCGACGAGGCTCTCGCGCTTGCCCCAGGCATCCGGGGGCGCATGCATGAGACGTCGCCACTCGACGTGTTCCCATGCCCGAGTGGCTTCCGCTCGAGCGACAATCGTGTCACCCGCGGAAGGCGCTGCAGCAAGCGCGAGGGCTATCGCGAAGAGGATCGGAGGACTCAGCCCGAGAGGTTGCCGCACGCCAAGGCGGCGTCGCTCTGGAGCGTTCCGATGACGACGTCCGAGACCTTGTCCGTCGAGATCGAAGCGTCGGGGAAGACCGAGCTGAAGTTGTTCTGCAGCTTGCGGCCGACCGCCGATGCATCCGCGCAGCCCGCGACGGCCGAGAGGCTCGCCACGGCCTCACCACCGCCGCGCGCGATGTCGCGTGCGAGGGCTTCACGGTTGGCGCGGATGAACAGCCGAGCCGAAGCCGTCGCGCCCGGAGGATCGACACAATTGCTCGTGCCGGTCGTGATGCCGAAGGTCTGGCTGTTGAAGGTGCCGTTCGTCGTCGCCGCGAAAACCTGCATGAAGCCAGGCTTCGCACCGAAAAGAATCGAACCGAGACCACAGCCGGCGGTGCCGTAGCCGGCCTGGTTGGTGTTCTTGGCGGCGGTTTCGGCGGCGGACTCTTCTGCCACGGCGGGCGTCGAGAGTACGAGCGCGAGCAGGGCCACTGAAGCGGAAAGGGTCTTCATGGGTGTACTCCTCGTGCTCAGGTCGAGAGGTTGGTGCAGGCGAGGGCCGAATCAGCCTTCAGCACGTCGACGACGGCCTCGCTGACTTGCTCGGACGACACCGAGGCATCGGGGAAGACGGAGCCGAAACGGCGCTGGAGCACCGCACCGACCGCGGCGGGGTCCGCGCAGCCCGCGATGGCCGCGAGGCTCACCACGGTCTCGCCGGCGCCACGGCTCGAATCCCGCGCAATGGACTCGCGATTGACCTCGATGAAGATCTTGGCCAGATCGCTGCCGTCCGCGGCCTTGTCGCAGTTGCTCGTTCCGCTGGTGATGCCGAACGTCTGATTCCCGGCCGTACCGTTCGTGGTCGCTGCGAAGACCTGCATGAAGCCGGGCTTCGCGCCGAAAATGACAGAACCGAGACCACAGCCGGCGGTGCCGTACACGGGCGCCGCGGCGGCAGGCACAGCTCCGGCGCTCAGCGCCAGGAGAACCAAGAGCACACGCTTCGTCATCTTTTCGCCCCCTTCGATGGAGAGACCGTTGCCGGGCCGCACCATCACGACCCAGACGTGCCGGACGATTCCACGCCGTCGGGGGGGCGTCAACGACTTCAGTAGTCCATGTCCATGCCGACCGTGAGGCGCGCGGCCTCGGTCATGCGTGCGGGGGTCCACGCCGGGTCCCACACGAGCTCGACCTTGGCCTCGGTGACGCCATCGACGTCACGCACGGCATCCTCCACGCGGCCCGGCAGGACCCCAGCCTCGGGGCATGCGGGCGCGGTCAGCGTCATCTGGATGTCGACGCGGCCGTCGTCCGACAGCGTGTAACCATAGATGAGCCCGAGCTCGTAGATGTCGACCGGAATCTCGGGGTCGAAGACGCTCTTGAAGGCCTCGATGACACGGGCCTCGATCGTCGCGCGGCGGGCGGCGAAGAGCATCGGCGGCAAGGGGGATTCGTCGAGGCGTCCGCTCATGGCTCACTCCGTCGTGGCGGCGTCGCCCGCCGTGTCGGGGTTCAACGCGGCGTGGAGGGTGTGCCACGCCAGTGTCGCGCACTTCACGCGGGTCGGGAATCGACGCACGCCCGACAGCGCGGCGAGCTTGCCGAGCTCCGGGGCGTCGCCGTCGCCATCGCCCGTGAGGACGAGGTGGAAACGGTCGTACAAGGCCTCGACCTCGGCCACGGCCAGACCCTTGATCGCCTGGGTCATCAGCGAGGCGCTGGCGGTGCTGATGGCACAACCCTGCCCCTCGAAGCGCGCTTCTCGAACGACGTCGCCCTCGACCACGAGCGCCAGGGTGAGCTGGTCGCCGCACAGCGGGTTGTGCCCGCGCCCGTGGCGGTTCGCCTCGGGCAAGGCCCCGGTGTTCCGCGGCCTGCGGCCGTGGTCCATGATCAGGTCCTGGTAGAGCTCGTCCAGGTCGGACATCGACACCCTCAGCCGAACATCTTGCGAACCCGCGCGACGGCTCCGAGGAGCTGGTCGACGTCGGCGTCGTCGTTGTAGACAGCGAACGAGGCGCGCAGGGTCGCCGGCACGCCGTAGCGGGTCATGACCGGTTGCGCACAGTGATGCCCGGCGCGGACCGCGACCCCTTCGGCGTCGAAGATGGTGGCGGCGTCGTGCGGGTGCGCGCAGTCCATCACGAAGCTCTGCACCGCGACCTTGTCGGCCGCGGAGCCGATGAGGCGTATGCCCGGAGTTTCGCGCAGTGCCTCGGTGAGCCGCGCGAGCAGCCGGGCCTCGTGGGCCAGGCCGGCGTCCCGGTCGAAGGCGGTGGTGAACCACCCGATGGCCGCCGCAAGACCGACGGCCTCGGCGATGGGCGGCGTGCCGGCCTCGAAGCGCGAAGGCGGCGGCGCGTAGGTCGAGCGCTCGAGCGTGACCTCGCGAATCATGTCGCCGCCGCCCTGCCACGGCGGCATGCGCTCGAGGTGCTCGGCCTTGCCCCACAAGGCGCCGATGCCCGTCGGTCCATACAGCTTGTGGCCGCTGAACACGTAGAAGTCGACCCCGAGGGCCCGCACGTCGAGGTCGCTCGCCGGCAGATGGGCCACGGCCTGCGCGCCGTCCAGCAGGACCGGCACACCCTGCGCCTTCGCGAGCGCCACGAGGGTGTGCACCGGGTTCACCGTGCCGAGCGCGTTGGAGACGTGGGCGAACGCGAAAAGCCGCGTGCGGGCGTCCAGCAGCGCCGGCACGGCCTCCAGGTCGAGGCTGCCGTCGTCCAGCAAGGGCACGTGCTTCAACCGCGCGCCGGTGCGCTCCGCGAGGAGCTGCCACGGCACGAGGTTCGCGTGGTGCTCCATGCCCGTGAGCAGGATGGAGTCCCCTGGCTCGAGGCGAGGTCGCACGAAGCTCTGCGCCACCAGGTTGATCGCCTCGGTGGTGCCGCGGGTGAAAACGATCTCGCGCTCGCTCGGGGCGTTGAGGAAGCGCGCCACGACCTTGCGCGCGCGCTCGAAGCCCTCGGTCGACCGCGCACCGAGCAGGTGCACGGCGCGGTGGATGTTCGCGTTGTCGTGCTCCCAGTGATGCGTGAGACGGTCGATCACCGCCTGCGGCTTCTGGGTCGTCGCACCGTTGTCCAGGTAGGCCAGCCGCCGACCGTGAATCGACTCCTGCAGAATCGGAAACTGGGCGCGCACCGCCTCGACATCGAAGCCCGGGTTCACGACGGCACGTCCTCCGTGAGCGCGCCCGCGAGCCAGGCGTCGAGGTGGGTGCGGAGCGCCTCGAGGGGCAGAGTGTCGAGCACGGTGTTGCAGAACGCGCCTGTGAGCAGGAGCCGCGCTGCCTCGGTCGAAAGCCCGCGGGAGCGCAGGTAGAAGATCGCGCCGGGATCGAGGCGCCCGATCGTGGCCCCGTGGAACGCCTTCACGTCGTTGTGCAGGATCTCGAGCTGCGGTCGGGTGTCGACGTGCGCGCCGTCGCCCAGCAGGAGGTTCGGGTTCTCCTGGCGGGTGCTCGCGCCCCGCACGCCCGGCCCCATGTAGATGTTGCCGGTGAACACGCCCCGTGCGTTGCCCCGAAGCACACCTTTGTAGAGCTCCTCGCTCGTGGTGTGGGGCGCCTCGTGGCGAATCCGCGTGTACAGGTCGGCGTGCCGTTTCCCGTCCAGGACGTAGAGACCGTTCAGGCGACACGTGGCCCCCGGTCCGGCGAGCTGCACATGCACCTCGGCGCGGGTCAGCGCGGCGCCACACGCGTACTCGTGGGTGACGAGGGTGGCGTCCCGGTCGAGTCGCGCGAAGACCGCGCTCGTGTGCACGGTCTCGGCGCCCTGGGCCTGCAGCCGCACGTACTCGACCTGCGCGCCCGGCCCGAGCACGAGCTCGGTGACCGGGTTCACCCACGCGCGGCCCTGGGCGGTGAAACGCTCGACGATCACGACCCGCGCGTTCGCGCCCACACGAATCAGGGTGCGCGGGTGGTCCCGCAACGGCTCTGCGCCTTCGGTGTGCCAGTGCAACACGAACGCGCCCGGCAGAACGTTCTCCGCGGGGACGTCGAAAGTCGCGAACGCGTCGTGCTCCGCGCCGTTCAGCGCCCACAGACCCGCGTGGGGCTGGGACAGGTCGACGAGTCCGCCGAGCGCGTCCAGCTCGGCAGCGCTCGCCTCGGCGCCGCTGCGTCCGCGTCCCACGCCGCGCGAGACGGGGAGGCCGTTCACGAAGCCCAGGTCGGTGGGCAAGCCCGGCAGCTCCGGCGGCAGAGTCGGCGACCCGGCCACGGGGCGAGCCGTCGAGGTCTCGACCCAGGGGGTGTCGACCGCGGCGCGTGTCGACGTGTACTTCCACGCCTCGAGGTGTCGGTCCGGCACACCCAGGGCAGTGAATCGAGCGCGCGCTTCGAGTCGGCGCGCCGAAGACGACACGATCGTCACGCCGCCCCCTCGAGCCAGCCGTAGCCGCGCTGCTCGAGCTCCCGCGCCAGCTCGCGACCGCCGGAACGCACGATGCGCCCCGCGGCGAGCACGTGCACGTGGTCGGGCTCCAGGTGGGCGAGCAGCCGGTCGTAGTGCGTGATCACGAGGAAGCCGCGCCCTTGCCCGCGGAGCGCGTTCACGCCGCGCGCGACCATGCCCAGCGCGTCGATGTCGAGGCCGGAGTCGGTCTCGTCGAGCAGCGCGAGCTTCGGCTCCAGGATCGCCATCTGCAGGATTTCATTGCGCTTTTTCTCGCCGCCCGAGAAACCGTCGTTCACCGCGCGCTTCAGCATCGCGTCGGTCAGGTCCACGAGCTTCGCCTTCTCGCGCACGAGCTTCATGAAATCCGCGGCGTCGACCTCTTCGGCCCCCTGGCTGCGCCGAATGGCGTTCAGGGCCGTGCGCAGGAAGTACAGGTTCGAGATGCCGGGGACCTCGATGGGGTACTGGAACGCCAGGAAAACCCCGGCGCGGGCGCGCTCTTCGGGCGACATGCTGAGCAGGTCGCGGCCCTCGAAGAAGACCTCGCCCGCCGTGTGCGTGTAGCCGTCGCGACCCGACAGGAAGTGGGCGAGTGTGCTCTTGCCGGCGCCGTTCGGCCCCATCACGGCGTGCATCTCACCGGCGCGGATCGTCAGCGACAGACCGCGAAGAATCGGCTTGTCCTCGACCTGCACGTGCAGGTCGCGGATCTCCAAAAGGGGGGGCGTCTCGTCGGCCATTACCCGACACTTCCTTCCAGACTCACGCCCAGGAGCTTTGTCGCCTCGACGGCGAACTCCATGGGCAGTTCCTTGAAGACCTGCTTGCAGAAGCCGGTCACGATCATCGAGACCGCGTCCTCCATGGAGAGGCCGCGCTGTCGGCAGTAGAAGAGCTGCTCGTCGCTGATGCGCGAGGTGGTCGCCTCGTGCTCGACCTGGGCGCTCGGGTGGTTCACCTCGAGGTACGGGAACGTGTGCGCCCCGCAGTGGTCGCCCAGGAGCAGGGAGTCGCACTGGGAGTAGTTGCGCGCGCCCTCGGCGTTGGCCTGGATGCGCACCTGGCCGCGGTACGTGTTCTGCCCGTGCCCGGCCGAGATGCCCTTCGAGATGATCGTGCTCCGGGTGTTCTTCCCGATGTGGATCATCTTCGTGCCGGTGTCGGCCTGCTGACGGTGGTTCGCGAGCGCGACGCTGTAGAACTCCCCCACGGACTCGTCCCCGAGCAGGATGCAGCTCGGGTACTTCCAGGTGATGGCGGAGCCGGTCTCCACCTGGGTCCAGGAGATCTTCGAACGACGGCCCGCGCACTTGCCGCGCTTCGTGACGAAGTTGTAGATGCCGCCGCGCCCGTCTTTGTCCCCGGGGTACCAGTTCTGGACCGTGGAGTACTTGATGGTCGCGTCGTCGTGCGCCACCAGCTCCACCACGGCGGCGTGGAGCTGGTTCTCATCACGCTTCGGCGCCGTGCAGCCCTCGAGGTAGCTCACGTAGGCGCCGGCATCGGCGATGATCAGCGTGCGCTCGAACTGCCCCGTGTTCTCGGCGTTGATGCGGAAGTAGGTCGACAGCTCCATCGGGCAGCGCACGCCCGGCGGGATGTAGACGAACGAGCCGTCCGTAAAGACCGCCGAGTTCAGCGCGGCGTAGTAGTTGTCGTTTACGGGGACGACGGAGCCCAGGTACTTGCGGATGAGCTCGGGGTGGTCCTTCACGGCCTCGGAGAAGGGGCAGAAGATGATGCCCTTCTCGGCGAGCTGCTTACGATAGGTGGTCGCGACGGACACGCTGTCGAAGACGGCGTCCACCGCGACGCCGGCCAGGCGCGCGCGCTCGTGGAGCGGGACGCCCAGCTTCTCGTAGGTCCGCAGGAGCTCGGGATCGACCTCGTCCAGGCTCTTCGGGCCATCCTTCTTCTTGGGCGCCGAGTAGTAGTGGGCGTCCTGGTAGTCGATGGGCGGGAAGTGCACGTTCTGCCAGGTCGGCGGCGTCATCTGGAGCCACCGCGCGTAGGCCTTCAGGCGCCAGTCGAGCATCCACGCGGGCTCACCCTTGCGGGCCGAGATCAGGCGGATGATGTCCTCGTTGAGCCCCTTGGGCGCCCGGTCGGACTCGATGTCCGTGATGAACCCGGCCTCGTACTCACGGTTGAGGACCGCGTCGAGGGCTGCGTTCTCGGGCTTGTCGTTGGTCTCGGACATCGCGCGCATCCACTCCGGTATGGGCCGCAGAGTGACGCGAGAAACCACAGTTCGGCTTCGCCCGAAAAGTGAAATCGTACCTATAGGTGAGGTTGTCGCGCCCCTGACCCTACTCCATCGCGGCGTCGCGGAGCACGAACGCCGTGGTGCCCTCGATGTTCACGCCGATGGAGATGTAGGTGCAGTCGCCGTCGACCTTCACCATGTCCGCGTTGTTCTCGAAGAACGGCTTCACGAGCATCGTTTCGGCCGCGGCGCCGGTCATCAGCAGCTCGCCGACGATCTCGGGCACGTTGAGCGCGCCGCCGATGAAGCCCTTGAACGTGCCGTCGTCGGCGATGTCGAGCTGGATGCGCCCGAAGTGCACCTGCGCCACGGTGTTCAGGTCGAGGATCGCGATGGGGATCTGCAGCGTGACGGGCCCGGCGATGACCCGCCCGTTCTCGATCTTCGCGCCCTTGGCCGTGGAGATCGGGTTGCTGTAGTCGTAGTCGAAGGTCTGGTCGGGCGCGATGAAGCCGAAGGTGCCCACGTCGGGATCGAGCGCGCCCCGGAACACATTGACCGTGACGTCGTCGTCGTTCTTCAGGTCGTCCACGCCCTCCAACTCGACCATGATCAGCACACGGCCCTCGTTGATGGCGCCCTGCAGCAGCGCGTCCACCTGTGGCCCGACGATCGGTTTGATCATCTCCCAGACCTTGGCGAGCTGGTTGTCGATGCCCTCGTTGCCCTCGGGATCCACGAGGTCACCGTGCCCGCAGCTCTCACGCTCGCCCAGGGGACTCACGCGGTCATCCAGGTTGAAACCCAGCGCCACGCCGGGTTCGATCAGGCCCGTGAAGCTCATCTTGCGGATGACGTTCACGTGCGTGCCCGCGACGACGTAGCGCTCGCCCTCGAAGTACGGCCCGGCGTCCGGCTCGACCCGCTCGACCACCGCGGCGTCGACGGCGTCCTGGGTGGACTCTTTGGACTCGCCGCACGCGGCGAGGGCGAGGGTGAGCAGAGCGGCCTGGGCGTAGGGTGAGCGCTTCATGCTTCGATCTCCGAGAGGCCGTCGTCGACCTCGCCCGCATCGACTCCGTACGAGGCGGTGGGCACGTCCATGGCCCGCATGAGCGACAGTGCGACGTGCGAGGTGTTCTCTTTGGTGCGCGAGCGGTAGTGGAAGCCGGTGCGCAACGCACCACAGGCCTTGCCCGCGAGGATGATCGGGTACTCGTCGATCTGGTGGGTGCGGCCCTCGGAGACATCGGTCGTGGCGAGCATCGCGACGCTGTCGAGGAGCGAGCCCTCGCCCTCGGTCACGTCGCGCATCCGACCGATCATGTACGCCAGGTCCTCGATGATGCTGACGACGATGGTGTTCACCTGCGGCTGGTCGCCGGGTTCGTCGTGGGTGAGCTGGTGGTGACTCGCACTCGAGCCCGGGTAGAGCACGTCGCTGACCGGGTCGGAGTACCAGAAGCTGAGAACGCGGGTCTGGTCGCAGGCCAACGCCATGGTCGACAGGTCGGCCATGACCCGCGCGCGCTCGGTCATCTGCGGACGGCCGTCGATGGGGTCGAGCAGGGGCGGCGCCTCGGGGCGCATGCAGCTCTCGCGGCTCACGGGCGCCGACTGGAGACGCGCGATGCGGAGCTCCAGGTCGCGGACGGACGTGAGGTGCTGGTCCAGGCGGACGCGGTCGACGGCGCCGAGCCGCCGGTCCAGGGCGCGTACGTCGGCCATCACCGAGTCGAGCACACTGCGCCGCAGCGCGAGAGAGGGGTCGGGCGGTGTGTTTTCCCCGGGCAGGCGGAAGGTCGGCCCGAACAGTCGCTCATACAGGCGGATCGGGTCGGACTCCGGTGTGTTGATGCTGTCGGGTCCGTTGTGCGACATGCCGCGCAGGCCAGGCTGAACCCCGACCTCGAGGGAGCGGAACAGCGTCTCACCGCCGATGACGGCCGCGATGCGCTGGTCGAGCGTGGCCGTGGGGAACGTCCAGTCGCCGCCGGGTTTGGGCACGATGGACTCGCCGGTGAACAGACCCGCGGGGCCCGAGAAGTGGGCGTCGCTGTTGCCGGTCTTGACCTCGAAGCCGGAGAGCACCGTGAGGCTCTCCTTCACGGGGGCGAGGGGCGCGAGCTGCTCTGAGAGCGTCCAGTTCGGGCCCTCGTCCCCGGGGATCCAACGGGTCGGCTGGATGCCGTTGCCCCAGAAGAAGAGCACGAAGCGCTTCGGTGAGACGCCGCCCGCCGCGCGCGCACGGCGACCGAGAAGCGACTCGAAGGCGGGCAACGCGACGCTGACCGCGGCGCCGCCCAACAAACCGCGAAGTACGGCTCGACGATGCAGCTTCATCGAGGTGCCCCCGCCTGACGAAAGAGTGGACTCATCACGATCTCGAGCAGCATCGGACGCACCCGGTGACCGACCTCGGCGAACCGGTCGGAGAGCCGCTCCAAGGCCGCGCCCTCGCTCGGGTCCTCGACGCGGCCGGTGGCATAGCGCACCAGCGTGCGGACCACGCACGGGGCGAAGGCTTCGTGGTCACGCACGGTTTGGCCGAGGCCGATGGCATCCGTGTATTGGATGCCGTCGAGCTCGCCGCTCGCGTCGATGCGCGCGTCGTTGTCGTCCGTCCGCCAGCGGCCGATGCCATCGTAGTTCTCGAGCGCCAGCCCGATGGGATCGAGCAGGTTGTGGCACCCCGCGCAGCTCGGGTTCTCGAGATGCTCCTTCACCCGCTCGCGGAGCGTACGCGCAGTGCCGGACGCCTCGGGGATCGACGTATCCACATTCACCGGTGGCGGGGGGATGGTCTGGCAGAGCAAAACGGTGCGCACGAACTTGCCGCGCAAGGTCGCCGACGACGACACCTGGTGCGCGTGCAGGTTCAGAATCGACGCGTGGGTCAAGAGGCCCGCGCGGTTCGCCTCCTCGGGGAGGCTCACGCGACGGAAGCCCTCACGGGTCGGCGCCGGCACGTCGTAGAGGGCCGAAAGGCGCGGATTCAGGAAGGTCTCGCGCGTGGTCATGATGTCGCGAAAGTCCGTATCTGCGTCGAGGACCGTGTGCAGAAGAAGGCTGAGCGTCTCCTCGCGAGCGTCTGCGCCGAGCTCGGTGTTGAAGTGCTCGAAGATCATGGGATCCTTCGACAATTCGTCGAGCTCGTAGAGCAGGAACTGCTCCGTGAAGAAGTTCTCGAGGCCTTCCCGCGCGCGGGGCGAGGCGAGCAGGCGCTTCGCTTCCGCGAGCAGGCCCGCATCGGTCGAGAGCGCGCCGGCCGCCGCCTGGTCGAGCAACTGCGCGTCCGGCGTCGTGTTCCAGAGGAAGAAACTCAAGCGTGAGGCCAGCTCGAAGTCGTCGAAGCGTCGCGCGTCGCCCTCACCGGCGCCGAGCTCCACACGAAAGACGAAGTTCGGCGACTGCAGCAGCGCGGCGACCGCGTACTCGAGGCCGGTGTGGAAGTCGCCCAGGGTCTGCGCGGCTTCGTCGGCCACACCGGCGATCCGCTGAACCTCTTCGTCCGTGAGCGGCCGGCGCCATGCGCCGCGGCCGACCTTCTCGACGAACTTCCGGGCGCACGCCGAGTCGACGGTGCCCTGGGGCGTGCACGGCACGAGGCGACGGCGCTCGGCTTCGTCGTCGAGCACCTGGGCCGCGATGGCGTACGCCGCATCCTCCATCGAGGCCACGCCGCGGGCGCTGAAGGTCGTGTCCCCCGCGCCGACCGAGAGCAGACCGCCTTGAGGCACGTCCGGCTCCAGCAGGTCCGGCACCACGACCCCCGCGCCGAAGAGGTCGGCGATGGAGCGCTGGTACTGGGTGTGTGTGAGTCTGCGCATCGAGACCGGGCCGGGGCGCACGTCGGCACGCGCGACCGACGTCGGATCAGTCTCGGGGGGGCGGTTCTCTTCGCAGGCGAGGAGCGCCGTGCCGAGAATCGGGGCCATGAGGAGGCGTCGCATGGCGACAAGGTAGCGCCCGCGGGTTCAGTTTTCCACGCCTGCGGTATCGGGCATGCTGCCCGCACGCACGCCACCCCCGAGGTCCCCATGCCCATCCGCGCTCGTTTGCACAGCGTCCTGCCCCTCTGCGCCCTCGTGGCCCTCGCCGCGGGCTGTGGCGGCGAGGGCTCGGACGACGCCGGGGACGCCGGCAACGGTGGGGGCCCGGACGCGCAGGCGGGCTTCGCGGCCGTCTGCGCACAGTTCGCGGAGACCTTCACGGGGTGCACCCAGGCCCAGTGCGCCCAGGTCGCCGCGGTGCGACCACAGATGGTCGCGTACTTCACGGCGAGCTGTCGTGCGATCGAAGGCAACGCGGTGCACGAGCAGGTCTATCGGATGCACGCGGCAGGCACCTGCGACCAAACCTACTACTCGGCGTCGGTTCGAGAGCTCATCGAGGACGGCGGCGTCGACGGCAACGACGGGCTCGTCCGTTTCTGCGCCGAGGGGCCGCTCACGCCGGCCGAGACCTGCGCGACCCGCTGCGCGGCCGTGACCTCGTGTCTCACGCCCAGCAACCCCTACGCGTTGCTCATCGCCGACGCCGCATCGTGCGAGTACGCCTGCGCCGCGCTCGTCGGTCTCGGCAAGTCCATCGCGTGCCTCGCCAGCACCCAGTGTGTGGACGCGAGCTGTGACGATGAGTGAGAGCACCGGAAGTGCGCTCGCGCGGAGGGTCGTCATTCACGCCGCGGGCGGCTACGACCGCCTGCGGCTCGAGTCGCAGGCGCGGGCGGCGCCTGGACCCGGCCAGGTGGAGATCGAGGTCGTCGCCACGGGCATCAACTTCGCCGACACCCTGGTGCGGCGCGGTCTCTACAGCTCGGCGCGCGAGCTGGTCGGGTGGCCCATCACGCCGGGCTTCGAGGTGGCCGGGCGGGTCACCGCCGTAGGGTCCGGGGTCACCGACCTCGCGCTCGGCGCCGAGGTCTTCGCCGTCACGTTCTTCAACGGCTACACGAGCCACCTCGTCGTCGACCGGCGGTACGTCTTTCCGAAGCCTGTGGCGCTGGGCTTTGCCGAGGCGGCTGCGCTGCCGGCGGTCTTCATGACGGCCTGGTACGCGCTCCATGTGCTGGCGCACCCGCGGCCCGGCGCGAAGGTGCTGGTGCACTCGGCGGCGGGCGGCGTGGGCGGCGTGGTCGTGCAGCTCGCGAAGCTCGCCGGCTGCGAGGTGGTCGGCGTCGTCGGCGCGCCCCACAAGGTCGAGACCGTGCGCGCGGCCGGTGCGGACCATGTCATCGACAAGTCCTCGCAGCCGCTCTGGGCCGAGGCCGAGCGGCACGCGCCGAAGGGCTACGACCTCATCCTCGACGCGAACGGGGTCTCGACCCTCGGCGCGAGCTACGCCCACTTGAGGCGCCCCGGCAAGCTCGTGGTCTATGGCTTCCACTCCATGGTGGCGCAGGGCGGGGGCGGGGTCGGGTGGCCGCGCCTGGTTTGGGCGTGGTTGCGTACGCCGCGTTTCAACCCGCTCGCGATGACCACCGACAGTCGGAGCGTGCTCGCCTTCAACCTGAGCTACCTCTTCGACGAGGTCGACCTGCTCGTCGAGTCCATGGCGATGCTCGCCGCGCGCCTCACCGACGGCGGGCTCGCCCCGCCACCGGTGCGCACCTATGCCCTCGACCAGGTTGCGCAGGCCCACGCGGACCTCGAATCGGGGCGCACGATCGGCAAGTTGGTCCTTCTGCCGTGAGATTCGATTTTCCGTAGGGAAACTTCGGGCTCGGGGTTTCGATTGCGTGTGGACCCCGACGACGAACCCGACCTGCCGACGCGATGTGCGCTCGCTTTCCGAGACGGGGAGGTCGACGCGTTTCGGAGCCTGGTCGAGGCGACACGGCGGCGCCTGCATGCCTTGTGTTTGCAGCTGCTGGGGGACGTCGACGACGCGGCCGATGCGGTACAAGAGGCCTATGTGCGCGCCCACGACGCGCTGCTGCGCGGGCGGTTCGAGGTTCGGCCGGGGGGCGCCGAAGCGTGGCTGCGCGCCATCGCGACGCGTCTTTGCCTCAACACGCTCCGGGCGCGCCGAGTGCGTCGCATCCTGGGGCTGCGCGCCGCTCAAGAGCGGCCGACCCGCGTCGAGGCGTCCGGCCGGCTCGACGCCCGCGCGTCTTTGCGAGAGCTGCAAGTGTTCCTCGAACGATTGCCGCCGCGTCAGCGGGTGGTCTTCATTCTCAAGGTCGTCGAAGGGGCGACCTCCGCAGAGGTCGGGCAAGCGCTCGGGATTTCGGAAGGCGCCGTGGAGCAAGCGCTCGTGAGGGCGCGGGCCGCGTTGAGAGAGAGGTTTACGCCATGAATCAGTCACCCATCGAGGAGGCGATTCGCCAACTTGCGTGCGATGCCGTGGACGGCCACGAGGCGATGGCGGTCGAGGTCGTGCTCGCGCGCGTCGACGCGGAGCGCGCGCTTCGGGCCAGGAACGCACGCTTCGTGCGGGGCGTGGGCGCGGCGGCGGTCGTCGTCACGGTGCTCGCGTGCGGGGCGGCCGTGGTCGCGCAGCAGCGGCTCGAGACCTTGCGCGCGGCCTCCGCCTGGGCGGGTGTCGGGCCATGAGGCCGGGTACACCCCAGGTGGTCGTGGCCATGCTCGTGTGCTTTGTCCTCGGCGGCATCACCGGGGCCGCGCTGCATCGGCGCGCCGTCGTGGAGGCCACTGCCGACCAGTTCGAGCGCTCCCCGCTGGAGGCGCAGCGGCGTGCGCTGCTCACCGCGCTCGAGCGTCGCGTGGGCCTGGACGACGAGGAACTGGCGCGGGTCGCCGCTGCGCTGGACCAACAGATGGAGAAGAACCGGGCGCTGCGCCGTGAGATCGAGCCGAGAGCGCGGGCCCTACGCGCAGAGACGTCCGAGCGGGTGCGCGCCGGACTCGCCGAGGACAAACGGGCGCGCTTCGACGCGTTCGTGGAACAGAACGAGCGCCGAATCGCCGAGTGGGTCGGTGCCCCCGCGAAGGAGGAGTGAAATGAGTCGACGAAAGATGCGGATCGGCTGGGGCGCCGCGATGCTGCTCGCTGCGTGCGGCGGCTCGAGCGCGAGCGATTCGGCGGTGGACGACGCGGGCGGCCCGGGCGGAACGCCACCGGTCTCGATGCCCGATGCCGAGGGTCTCGGTGGGACACCGCCGCAGCCGATGGGAGGCGCTGAGCCCCCGTCCGTGCCGCCGACCGAGCCGCCTGCGGTCGTCGGCCCGACCTACTGGCAGGACATCCGCCCGCTGCTCATGACCGAGTGCGGCGACTGCCACGCCGAGGGGGAGATCGGGGCTTTCGACCTGGGGGATCCCGGTGTCGCAGCCGCCCTCGCGCCCTCCATCGCCGCCGTGACGGCCGACGGTCGGATGCCGCCTTTCCCGCCCGGCCCGTTGACCCCGCCCCTGCGCGACGCACGCCGGCTCACGGCCGCGCAGATCGAGCTGCTGGGGGCCTGGGCCGAGGCCGGCGCGCCTCTGGGCGAGCCCGACGCGGCGGCCCCGGCGCCCCGACGTGTGCCGAGCTTCGACCTCCAGAACCCGGACCTGGTCTTCAACGTGCCTGTGGAACCCTACACGCCGGACGTCGACCTGCCCGACGACTATCGCTGTTTCATGGTACCGCTCGACGCGCCCAACACCCGGGGCAGCGTCGGGTACCGCGTGACACCGGGCAACCCGGCGGTCGTGCATCACATGATCATGTATCTCTTCGACGCGGACGAGGCGGCCACGTTGCAAGCGCTGGACGACGAGTCCCCGGACCGCGATGGCTGGCCGTGTTTCAGCCAGACCCAGCTCGCGCCGGAGGGCGTGGAGCCCGCGGGCTTCCTGGGCTTCTGGGTGCCTGGGGTCGGGGGCGTGAAGACCTTCGAGGGCACCGCGCGGCCCGTGCCGGCCAACACCTTCGCGGTCCTGAACGTGCATTACAACACCCTCGCCTGGGACCGCACGACGCCGGACCACACACGGGTCGAGGTCTACTACGCGCCGCCCGAGGCCTCGGCGGAGCTGCAACCCGTGTCGGGCATCTCGGTCGGCATTCGGAACCTCGAGATCCCCTGGGGAGAGGCCGAGGTCGTACACGAACAGACCGGCACGGTCTCGAACTGGACGCGCGGCCTGTTCGAACGACGCTACGCCGACGCCGAGGCCTGGGCCGTGGGGAACCGTGCCCACATGCATCTGCTCGCCACCTCGTTTCGCATCACACGGAATCTCGGCCGGCCCGACGAGCAAATCATGCTCGACATTCCGCGCTGGGACTTTCACTGGCAGTCCGGCTGGCGCTTCGAAGACGCGCACCGGCTGCGTGCCGATGACACACTCACGGTGCGGTGTGTTTACGACAACACACCGGAGCATCGCGCCGAGGTCGGGTTGGACCCGGACGACCGGACCACGGTCGCGTGGGGCGAGGGCACCACCGACGAGATGTGCGGCGGCGGCCTCGAGCTGGTGGACCGTGAGCCCGAGGGCAATGGTGCGCCTCCCGCCCCCCCTGTCGACCCGGACGCTTGCAACGCCGTGGTCATCGACGCGCCCGAGATTCAGGTGGAGCGCTCCAACGCGCCGTTGCCGTCGGGCCGCGGCGGGGTCCCGCGCGACGGCCACTACCACATGACCCGCCTCGTCCTGCACGGGGACGGTCCCGAGGGACAACTTGCGGCCACCGAGAGAGTCGCGATCGATCTGCGAGACGGTGTGATGCAGATCGCGGGCTTCGAACCCGACGGACGCGAGGTCCGCGAGACCAAGACCTTTGCGGTCGAGGGGGCGACCTTCACCTGGACCGGCACCTGCCCGACACCCGTCGCGCTGCGCGGCACGTTCGAGGCCAGCGGGGACACGCTGTGGCTCTACTACACGGGGCGCGCGGGGGCGCTGGGTCGGCAGCTCGTGCGGGTGGGGGGAGTGACAGGACGCTGAAAAAGTCCGTCCATGGACTTTTTCAGCCCCGCTCCGCCGAAGT
>JBMOFP010000133.1:0-17441 GCA_049318805.1 Bradymonadia bacterium
AGCTTGTCATGGTATCAGGTATCTGAATTCCGCCTCTGATGATGTCGCCTGATCATTAACGAGCTCGACTCTGAGGATCAACTCCCTGGGCCCTACAGCTCCGATGATCAGTCCGAATGTGGGTGTCGTCGGGTTGTCTTCGGTCGAGCCGTCACCGGGAGGGCAAGTGCCCTGATTACCGAACCGTTCCACGATACGATCGAGTTGCGGTGAAGACATCGCGCTGACTCGGTACTTCGCGGGCGGGCCAATCTGGGGGCCGCAGTCGTCGGGCGTGAAGGTGAACTCCACCTTGCCGTCGTAGCATCCGCCGTTCAGTGTCGGCGTCTCGGCAACATCTATCAGCTCGGGGTCTTCGAGGTCAATTAGGGTCAAGCCCGATACTCGAACCTCGCACGGGGGCCCCGCGTCGTCCGCAGAATCCGTGGGCATCGGGCCCGCATCCTTTGCGCCCGCGTCCGCGAGGCTCACCGATCGACCGTCGAGGTCCACGTCGTTTGTATCCATTCGGTGCCAACGTGAGCCCGAGTCTTCCTGCTCCCGTTCGACGGTCGTGCCTCCATCGTCCGTGCATCCTGCGATCAGGACTCCCGCTGCGATGCACGATATGGCGCCGATCTTCGAAGGTGTCATGTAAGCCTTGCGCCGATGCTCTCGATTGTGACTGAAAAGCCGGTACCTGCCGTCTGCGTGGTCGAGAACGAACCAAGAATGACCCCATAGTGAGGCAACATGCAACTCAGGTCCTCTCGGTCAGTCGGTGGGCGCCCGTAGTCTGCGAGTGTGTCCGGCTGGCCGCTGAAGTGATGAACGCGGCGCATCCCGGCCCCATCAAAGAGCGAAACGGACCACTGAATGGCCCATAGATCGGCCTTCACGAGCCCGACCGCGGGACCTGTGTTGATTTCCTCCGGCCGGCAGCTGCTCTGGCCGACCCACCGAGCCGATTCCGGTCTGCCCAGTTGGGGACGTCGAAACAAGCGGAGATCGAATCGAACCTTCGTGCATTGCGCGCGGCCCAGCGAAGAGGAGAAGGCGACCTCACGTGGATAGGCCACGGGAGAATCATCAGCTGGGTTCGATACTGGGGATGGACTGCCGGCCGGAATCAGAAAATAGCGCCTCGTCTCAATCGGGACCGCCCGATTTCGGTCCGCAGGTCGGTAGACTAAGGTGCCCCATGACTCTCCGCCGCGAAGATCGCGGATAGGACTGAGACCTTCGTCACTTGCTACACTTGCGAATTCCACAGTCTTGCCAATCGTCGTGAATCCCCCACCTCGACTCAATTTCGGTCCGGTGTTCCCGAGAAACGGGAAGAGGTCACCGCCACCCGCGAAAACCATCGAGTCCCCAAAGGGCACCTGCGTCGTTATGCGTTCGTCCTTGTAGCCGACGCCGGCGTAGACCCCTTCGTAGCCTGGCAGCTGAAGCCGGTTGGCTTCGTTCTTCGGCTGACCGATGCTGTTGACTGAAACTACGACAGAAACGTCCAGAAAGCGCTTTCCCAGTATTTCGGGGCGAAACGCGTAAGTGAACAGGCCGTCAGCCTCTGGCTCTCTGCTCTTGCCGAGAGCAGGCACTGGACAGAGCCCAGCTGGGCTGCGCCACGTCGCTCGACCGGGCGGGAAGTTGACCATGACGCAGCCCGCACGTCGAGCCAGAGTCCGAAGCAAGTCTCCTAGTCCGAAGTAGAGTCCGTTCGTGATTGTCGGCATCCGACGCCACACGACCGGATCTTCGACGAATGGGGCACGCTGCCGAGTTAACTCGTAGCCAGGAGTAGCCTCGACGGTAGTGGTGATCGTCCTCCGTGTGGTTTCCCAGCCCGCGACCGGGGAGTAAAGCGTGAGTCCGCGTCGCATGTCGTCGAGGTCGAGCGGCGTCGCAGTCACCTGACTCGCGGCTCGCTCAGCTACACTCATATTGACCGACGACGTATCGATGATCACGTCTACCAAGTCGCCGCCCGGACCTCGTGCGCGGGGCAGACTCGTCGGTGGGCGAAGACAACCGAAGTTTACCTCACCCACCGGCCGGCGACCAACTTGTGACTGGAGCATACCCGTCGACCGCACGCCCATCACAGCACTTGTCCCGACGACGCCGGTTGCTGACCCTCGGCGAATGTGCTGCACAGGACGCACGGTTCCGGAGCTTGCCTGGGCGATAGATCGGTACACAGCGGGAACGGCGCCGGCGTTTGGGCTCGCACGTGACACGGGTCCGCAAGCTCGCGCTGACCCAGCGCATCCCTGCGGTCTCGAGCCAGCGTCAACCTGCGTTCGGACTGGTCGTTCTGTGGGTTTGTCGTTGACGGTGCCTGAACGAGCGCGGTCTCGAGCGTTGGCGGCAGAGTAGTGGTGACGCGCGTTCCTGCCCTTGCCCGACACTGTCATTTTCGTGTCGCTCGAGTGGAACCCTGCGGCGCCTGCCGCCGGTACCCTCAGCACCTCGACCGGACCAGGCGGTCCGCAACCGCAGTCGTCGGAAGGAGCGCCACAGGGGGACTCGCCGTCGCCTCGGTTCGCGTGCACCATCTCGACTGCGGGCGGACGTTGCATCGCGGAATTCCTCAGTTGGAGTCGAAGGCGGCGCAGTTGACCCGGATCACGGTCGCAGAGGTGACCCCCGTGAGTCTCACGCGTACGTAAGGATACGGGATGTTCACGCTCACACCACTCGAAAACGACGGTGAAGCCGTGATCGAGGTGAAGGGCAGCGTGATCCCGGTCGTGGCCCACGTTTGCAGGTCATAGCTGCCCTCGATCGAGAAGGTCGCCGAGCCCGTCCCCGAGACGCATACCCCGACGATGGCGAGACCGGAAAGGCCCTGCATGTCGATGGGACCAGAGTACACATTCGCGGCGACCGCGACGTAGGAGTTGTCGAGGACACGGTGCTGCATGAGGACCTCCAGAGCTTGTTCTGCCGTGAATCGCTACCCGACGACGCGTCGGTGTGGCAACTGTAAGGGGGGGGGGGGCAGAGACGTCAAGAGGCTACGGTCGATTCTTGGGTTGTGTCGCAAGGACGTAGTCCATCCAACATGGTCTGTGGGTGCAAGGACCTTTGTTAGGACGAGTCCATGTAGTCAGCCGGCAAGAACCTGGCGGTGTTCTTACGGAAGTTCGTCGCCTCTGGCGCGTCGTCGCAATCTGCACCCGCTGTAGCGAGCTGGCCCGCCCTGTGTCAGCGTGGTTGTCGCCCGACCTCGGCGAGGTGACGGCTGCCGCAGCGGACGCGCCCTTCACCCCGCCCGAGCCTCGTCAGAACGCCCCGCCGAAGCTCCACAGCGGCGTCGCGGCCTCACTGGTGCGCTTCGCATCACCACCCCCCGGCGTGCGGTGCAGATACGGCACGAGTGTGCCGACGGCGCCGCCGACGAGCACGCCGGTGAGCACGTCGGTGGGGAAGTGTTTGCCGGCGCGCATGCGTTCGACGGCGACGAAGGTGGTGAGCGCGAGGCTGCCGGTGAGGGTGAGGGCGGTGCGCGCGCCGAAGCCGTCGTCGCCGTAGGAGAGCGTGGTGGCGGTGGCGGAGAGGGCGGCGGCGGTGGCGCTGTGGCCCGAGAAGAAGCTCAGGTAGGCGTCGGTGTCGTCGGGCCCGCAGCCGAGGTGGGGTCGCAGCCGCCGCGCGGGCTGGTGGGTGCAGGGCCGCGGCCGCTGGAAGGACTGCTTGGCGATCTCCGTGAGCGCGAGGGTCGTCATCACACTCTGCGCGTAGAGCGTGAACTTCACGGCGCCGGCCTCCACGTCGTCCCGGCCAGCGCTCACTGCGGCGTCGGCGGTGGCGGCCGCGACGGCCGCCGAGACCGCGAGGTCCGAGGTCCACAGCGACTCGTCATGCACACCCCACGTGACGATGGGCGCGTCGAGGTCCCACAGCGTCTCGGGCGGCCTGTCTGGGGGCGGCGGGGCGGCCGTGAACTTGAGCCCCGCCACGACGCTGAGGCCGAGGCCCATCAACGCCAGGTCGATGGCCGGGACGATGCGGAAGGGCACCCGCTCGCCCCCGTCGAGCGGGCGCATGAGGTCCACGGCCCGCGCGGTCTCGGGGGCAGTGAGCAGGCACGCGACCCCCACGAGCCGCAGCACGCGCGTCGAGCGGTGCCTCACCCCCGCGCGAGGATGCCTTCGGCGATGTGGGTCGCGAGGGCGTAGACCGTCATCTGCGGGTTCACGAGGATCGACGACGGGAAGATGCTCGCGTCGGCGATGTAGAGGCCCTTCACGTCATGGGTCTCGCCGGTGGGCGAGACGACGGAGGTCGCGGGGTCGGTGCCCATCCGGCAGGTGCCCTGGGGGTGGTAGGAGTAGTAGAAGACGGTGCTGGGCCCGAGGTCGAGGCCGTCGAGCACGGTGTCGATGTCCTCGACCCGCCGGATGATGTTGGGCGCGTAGGTCGGCAGGTAGACCTCCTTCGCACCGGCGGCGAAGAGGATGCGCGCGGACGCGGCCATGGACGCCCGCACCTTCGGCACGTCGTGCTCGCTCAGCCGGTACTCGATCTTCTTCCGATCGCCGTCCCAGGAGATGCGCCCCACGCTCTCGTCGTGCACGAGGCTCGCCATCGAGGCCATGTGCTTGTATTTCAACATGAAGTCGACGTGGGCTTTGCCGAAGCCGGGGGAGAGCGCCTGGAGCGCGTCGGCGCCGGCGGTGCCGCCCTCGAGGATGAAGCCGCCCTTGTCGAGGGCCTCGAACTCGTCGCAATAGCTCCCGAGCGTGGCCCCGCGGTAGCCATAGACCTCTTCGTCGAAGAGACCGACACAGACACACGAGGGATGCAGCGCGAAGTTGCGACCGACCTGGTCGCTCCGATTGCAGAGCTCGTTCTTGAGCAGCAACAGAGGGGTCTGTACCGCACCGGCGCCCAGGATCACCAGGGGCGCGTCGACCGTGACCTCGGCGACGGTCTTGCCGGTCTGCGGGTCGATCATGCGCCCGCTGACACCCACGGCGCGTCCGCCCTCGGTGCGAATCTGCTCGACGCGTGTGTCGGCGTAGACCTTCGCACCCTTCTGGAGGGCCCAGGGGATGTAGGTCACGAGCATGCTTTGCTTGCGGTCGGTGGCGCAGCCGTACACACAGAAGCCCGTGAGCGCGCAGTCCTTCGTGTTGCGGGACAACGGCTTGTGGGACCAACCGAGCTTCGTGCAGCCGCGCTCCATGATGCGGCTGTTCTCGTTGATCTCATGGGGCTGGTTCACATGGACGGACAGACGCTTCTCGACCCGTTCATAGATCGGCCAGAGGTGATCCTTCTTCAGGTCCGTCAGGCCGTGCTTCGTCACCCACTCGTCGAGGATGAACTCGGGGATGCGAAAGCAGACTGCGCCGTTGACGACCGTGGAGCCGCCGATGCACTGGCCTTGCAGCACCAGGAAGTCGCCATCGGCGTTGGTCTGGCCGCCCTTGTCCACAAAGAGCCGGCCGAACATATCGGCCATGGTCTCGGTGAAGTCCTTGGACTGATGGTAACCCCCGGCCTCGAGCACCACGACCTTGCGCCCGCGCGCGGCGAGCTCGTAGGCGCAGACCGCGCCCGAGGCGCCCGAGCCCACGATGACCACGTCGGCCTGGAGCTCGATCTTCCCGCCCGGCGCGGAGCGCGCGTCGATGATCGGCAGGGGAGCGTGCGGGTCCATCAGGCCTCCGGGAGCGGGGTGATGCCGAGGCGCGGCAGGTTGTTCTTGGTCGAAACGGGGCCGTCGTAGTCGACGGGCTTCCAGGTGCGCGGGTCACGCCAGTACGACACGTAGAGGAACTGCCTGAGCGCCGAGAAGATCGCGCGCTGCACGGCGCCGCCGCTCTGCCACTTCTCGCAGTAGGTGCGCGCCGCGTCGGTCTCGAGGTTGATGAAACGCGTGAGGTTGAAGCCCACGACCACGGCCCCGTAGTCGAAGAGCTGCAGGCCCTTGCCGAGGTCGTCGCGCAGCTTGGGGTGCAAGGTGCCGAAGATCTCGTCGATGTTCTTCAGGATGGGCACGTCGGCCGGGGGAACGAGCGCCGTGCCCTCGGTGGGCAGGAAGAGCGGGATGAGCTTCGTGAAGAGCGCGCACTCGAAGGCCGTGAGGTGCACGATGCCCGCGGGCACCGTGAGCTCGACCTTGGGCCGCAAAGCGATGGCGGCCCCGGTGCCGACGACGCCCAGGCCGATGGCGCCGATGAGGAACCGCCGCCGCGTGAACGGGCTGAGCTTCTTTGCGATGTCTTCGCTCATGCGTAGCCTCCAAGACGCGCCCACCGCGCTCGATGCCAGGCGGCGTCCCCGAGGGTCGCCGCGTTGACGCGCGCGCGCTTCAAGTACCACCCGATATCATGCTCGTCGGTCATGCCGATGCCGCCGTGCATCTGAATCGCCTCTCGGGCGACGTGCTCCGCGGTGTCGCAGGCGAGGGCCTTGGCGAGCGAGACGAGGCGGGTCGGCGAGTGGCCGGTGCGGGTCTGCGTGCCCTCGGGGTCCTCGAGGGCCGACACCGTGGCCTCGACCGCGCTGCGCAACAGCGTGAGCTGCACGTAGAGCCCGGCGGCGCGGTGCTGGAGCGCCTGAAAGGAGCCGATCGGCACACCGAACTGCTGGCGCTCCTTGAGCCACTCGAGCGTGAGCTCGAAGGCCCGCTGCGCCAGCCCAAGGCACTCGGCGGCGAGCGCGACCCGCCCGTGCTCGGCGATTTCTTCGAGAAGAAGCTGCGCCGCGGGCCCCGTCGCCAACAGCTCGTCGGGCGCCACCGCGACGCTCTCGAAGCGCACACGCCCTACGGGCCGTAGGTCGAGCAGCACCTGCCGCGTGACGGCCACGCCGGGGCGATCGAGGGGCACGAGGGCCAGAACGACCGCGCCGTCTGGGCCGCGGGCCGGCACCACGACACGCTCCGCGGCGGTGGCGTGGGGCACCTGCGACTTCTCGCCCGTGAGCCGGAAGCCGCTGCCGTCGACCTCGAGGCGGGTGTCGAGCGCGTCGACCTCGTAACGCGCCGCGCCCCGACCGCTCTCGAAGAGCGCGACGGTCGTCAAGCGCCCGCGCTCGGCCAGCGCGGTGAGCGCGTCGTGGGCCGCCGGTGTGTCGACCGACCGCAGCGCCACGGCCGCCAGGGCGCTCGTGAGCAGGGGCTCCGGGACCAGCGAGCGCGCCGCACTCTCGACCACCGCGCACACATCGCCGAAGGGCAGCCCGGCACCGCCGCTGGCCTCGGGCGCGTGCACCCCGGCCCAGCCGAGCGCAGCCATCTCCTGCCACACGACCGGGTCGAAGCCGAGCGCGTCGCCCGCGTCGCGAAAGCCCCGCAGTCGGCCCACCGGCGCGCGCACCCCGCAGAAGCGCGCGACCTCCTTCGACAACGCCTGGCGCTCGATGCTCATGCGCCCTCGGGCAGGCCCAGCACACGCCGGGCGATGATGTTGAGCTGAATCTCGGAGGTGCCGCCCTCGATGGAGTTGCCGCGCGAGCGCAGCCACTCGCGGGCCACCTGCACGGTGCCGGGCTCGAAGCCCTCCGGCGACCAGCCGAGCGCGTCGGGGCCGGCGAGCTGCATGGCGAGCTGCAGGCGGCGCTGCTTCAGCTCCGTCCCAGCCAGCTTCAGCGTGGAGCTCTCGGGCCCCGCTGGACCGCCCAGCAGGCGGGTGCGGGTGAGGTCGAAGCAGGCGGCCTCCATGCCGAACCGCGCCAGGTCCTGGGCCACCGCGCCGGGCAGCGGACCCTCGGGGGTGTCCAGCGCGCGCCGCGCGAGCGAGACGAGCTCCCCTTCGGCCTGCGAGAGCTGACCGCCGATGGCGACGCCGATGGCCGTGCGCTCGTGTTGAAGCAGCGCCTTGGCCACGGTCCAGCCGGCGTCGACCTCGTGCACGACCTGCTCGGCGGGCACACGGACGTCCTCGAAGAAGACCTCGCAGAACGGCGAGGCCCCGCTGATGAGCAGGATCGGACGGATCTGGACGCCGGGGGAGCGCAGGTCGATCAGGATGAACGTGATGCCCTCCTGCTTGCGCGGGCCCGTGCGGGTGCGCACCAGGCAGAACATCCAGTCCGAGAGGTCGGCGTGGGAGGTCCAGATCTTCGAACCGTTGAGCACGAAGGTGTCGCCGTCGCGCTCGGCGCGGCACGCGAGGGACGCCAGGTCTGAGCCCGCGCCGGGCTCGGAGTAGCCCTGGCACCAGCGCAGGTCACCGCGCGCGATGGCGGTCAGGTAGGTGCGCTTCTGGGCCTCGGTGCCGAACTGCTGGAGCACCGGGGCCAGCATCGCCAGGCCGAAGCCGACGAGCGGCGGGGGGACCTGCAGCTCGCCCAATACGTCGCGCAGGACCTGCGCCTGTGCGGCCGAGAGCCCCGCGCCGCCGTGCTCCGGCGCGAAGGTCGGCGCCGTGAGGCCGTGCTCGGCCATGATGCCCAGCCACGCGAGGCGGTCCGGGGTCGCTCCGGCGCGCAAACGCCCGCCCCAGTAGCCTTCGAAGGGGCCGCCCGCGGTGCCGACCAGGCCCGGCGGCACGTGCGCCCGCACGAAGTCGCGGAACGCATCCGCGAGCGCGACCGGATCCGTCGGCCACTCAGACATCGGCGGCTCCGCTCGCGCGCTTCGCGGCGCGCGCCATGTCGAGCGCGAGGTCCTCGATCATGTCCTCCTGCCCGCCCACGGTGCGGCGTCGACCGAGCTCCACGAGCAGGGCGCGCGCCGAGATGCCGTAGCGCGCCTCGGCGCGTTTCGCGAAGAGGAGGAACGACGAGTAGACCCCGGCGTAGCCCAGGATCAGCGCGTCGCGGTCGATGCGCACGGGTGTGTCCATCATCGGCACGACCAGGTCCTCGGCGACATCCATGATGCGGTACAGGTCGACGCCGTGCTCGATGCCCATGCGGTTGAGCACCGCGACGAAGACCTCCATCGGCGTGTTGCCCGCGCCCGCGCCCAGACCGGCGCACGAGGCGTCGATGCGCGAGGCGCCGGCGTCGATGGCGGCGAGCGAGTTCGCGATGCCGAGGCCGAGGTTGTGGTGGCCGTGGAAGCCCACCTCGGTCTCGGGGCGCAAGGCCGCGCGCAGGGCGGCGATGCGCGCCGTGGTGTCGCCGGGCAGCAGGTAGCCCGCGGAGTCCGTGCAGTAGACCGTCTGCGCGCCGCAGCGCTCCATCATCAGCGCCTGCTCGACCAGCGCCTCGGGCGGGATCATGTGGGCCATCATCAGGAAGCCCACGGTGTCGAGGCCGAGCTTGCGGCACTGCTCCAGGTGCTGGGCCGCGATGTCGGCCTCGGTGCAGTGGGTCGCCACGCGCACCGTGCGCACCCCACAGTCTACGGCCATGCGGAGATCGTCCACCGTGCCGATGCCCGGGAGCAGCAAGGCCGAGATGCGCGCTTGCTTCATCTTCGGCACCACCGCCCGCAGGTACTCCTCGTCGGAGTGGGCGGGGAAGCCGTAGTTGATGGACGCGCCGCCGAGGCCGTCCCCGTGGGTCACCTCGATGAGGGGGATGCCCGCGGCGTCCAGGGCGACGGCCGTGTCGACCATCTGCGAGAGCGAGATCTGGTGCCGCTTCGGGTGCATGCCGTCGCGCAGACAGTTCTCGTGGAGCGTGATGCGACGCGTCGTCATGCCAGCGCCTCCGCGAAGAGCTCACCCGTGCGCACGGCGGCGGCGGTCATGATGTCGAGGTTGCCCGCGTAGCGCGGCAGGTAGTCGCCGATGCCCGCGACCTCGAGGTAGACCGAGACGCGGCGGCCGTCGAAGACCGGGCCATTTTTCAGTGTGTATCCGGGTACATAGCGCTGCACCTCGCGCACCATGGCCAACACGGACTCGGTGATCGCGGCCTCGTCGGGGGTCGACTCCGTCAGGCAGTGCACCGTGTCCCGCATGATGATGGGCGGGTCGGCCGGGTTGACGACGATGATGGCCTTGCCGCGGCGCGCTCCGCCCACCTGTTCCACGCCGGCGGCGGTCGTGCGCGTGAACTCGTCGATGTTCTGCCGCGTGCCGGGCCCGATGGAGCGCGAAGCGACGGTCGCGACGATCTCGCCGTACTCGACGGGCTGCACCCGCGACACGGCCGCCACCATGGGGATCGTGGCCTGACCGCCGCAGCTCACCAGGTTCACGTTCAGCGCGCGGCTGCCGACGTGGGCCAGAAGGTTCACGGGCGGCACACAGTAGGGTCCGAGCGCGGCGGGCGTGAGGTCGATGGCGATGACCCCGGCGGCGGCGAGCAGCGGCGCGTGGGCCTTGTGCGCGTAGGCCGAGGTCGCGTCGAAGACGATGCGCACGCGGTCGTCGGCCAGGTGCGGCATCAGCCCCGCGAGGCCCTCGTGGGTCGTGCGCAGACCCAGCGCCTTCGCGCGGGCCAGCCCCTCGGACGCGGGGTCCACGCCGACCATCCACACGGGCTCGAGCAGCGAGCTGCGGAGCGCTTTGTAGAGCAGGTCGGTGCCGATGTTGCCGGAGCCGATGAGGGCGACGCGGGTCTTTTGCACGGGGCGGCTCACTCGAAGACGAGCTCGGCGTCGCCGATGCCCGTGAGGTTCATGGTCATGCGGTCGCCGGGCACGACCGGCTCGAGGGGCACGAGCGAACCCGAGAGCACGAGCTCGCCGGCCTCGAGCGCGACGTCGAAGCGACTCAGCGTGTTCGCGAGCCACGCCACCGCGCGCAGGGGCGAGCCCAGCGCCGCCGCGCCGAAGCCGCGACTCAAGGGCGCGCCGTTCTTGTGCACGACGACCTCGCACGTCTCGAGGTTCACGGTGCGCGGGTCCACGCGGGCGGCCCCCACCATGAGCAGGCCGCACGAGGCGTTGTCGGCCACAGTGTCCTGAATGCGGATCTTCCAGTCGCGGATGCGGGAGTCCACGACCTCGAAGCACGGCGCTACGAAGGCGGTCGCGGCGAGCACGTCGGCCTCGGTGACGCCGGGACCGCGCAGCGTGTGACCGAGAAAGAACGCGATCTCGGCCTCGGCGCGGGGCTGGATCAGCAGGCGACCGATGGGCATCGCCTGCCCGGGGCCGTAGACCATGTCGCTCGTGAGCCAGCCGAAGTCGGGCTCGAAGACCCCGAGCATCTTCTGCACCGGCTCGCTCGTCACGCCGATCTTCTTGCCGACGATGCGCTCACCCAGCGCGAGGCGTCGGTCGATCATCCGGCGGGCGATGCGGTAGGCGTCGTCGATGGTGAGCCCGGGCTCGGTCTGGGTCAGGGGCTCGAGGGTCGTGCGGGTGCGCATCGCCTCGAAGAGGGCATCGCCCAGGCGGGCGTGCGTCTCGGGCGTCATGTCTCGGCCAGGAAGTCGAGACACAACCGGTCGAAGAGCGCGGTGTGCTCGACCATCACCCAGTGACCGCACTCCGTGAGCAGCACGACCCGCGCGCGTTTGCACTGCTCGGCGATGCGCATCGCACCACTCGGGGGGCAGAACTGGTCGTTCATGCCCCAGAACGCCAGGATGGGGCACGAGAGCTCACTCAGGCGGGGCGCGAGGTCGGGCACACGCATGGTTTCGAAGACACGCTTGGGCTGGGTCAGCGCCACGGCCAGGCGCTCCTCGACCACACCGTCGGCGAGGCCGCTGGCGTCGAAGAGCTGGAGCGAGAAGACCTTGCGCATGCCCTCGGCCGTGATGCCGTTGGGGTCGAAGAAGACCTTGAGCATGGTGCGGATGCCGCGCATCTCGAAGTAGCGCTCGCGGGGCTCGAGCCCGCCGGGTGCCATGAGCACCAGGCGCGACACTCGCTCCGGCTGGTCGAGCGCGATCTGGATGCACATGGCGCCGCCCAGGGAGTTGCCGATGAGCGCCACGCGGTCGAGGCCCAGGGCGTCGAGGAAGCCGCGCAGGCCGGCGACCATGAACTCGAGGGTGTAGTCCACGTCGTCGGGCATGCTCGAGCGGCCGAAGCCGAGGGTGTCGGGCGCGAGCACGCGGCGCCCGGCGGCGACGAGCGCGGGCACGTTCTGCCGGAAGTTGCTCAGGCCGCTCGCGCCGGGGCCGCTCCCGTGCACCAGCACGACCGGCGAGCCCTCGCCCGCCTCGTGGTAGTGCACCCGGCGGCCGTCGCCCACGTCCACGAAGCGGCTCACGACGTTCACGTTCATTTCGGGGGTCACTTCGGCGGTCGGGGGGGGTGGTGACCCCAGTCGCTGATGCGGTCGTACACGACGGGCTGCCAGTGGGCTTCGTCGGCGATCTGCAGGCCGCCCCAGCCGAACTCGAAGGAGAAGCCCGCGGGTGTGAGCGCGTAGAACGAGAACATGCGGTCGTTGGGGTGGCGGCCGAGCATCTGGGTGATGCGGATGCCGTTCTTGAGCGCGCGGTCGTAGGCCAGGCCCACGGCGTCGAGGTCACGCGCCTCGACCATGAAGTGATGGATGCGCTTGCCGAGCGCCGGGCCCACGGCCAGCGAGTGATGCCGCGGATTGCAGTGCATGAAGCTGATGTGGACCTTGAAGCCGTAGGTCTCGGTGACGACGTCGTCGCTGTGCACGAAGCCCAGCAGGTCGCGGTAGAAGGCCATGCTCGCGACGCGGTCGGCGGCGGCCACGACCACGTGACCCAGGCCCAGTGAGTCGGCGCAGAAGCCCGCGGGCACTACACTCGAGACGAACGGGGCGTCGGCGGGGCGGGGGTCGGCGTACAGCTCGAGGGGGAGCCCGTGGGGGTCGTTCAGGCAGACCATTCGGCGCACGCCGCGTTCCGCACAGGCCTGCTCGGACGCGCGGGTCGTGGGCACGCCGGCCTGCGTGAGGCCCGCCTCGAGCGCGTCGAGGGTCTCCTGCCCGTCGACCTCCCACCCTACGGCCGCAACGTCGTCCAGCGGGCCGGGCCGCACGAAGAAGCGCTGGCGATGACCGTCCATGCGGAGCGTGAAGCCGCCGTCGGCGGTGCGCTCCCCCACCGCGAGCCCCAACACCTCGGTCGCGAAGTGCTCGAACCGAGCGACGTCGGCGACCTCGAAGACCAGGTAGCCGAGCTGCGAGACCCGCGGGCTCAAACGAAGTAGTCCTGGTTCTTGCCGCCGAGCAGGGTGCGGCCCAGGTTGCGGCCGGGGAGCTCGGGGTTGTTCGCGTAGTGCGCGCGGATGGCGTGTACGTCCTGGAAGGCGCGCCCGAGCGGGTCGCCGGTGCGCAAGACCTGACCGCCGGACTGCGTGAACAAGCGGTCGACGACCTTCATGGAGCGGTCGGCGGCCTGCGCCGAGTCGTAGCGGAAGCGCACGCGGCGATCGAGCGGCATCTCGGGCACGTTGCCCCCCGCGGCCTCGGCGCGGTCGTTCAGCTCGTTGAAGTTGCGCGAGAGGCAGAGGCGCACCAGGTCGAGCTCGGCGGCGCCCTCGGCGCACACACCCTGGAAGGACGGGTCCTCACCCAGGCGGGCCTTGTCGGCGGCGCTGATGCGTGAGGCCGTGCGCTCCCGGAACGTCGCGAGCGCGCCCTCGGCCACGCCGATCGCCGGCGACGACACCGAGCGCACGTGGATCTGGCCGAAGGGCAGGCGGTAGATGGGCGAGCGGTTCACCGCGTTGCCCGGGCTGTCGAGCTTGAAGCCGTCGATGAGCTTGTGGGTGCGGTGTTCGGGCACAAAGGCGCCGTCCACCACGATGTCCTTGCTGCCGCTGGCCTTCAGCCCCGAAACGAACCACGTGTCGTCGATGCGGTAGTCGCTCTTCGGCAGCAGGAAGGTGCGCATGTCGGGGCGGGCGTCGGGGCCGTCCGGCGGCACGAAGCCGCCCAGGAAGGCCCAGTCGCAGAAGTCGCAGCCGCTCGAGAAGGTCCAGCGGCCCGTGATCCGGTAGCCGCCGTCGACGCGCTCGACCTTGCCGTTCGGTGCGTACGACGACGAGATGAGCGCGTTGGGGTTCTCGCCCCAGACCTCTTCCTGCGCCTTCTCGGGGAAGAGCGCGAGCTGCCACGTGTGCACCCCGAGCACGCCGGTCACCCAGCCCGTCGAGCCGCACGCACTCGCGAGCGCGATCTGCACGTCGAAAAGCACGCTCGGCGAGAGCTCCAGGCCGCCCCAGCGCGCGGGCTGAACGATCTTGAAGAACTCCGCCGCGTGCAGGTCGGCGACCGTCGCGTCCGGGAGCCGCCGCAGGTTGTCCGCCTCGGTCGCGCGGGCCGCGAGTGCGGGCTTCAGCGCTTCGGCGCGTTTGACCAACTCCTGAGCAAGGCGCATGGGGACCCCCTTTACGCGGGTGCGGAGAGAGAACAAGTTCTACTTTGCGGCGTGCCGGGTTGCAAATGCCAACGTCCCCCCGGCCGCGAAGGAGCTCTCGTGGTCTACATCAAGCCCGCGCGCATCATCGACCTGATGCTGCAGATCCCGGGGGACGACCAGCGCGGCTGGTACGACTTCATGCGGCCGCTGCTGCTCGACGCCGAGAGCCGCGAGCGCTTCGAGATGCCTGCCCAGTACCTCTTCAAGAACCTGCCCGACGTCGGCCCGCAGACCGACTACGCCGCCTACACCGTCGCGCAGATGGACAAAAACGGCGTGACCCAGGCGATGATCGGTGTGGACGACGGCAACGCGGTCTCCGCCGACGCCATCGCGCGGTTCCCGGACCGCTTCTTCGGCAGCTACGCCGCGAACCCGAATCGGGGCATGGACGAGGTGCGCAAGATCGAGCGCCTGCACCGCGAGGTCGGGATCAAGTGCGTGACCGGCTTCCCTTCGGGGCTCTGCCCGCAGGTGCCCATCGACGACCGGAAGTGGTACCCGATCTACGCGAAGTGCGTGGAGCTGGACCTGCCCTTCGCCTGCTGCGTGGGCGTGCCCGGGCCGCGGCTGCCGATGGCGCCGCAGAAGGTCGAGCTCATCGACGAGGTGTGTTGGTTCTTCCCGGAGCTCAAGTTCGTGATGCGGCACGGCGGCGAGCCCTGGGTCGACCTGGCCGTGAAGCTGATGCTGAAGTACCCGAACCTGTACTACATGACGAGCGCCTTCGCGCCGAAGCACTACCCGCGGGAGATCATCGAGTATGCGAATACCCGCGGCGCGGAGAAGGTGATGTACGCGGGGTACTTCCCGATGGGGCTGACGCTGGATCGGATTTTTGCGGAGATGGAGAACGTGCCGTTCAAGGAGAGCGTGTGGGCGGGGTTCTTGGGCGGGAACGCGGCGCGGGTTTTCGGGGTGTGATGCGGGAGCTGTCTCGACGTCGAATCGTGTGAGATCAGCAATCATGACAGACAGCCCATGTTGGCCTCGTGAGTGCGGTCGCAGAACGCGGTCTTGAATCATCGCGGCCCCGTTTTCGACAGGGCGCGAACGGTTTCTGGAGTATGGTGGCCGTTCCTAACGGTTTTCGAAGCCTGGAAACGATTCCTGCTGGAGTGCCTCGAGAGTGAACGATCTGGAGCTGGCGAGGACGCTTCGTGCGGCGGGCCGACAGGTGGAGGGTTTGACCCTGCTCGTCGGCGAGGTCCCGTTGTGCGTGCCCTGTCGGGCAGCGCGGCGCTCGACCGACGCGCTGGTCGCTGTCCTGCAGGCCGAGAGCACCGCAGACGTGCCCATGTGCAGCGATCACTTCGCTGCGCTTCGGGTGCCGGTCGGTCCCGCCCACGCGCGGGTCTTGATCCCGACCGGCCCTGCGCTCGCCATCGACGTGCCGCCTGGAACAGAGCCAGCGGGCTACGCGCGGCTCATTCGGGACCTCCATCTGTGCGCTCTCCCGCCCGATCACGTCACCTTCATCGCCGCCCGGGGCGGCAAGCGCACGGTCGTCCGGGACGGCCAGTCACTTGTGATCCTACCCGCGTCCTACCGCCCCAAGCCGGCGCTGCTGGATCACTTGGAGTTCGCCCTCAAGTACGACGGGGTCAACCTGCAGGTCCTCGACGCCGTGTTTCGCCGCGTGGCTCCCGAGGGTCTCGAATCGGGCCTGGCCCAGCGTGTCCGCGACCGTCCGACGGGCGTCTATGTTCGGCGGCTCTGGTTCCTCTATGAGTTCCTGACGGGCAGGGTGGTCCCGGTCGAGGACGCGTCGACGGGCAACTACGTGCCCCTGCTCGATCCGGCGATCTATTACACCGCCTCGGGGGTCAGGAGCCGGCGCCACCGCGTCGTCGACAACCTGCTGGGCAACGCGGACTTCTGCCCCCTGGTTCGTCGGACCGAGCGGCTCGCGGCCTTTGAGGCCGAGAACCTCGGCGCCGAGGCCTCCCGGATCGTTGCCGACTTCGACGAGGACACGATCCGCCGAGCGGTCAGCGTCCTCTATACGAAAGAGACTCGGTCGTCGTTCGACATCGAGGGCGAGCGGCCGAGCGCGAGTCGGACCGAGCAATTCGTCAGTCTCCTCAGGACGGTGCCGACCGTCGCGCAGCTCACAATGGACGAGCTGTTGACGCTCCAGAATGCGACGGTCGATCCGAGGTACGCCGACCGTGGATACCGCTCCGATCAGGTCTACGTGGGCGAGCAGGTCGACCTCGCGCGGCAGAAGATCCACTTCATCGCGGCGCGCCCCGAGGACGTACCACGCCTTATGGACGGCTTCCTGGAAGCCATGTCCCGTGTCGACGGATGGGGTGTTGATCGGCAGGCGTCCGGCCCATCGGCGTCCGTCGATCCGGTCGTCCTCGCCGCGGCGCTCTCGTTCGGCTTCGTGTTCATCCACCCGTTCCAGGACGGCAACGGCCGGCTTCACCGCCTCCTGATCCACTACGTGCTGGCTCGGATGGGCTTCACGCCCAAGGGGCTCATCTTCCCGGTCTCGGCCGTCATGGTCGCGCGCAAACACGAGTACGACGAGACTCTCGAGGCGTTCTCGGTCCCGCTGATGCGCGTGGTCGACTACGACGAGGATGCCGACGGTGTCGTCGCCGTGAAGAACGAGACTGCGCACCTCTACCGCTTCTTCGACGCTACGGCGATGGCCGAGGCGCTCTACGGGTGGGTGCAGGAAACGGTGCGCACGGACCTTCGCCGCGAACTGGAGTTCGTGGTCGCGTTCCGGGACCTGAGACGGGACATCGTGTCCATCGTCGACCTGCCGGATCGGAAGGCGAACCTCCTCATCAAGCTGTGCCTGCAGAACAATGGGCACCTCGCGCCGGCCAAGCGCCGCAGCCACTTCGAGGAGCTGACCGACGCCGAGGTGGCGGCGGTAGAGAGCGCGATCCGAGGCCGCCTCGACACTCTCCGTCGCCCGCAGGCGGGCGCACAGGACGCCGAGGGTGCGTAACGATTCCTGAAGGTTCGGGTCGCACACCCGCGCGGCGCTCGCGCCGAGGTTCGACAGCTCGAACGCAACGACGCTCGACAGGCCAAACGAGGCCCAGAGGGTCGTCCGGAATTGAACGCCTGAGCTCGTGCCACCCCGCGCGACCCGTGGACACACGCCAGCCCCGGCCCTACGCTGACGCTCATGTCCGAAGCCCAGCGCGATCCTGAAGTCCTCGGCGGAACGCCCGTCTTCCGGGGCACCCGCGTTCCCGTCCGGACGCTCATCGAGTACCTCG
>JBMOFP010000134.1:0-17435 GCA_049318805.1 Bradymonadia bacterium
GCCTGGACGAAGCCCTTCTTCCGGGGGGGCGCGGCCTCGGGCTGCGTGCTCTTGATGACCGTCGCCACGTCGGTCGCGAGGCCGCGCAGGTCCGGGTATCGCGCCTGGGCCGACTTCGAGAGACACCGGTTGATGATCTCCTCGAGCTTGGGCGGCAGGCTCACGCCCGGGACGCGGCGGCTCACGGGCACGGGCGTCCCGGCCGAGATCGCCGCGAGCAGCTGGTCGGGTGTGGCGCCGAAGAACGGCAGCGCCCCCGTCAGCAGCTGGTACCCGATGACCCCCAACGTGAACTGGTCGGACAGGACCGTGGCCGGCTGCCCCTGCGCCTGCTCGGGGCTGAAGAACTTCGGGCTGCCGATGATCACCTGGCCCTGCGGACCCTTGCGCACCCCGAAGAGGTCCGGAACACCGACGTCGCAGATCTGGACGAAGTCGCTCTGGCCGTTGGCCTCCGACAGGAAGACGTTCTCCGGCTTCAGGTTCGCGTGCGGCCGACCGAGTCGGTGGATGGGCGCGAGCGCGCTGCAGAGCTGGAAGAGGATGTCGGCGGCACGGCGCGGACCGAGGGGGCCGTTGCGCTCGAGGAGCTGCTTGAGCGTCTGGCCGGCAAGGAACTCGCTGGCGACGAAGAGGGTGCCGTCGCTCTCGCGCGCCGCCGCGACGACCGCGCCCATCTTCGGGTGACGCACCTGGGAAATCGCGACCGCGGAGCGCAAGAGCCGGTCGCCGATCGTCGCGGCGACGTCCGGGTGAATGACCTTGACGGCGACCTCGAGGCCCATTTTCTGGTCCGTGCCCCGGTAGACGAGGCCGATCTCGCCCGAACCGAGCAGCGACTGCAGGAAGAAGCGGTCCGCGAGTTGGCGGCCGACGAACGGGTCCGCCGAGAGGCCGCCGTCGTCGTCGAGCGTCGCGCCGCAGCCTACGCAGCGCAGCACTCCGGTATCATTGATGGTCTGGCATTGCGGACAAATGATCATCGCGAGTGAAGACCCCGTCGCTCGACCGGCATAAGGGTTCGACGTATATCACCCGTACCCGATCCAAACAATTCGGCCCCCGCTCTCGAGGCCTCGGAGACACAACGCTTGACAGGTCGGTCGGGAACGTGAGACCACTGCGCCCCCACGCGAAGGTGGCGGAATTGGTAGACGCACTAGCTTGAGGTGCTAGCGGTCGCAAGATCGTGGGGGTTCGAGTCCCCCCCTTCGCACTCCGAAAAAAGAAAAGCCCCGTCGGAGATACCGCCGGGGCTTTCGATTTTCTGGGGTCTATTTTTGGCCCTGGAGCCCGGAGCCCCGGTCAGGGGGCGGAGGCGGGCGCGGCCTCGGACGCCGGCGCGGCCTCGGACGCCGGCGCGAGCTCCAGCGGGGCGGCCTCGGTGGCCGGTGCCGCGAGCTTGGCATCGATCTCGGCGTTCTGCTGCTCGGCCAGCTTCCGCATCGGGTCGTCCGCGCTCGGCGTCGACAACACCGCGAGGGTCATGCAGGTGACCATGAAGATCCCGGCCGACAGCGCGGTCATCTTCGTGAGGATGTTGGTCGCCGAGGCCTGACCGAAAGCCGCGCCCGCACCGCCGCCGAACGCGCCGCTGACGCCACCGCCGCGGCCCGCCTGGAGGAGGACGACCAGAATGAGGAACAGGGCCACGATCACGTGGATCACCGTCACGATGCCTTCAAACATTTTCTCTACGCCTTCAACTGGAGCGGCTCTGAGCGAGCTCTGCGGTTTGGGTCACGATGGAGATGAAAGAGTCGGCGTCGAGGCTCGCGCCCCCGATCAGCGCGCCGTCGATGTCGGCTTCGGACATGAGGGCGACGATGTTGTCGGCCTTCACGCTCCCGCCGTACTGGAGTCGCATGCGGCCGGCCACTTCGGCCCCGAAACGCTCGGCCAGGCGCGCGCGGATCGCCGCATGGACCTCCTGCGCCTGGGCGGGTGTCGCGGTGCGACCGGTGCCGATGGCCCACACGGGCTCGTACGCCAGCACGACGGTCGGGGCTTCGGCGGGGTTGACCTCGGACACGGCCGCGTCGAGCTGTCGCCGCACCACCTCGAGGGTTCGGCCCGCTTCGCGCTCCGCGAGGGTCTCGCCGATGCAGAGGATCGGCACGAGGCCCGCGTCGAGCGCGGCCCTCGCCTTCCGACTCACACCTTCGTCCGTCTCGCCGAAGAACTGCCGACGCTCGCTGTGACCGAGAATCACGTACGTGGCGCCGATGTCCTTCACCTGGGTCGGTGAGAGCTCGCCGGTGAACGCGCCCCGCGCGGTGTGGTGGCAGTTCTGGGCCGCGAGGCCAATGGCGCTGCCGTCGAGCCGTTGAGCGATGGGATGGAGCTGCGCCGCGACCGGCGAGAGCACGACGTCGACGTTGCGCAGTCGCCCGCATCGGTTGCGCACCTCGGTCGCGAGCGTGAGGCCGCCGGCGAGGTCGAGGTGCATCTTCCAGTTGCCGGCCAGAATCGGTCGTCGGGTGCTCGCGTTCATCGTCAGCGCTTCCATCCGAGCGCGGCGAGACCGGGCATCTCGCGGCCCTCGATGAACTCGAGGCTCGCGCCGCCGCCGCTCGAGATGTGGCTGATGCGACTCGCGACACCGGCCTCGTTCACCGCCCGAACGGAGTCTCCGCCGCCCACCACCGAGAAGGCCTTGGAGTCCGCGATCGCCCGCGCCACGGCGGTCGTGCCGGCCGCGAAGGTCGGCCACTCGAAGACACCCATCGGCCCGTTCCAGAAGACCGTCTTGGCGGTCGCGAGGCGTGCTGCGTAGCGGGCCTGGGTCTGCGGTCCGAGGTCGAGACCCATGAGCCCTTCGGGGATGTCCACGTTGGGCACGTCGATGCGCACGGCCTGGGCGTCGAAGTGGTCCGCGGCGCCGTGGTCGCTCGGGAGGAGGACCTCGACCCCGCGCTTTTGCGCAGTGGCCAGGATCTCCTGAGCGGTCCGAATGTGCGGCTGCTCCAGGCGACTCGCCCCCGTGCGCCGGCCTTGCGCGGCCAGGAAGGTGTACGCCATGGCGCCGCCGATCATGAGGGCGTCGACCTTCGCGAGCATCTTCTCGAGCACCGCGATCTTGTCGCTGACCTTGGCCCCCCCGAGCACGGCGACGAAGCCCGCGCGGGGTTGGGCGAGCAGCTTCGTGAGCGCGTCGACCTCGTCGGCCATGAGGAAGCCGGCGCACTTCTGGCGCACGTGCGCGACCATGCCCGAGGTGCTCGCGTGCGCCCGGTGCGCGGCGCCGAACGCGTCGTCGACGTAGACGTCGCACAGCGCGGCAAGCTGGCGCGCATACGCGTCGTCGTTCTTCTCTTCGCCCTCGTTGAACCGGAGGTTCTCGAGCATGAGAATCTGGCCGTCCCGCAGGTCCCGGACGAGCTTCGTCGGTCCGTCGCCGACGGGCGCGTCCGCGAGGAGCACGTCCCGCTTCAGGAGCTCCGCCAGGACCTCACCCGCGGGGGCGAGGGAGAGGCTCGGGTCCGTGCCTTTCGGCCGACCCATATGGCTCGCGATGATCACGCGTGCGCCCTGGTCGAGCGCATACTGGATGGTGGGCAAAGCCCCGCGAATGCGGCTGTCGTCGGCGACCTGACCGTCCTCGAGAGGCACGTTGAAGTCGACGCGGATGAAGACGCGCTTGCCGCTCAGCTCCAGGCTGTCGAGGAGCGGAAGAACACTCTTTCGGGGGGCGCGCGTGCTCGTCATGGCTCAGAACTTCGCACGGGGCAGCCCGAGCAGGAGGCGACTGAGGTCGACCATCCGGCACGAGAAGCCCCACTCGTTGTCGTACCAGGACAGGACCTTGACCATCCGATCGCCGATGACCTTGGTGTTCGCGGCGTCGACCACGCTGCTGTAAGGCGAGCCGATGAAGTCGGCGCTCACCAGCTCGTTGGTCTCGAAGGCGAGGATGCCGGCGAGCGGGCCCGAGGCCGCGGCGGCGGCGAGGGCCGCGTTGACCTCGGCCTCCGTCACGTTGCGCTTCAGCGTCGCCACGAGGTCCGTGAGCGAGACGTCGGGGGTCGGGACACGCACCGAGATGCCGTCCAGCTTGCCCTTCAGGTGCGGGACGACGAGCCCGATCGCGGCGGCGGCGCCGGTCGTGGAAGGCACCATCGACACGGCCGCCGCTCGGGCGCGCCGCTTGTCGTCATGGGGCAGGTCCAGCAAGCGCTGGTCGTTGGTGTAGCTGTGAATCGTCGTCACCAGGCCGTGCTCGAGGCCGAACGCGTCGTCCAGGACCTTGACCAGCGGGGCCAGGCAGTTCGTCGTGCACGAGGCGCACGAGATGACCTGATGGTTCACGGGGTCGAGCTTGTCGTCGTTCACGCCGACGACACACGTGAGGTCCTCACCCTTCGCGGGCGCGGAGATGATGACCTTCGAGGCCCCCGCGTGGATGTGCGCGAGCGCCTGGTCCTTGGTCTTGTACTTGCCCGTACACTCCAGGACGAGGTCGACGCCCAGCTCCTTCCACGGAAGACGCGCGGCGTCCTTCTCGGCGGAGACGGCGATGCGCCGCCCGTCCACGAAGATTGCGCCCCCTTCGGCCCGGACCTCGGCCTTGAACTTGCGGTGCACGGAGTCGTACTGGAGCAGGTGCGCCAGCATCTCCGGATCCGTCAGGTCGTTGATCGCGACGACCTCGAGGTCGGCGTCGCGGAGGTCGTGGAGAATACGAAGGACGCATCGACCAATGCGGCCGAAGCCGTTGATCGCGATCTTGCGGGCCATGGGGTCTCTCCGGGGGGTGGGCCAAAAGGCGCGGAAAGGTAGCGCCCCGGTCCCCCCGAGTCAATCGCGGCGCCCGCCGCGCGGCCGGCGCTTCCGCGGAGGCTCAGCCGTCGCTGAGGCCTTCGCGCACGCCGTACACGATGATCTCGCCGGTCCGCTGCAGGCCGAGCTTGTGCAGGATGCGGGTGCGGTAGGTGCTCACGGTCTTGATGCTGAGGTTCAAGGCCGAGGCGATCTCACCCATGGTGATGCCCGACGAGAGCATCTTCAGCACCTGGGCCTCGCGCGACGAGAGCTTCTCGTGCAAGGCCGGCTTCTGCTGAACGATGGGCTCGGGCGCACAGGCGAAGTGGGTCCCGCCGCGCAGCACGGTCTTGAGCGCGACACAGATCTCCTCCGGGGTCGCGTCCTTGGTCAGGTAGGCGTTCGCGCCGAACTGCTGGGCGCGCGTCGCGTACTGCCCCTCGGCGTAGACCGTGAGCACGAGGACGGGCAGGCTCGGCCAACGCTGCTTGGCCTCCTTGAGCACGTCGAGCCCGCTCTTGCCCGGCAGTCCGATGTCGAGGATCAGCGCGTCGAAGGTGCCGCGCGCGAGCTTGAGAATACACTCGTCACCGTCGGCGGTCTCGATGAACGTGCCCTTGGGATCGTCCTCCTTCAGGACCTCGATCAGGCCGCGGCGCACGATGCTGTGGTCATCGCAAATCAGGATCTTCATCGTTGGGGGTGCTCCACTTGTGCTTCAGTCGTTGCTTCGCGCGTTGAAGGGAGGACGACGCGCACCTGCGTGCCGCCTCCGGGTTTGGATTCAATCTTGACGTCGCCGCCATAGGCGTGGACGCGTTCAGAGAGACCGAGCAGGCCGAGTGTGGTCCTCTCCGCCCCGGCCTCGGAGAAGCCCTTGCCGTCGTCGCGGACCTCGACGGAGAGCTCGCCGTTCCGTTCGCGGAGGACGATGTCGACCCGGCGAGCGTCCGCGTGCCGGATGACGTTCGTGAGCAGCTCCTGCACGGCCCGAAAGACCACGGTCTCTCGACCTGAAGAGCTGCGTCTCCCTTCGATCGGGCGCTGGTCGGCGGCGTCGAACCGGACGCGCACATCGAGGCCCGTTCGTTTGGTGATGTCCTGCGCCTGCCACTGCAGCGCCGCGTGCAAGCCGAGCTCGTCGAGCACGCTCGGACGCAGCTCCACCGCCAGCTTGCGGGTCGCCTGCAGGGCGTTGTCGGTGTCCCCGATGACCGCATCGCAGAGCTCCAGGTTCTCGGCGCTCGTGTTCACCTTGGCGAGGCGCTTCCTCAGGAGCTGCAGCCTCAGCTTGATGATGCTGAGGTTCTGACCCATCACGTCGTGCAGCTCCCGGGCGATGCGGCGGCGCTCCGCTTCCTGGGCCTCATGGACGCGTCGCCCCAGCTCGCGAAGTTCGCCGCTGGACGCCGAAGCGCCCTCCGCCGTCGATCGCTCGTCCGTCACGTCGCGGAAAAACAAGGTCGCGCCGCGGCCCTCGGCATCCGGCACGACGCGGCACGCGGACAGGCGATTCCTGATCGGATACCAGTCGTCGAACTGCGAGGCGTGGCCCGCGAGTCCTCGCCGAACCTGCACGCCGAACGCGCTCTCATGAGCGTCTCCGAGGACATCCCAGAGGTTGCGTCCGTAGATCGTACGCTGCCGCAGCCCCATGGCGCGCAAGGCCGGGAGGTTGACAAAGCACACGTTGGCCTGCGCGTCGAGCACGATGCACCCTTCCGTGAGGGCGTCGAGCGCGACGAGGACCAGCGCGTCCGCCGCGCGCGGCGCTTCGACCTCGTTGACCTGCCGCGCCGTACCCGACAAGGAAGTCGGCCGACCCCGTTCGTCGACGACGAACCGCCCCCACACTCTGAGCAGGCGCTCCTGGCCGTTCTTCAAGCGGACCCGGACGACGTCGTCCACCGGGTTCCCCGACCGCAGGGCGTGACCCATGGAGACTCGAAGGCTCGCCGAGTCGGCCGGCTCGAGGAGGGACAGGATCCCCGCCAGCGTGCCGTCGAACTCTCGCTGACCGGCGTCGAGCAGCCTCGAGAGCACCGGGTCGAGCTCGACCCGGTCCGCGACCAGGTCCCAGTGGAAGATGCCGACCCCAGCCGTGTCCAGGGCCCGCCACAGCGGCGCCACACCGACGCCGGCCTGGGGCGTCGAGCCCGTCACGGGACGCATCCGCCCGGTGGTCGCGCGTCGTTTCGACTTGGGCGCACGACGCAAGCGCGACACCCGCAGGAGCACCCAGGCCGCACGCGACGCTCCGGCGCGGAACGGCACCAGATGCGCGGAACGAATCAGCGTCGGTCGTGTGGTGCGTACGGCCACCTCGCCGTGCAGACGCTCGGCCGGTGCGTTCATCGCGTCGTGCAGCGCGTGGCGGGTCGACTCGACGAAGCCGGGCTCGTCCACCGGGGCCGTCAAGGTGCCGAGGAGGCCCATGAGCTTACGCGCCGCGGCGTTCGCGCCGCGGACCCGGGCCTCGGCGTCGACCCGGACGAGGCCGAACGGTAGATGCTCCAAGGCGGCCAGGGCGCTCGCGCCGTCGTCTGTGCGGCCGCGCGCGTCGCGGGTCGCTTCGAGCATGGCGCCGAGCGAGCGGGCGGTCGCGCTCACGACGCGCAGTTGATGGACGCCGAGGCTTCGGCGCAGCACGTCGAAGAGAACGAGAGAACCCCAGCGCTGCCCGTCCCGAGTCACGATGGGCTCACGATGGATCTCGAGGAGCGGAGTGCCGTCGTTCAGTGCGGTGGGGCCGCGGCCGGTGCCCGGATCATGCGGGGCCGCAGCGCCGCGCACGGCCTCGAGACCCTGGGGAAGCTCGACCCAGACGACCGGGGACTGCGTCGCGGCCAGGAGGAGACCCGCCAGCTCTTCCACGGCGCGCTGCCCCGGCTCGGACGACAACAGGACCGGGCCTGTTCCGTCGGAATCATCTTTTCGGCTTCGCGCCAAACTGCGGTCCTCTGTGAGCGCCTTGTGACGCTCTAGAGGATTCCTAGCGGTTTTGCAGGCCTCTGGCAACGATCCGACGGTCAGAATCGCGGGCCGCTTCGATGACGCGCACTGACAGAATGCAGCGAGAGACCGATTGTGGTCCGTCGAGGGGGGCAGAACCGCTCCTCAGACGCCCATGTCGGCGCAAAGGCGGCAGAAAACGAGCGATTCGGTCCCGACGCTGGCCGCGGATGTCGTAGGAAACGTCGCCTTGGCGTGTCAGCGTGCGGTCGTCACGTCGATGCCGAGCGCGGCCGTCAGGCTGGCGGGTCGGCCCATGACCAGAACGCGGTCTTCCGGACCCAGCACGATCTCGGGCCGAGGGGGGAAAACGAGGTGTCCGTCGACACGACGGACCCCGAGAACGAGCAAGTCCGCCTTGCCCCAGACCGGCGTTTCGCCGAGGGGTGTCCGCTCCTGGACACCGAGCTGGTCGGGGCTCACCTCTTCGATGCCGAGCTCGTCCGGCTCGGACTCCGAGGCGAAGCCGATGACCTCGGTCAGGCCCGGGCGCAGGATTTGGTTCGCGATGCGTTGTCCAGCCACGTGGGCCGGACTGAACTGCACGTTGGCCCCGGCGCGCTCCAGCTTCAGCAGGGTCGAGGGATCGTCGGCCTTGCCGTAGATCACCAGGCGGGCGTTGAGGACCCTGGCCGAAAGTGTAAGGAAGACGTTCGAGGCGTCGTCGTTGAGCGCGGCGACCAGACTGCTCGCGCGGCGCGCCCCCGCTTCGATCAGCACATCGTCCTCGGCCGCGTCTCCGATGACGTGCGGCAGGTTCGGGTGCTCACTCAGGAACCGCCGCAGGGCGTGACCATCGCGGTCCACGACGACGACCGCCGCGCCCTGTCGAAGGAGAGCGCGCGTCACGGCCGAGCCCAACCGGCCGCAGCCGCAGACGATCGTGTGACCGCTGATGTTGTTCAACGTGTTCTCCAACCGCGACCTCCTGCGCCAGGCCTCGAGTCCACCGGCGGCGAGAAACCCCGTCGTGCCGCCGAGGGCGTAGGCGAGGTTGCCGACCCCCACGAAGATGAGGAGGACCGTGAACAATCTCCCGGCCTCGGACAAGGGGTGCGTCTCCCCGTAGCCGATGGTCGCGAGGGTGATCACGGTCATGTAGAAGGCATCGAAAGCCGGCCAGCCTTCGACGAGAACGTACCCCAGCGTACCGAGGCCGAGCAGGGCGGCGAGCCCACCTGCGGCGCGCAGGGCGTGCCGCAGGAGTCGGGCGTTCTCGCCGCCCGACTTCACACTTCCCAGCCGCAGAGCATGTCCGAGACCTCACGCGCGAGGCCTTCGACCCGCTCGAAGTCCAGGTTCTCTCGGGCGAGGAAAAGGAGGAACTGGACGTAGTCGCTGAGCCCACGGCGCAGCAGGGTCCTCTTGTCCCGAATCCCCGTCAGCTTGAGGTTCGTGAAGATCCGGTCCGCGGGCAGACGGCCGTCGGTCCCGGGCACCACACTGTCGAAAAGCTCCGCGAGCTCGGGATCGATTTCGTCGAAGAAGGAGTCGATGCCGAGGGCGACGAGCCCCGCCTCGCCGGATGCGACCAGGGTCTCGTGAATCCGGAGGATGGCGCCGTTGAACGCCTGCACGATCTCCTCGACGGAGGTGTTCGCGGCCTGGCCACCGGGCGCCACGTTCGCATTGGTCGCCTCTGCGACGAGGCCCACCTTCACCAGGTGGTGGACGATCTTGATGGCGTCGAGCTCACCGAGCCCGCTGTCGCGCAGGATCGCGCCCACGGTGCGTGTGCCGTCCACGAGGTCGAAGACGCGCCGTTCGTTCGCTTCGAGGGTCACGGTGCGTTCGAGTCGACTCCGCACGAGGAGTCGGTCGGCGGCGGGGATTTCGCCGCGGAGGTGCTCCATCTCGTCTTTGCGGCGCAGGCCCTCGAGCAGGACGTGCTGCGTGTTCAACGCGGTGCGCGAGGGGACCTGGCCCGGGTCGAAGTGCGAGAGCGTCAGTTCACCGACGTCCACCAAGAGAATGGCGAAGAGGATCTCCTCGATCTGGACTCGGAGGATACGCCAGAGGTCACGGGTCGAGAGCAGGCCCCGAGACAGGAGCACGTTGCCGATCTTCCGGTGCGCCCCCACCTCGACGAGGGCGGAGTCCAGCGCCTCGCGGGAAGCGAGGCCCATGCGCACGACGATCTCGCCGAATCGGTCGGCCTGCTGGTTGCTGGCCGCGGCGATCACGGCGCCCTGATGGAAGTAAACCGAGCGCCGCACCGGACCCGCGACCACCGTCAGGACACCGGCGCGTCGGGTGGTGTGGATGAAGTTGACCATGTCGATCACGAGGGAGGGGTCCTCGATGACCGCGTGCAGGAAAGTGCTCCCGGCCCGCCCCTCGCGACGTCCTGGCAAGGTCGGTGCGTTCTCGGCGAGTAAGTTGCTCATCGGCGCTCATGTTACAGTGCGCACCCATGGCTGCAGCGCAAGAAAAGGCGGAAGTCGACCCGCGTATCGATGAAGCGCGCCGGCGTTTCCACGAGCTTCGCCGCGAGCGAGTGCGGACCCACGGACCGGAGACGTGGGACGAGGCCGAGGTCCTCTACGTGTGCGAGGCCTGCGGCAAAGCCACGGTCGTTCGCGACGCGTTCTATGGGCGCGAGGTCACGGGGCCGGTGAACGTCTTCCTCGAAGACCTCGAGACGCGGTGGTTCTCCGCCCGGGCGGCGCTCAGGGCCGCGGCGTGTCCCGGGTGCGGCGTCGTCGGTCGAACTCCGGCGCGGCGCGCGTTCTTCGCGCACTTCCTCGGCGAGGTCGGGCTCGACTTCGGCGTCGAGCTGGCGCCTTCGGGTCCGGTCGCGTCCAGCGAGAGCGAGGCCGACGCTGGGCCGGTCCCCGTCGAGGTCGTGGCGTGCTGGCGAGCCGATGCGCGCGGTCGCGTCTTTCGACTGCCGCGGCCCAACGACGAGCGTGAGTTCCGCGCTCAGACCGGCACCTGCTTCGATCTGCGTGCGACCTGGCGCCAGCTCGTGACCGAGTTTCGAGAGACCGGCACGCGTCGAGAGACCGTGCTGGCCGAGGTGCAGTCCGGCTATCTGGTGGGCGTGCGCGCCGGCGTTCCCGGCGACGAGCACCCGGAGCGACGTCACGATCCGCACCTCGAGCACCTGGTCAGTCGCCACGACCGACGGACCTACGACACGCTGGAGTTCCTGCGACACCCGGCCACGGAGAAGGAACCTCTGCCCTTCGTCGGCGAGCGCCTCGACGAGTGGTTGGGTCCGGAAGCGGCGGCGGTGGCGCGCGGGGACCTCGAGCTTTTCGTGCTTTCGGATTCGAGCGAATTCCTCGCGTGCATCGAGGACCTCGCCGCGAAGCGAGGCATCGCCGTCGAGTGGATCGATCCGGACACCGACCTCAAGGTCGCGTTCCATTTGGAGTCGCTTCGCCTCGAGGTGCAGTTCGCCTACCCGTTCATGCGGGCCATCCACACGGCGAGGAGTTTCGTCGGGGGGGCACGCGCGTTCTACGTGCCCCTGCTGGACGCGCTCGAGGACGCTCGAGACATCATCGAGATCGTTCAAGACGAGGTTGGCGGCGACGGGACCTACACCGCCGACGTCCTCGACGGCGTGATGCTGCGCATCGTCGGCGCGGCGGGCGACGAGGTCGGCCGCTGGAACCTGATGACGATCACGGGCCGGCTCGCGTTCCGAGGTCGCGAGGGGAACCAGGCGCTCTTCGAGCTCCTCGGATGGGACACGGAGGCCCGCGCGTTCAAAACGCCGACCACGCGCCTCGACCAGTGCCCACTCTGTCGCGCACCGGCGCGGATTGGGAAAGTGCTTCGACCCGCGGACCTCGCCGGCATGCAGCGGGCGAAGCTCGTCGGGGTGGAGATCGGGCCGTCGATCGTGCTGTTCACGCAAGAGTGCGACGAGCACTCGACGCCCGTGGTCGCGGGTCCCGGCCGCACGATTCCGGCGCTGGAGGCCGCGTGGCGCGAGGGCCTGCCGACGTCGCGCCTGCGGCTCGTGGACCATCGGCGGCTCGGAGTCGACCGGGACCAGGCGACCCTGCTGGTGGGCTTCGACGCGGGATCGCTCGTCCTGGAGCCGGAGCGTTTGCGCGCCGCGCTCGAGGCCGTTCAGTTCCCGGACCTCGACACCCTCGACCAGGTCTACGCCTATGCGTTTTTCCCCGACGCGCTCGTCGTTTCGAGCGCGGCGCTGAGCGGCAAAGGGCGGGCCGCCGCACGCGTCCTCGCTCTCGAGGCGCTGCTGCCGCGGTTCCCCGCGCGCCTCTGGTCCCTCGACGTCGCGCGCCCCGTCTCCATGGAAGCGGACGCGCTCGGCCACGTGGACCTCGCGACGTGAGACCGCGGGTGCGCGCGGCGTGCCTCACGTGGGTGTGGGTGCTCGGGATGATGCGCCCAGCCTACGGGCAGGCGCCGATCGTGCCCTCGCTGCCCCCCGCTCGGCTCGACGCCGAGGGCCTCGACCGGTCGCTCGACCCACCTCCGCTCCCGGACCGTGTCGGCCCGCGCGTGGTCATGGGCACGGGCCTGGCCCTCGTGCTCACGGGGCTCGTCGGCGCGGCGGTGAGTCCCGGCTGCGCGACACCCAGGGCCGGTGGAGGCTGCGTCGATCGGCGCGGTACCCACGACCTCTTCCCCGTCTCGATCGCGCTGGGCATCGCGCTCGGTATCGCAGGCAACTGGGCCTACCGTCAGGACGCGCCGGCGCCCTGACCTCGCTCCGCCGCCGCGGTCTCGAGTCGCCCTTGCGCCAGCAGGACCACACGGGTCGCGAGGACACGGACGTCCTCGGGGTCGTGGGTGACGAGGAGGACCGGGCACGCCAGCGTCCGGAGCCGATCCGCGAGGCGCGCCCTGGCCTCGACACGCGCCTCGGCGTCCAGGGCCGCGAGCGGCTCGTCGAGAAGGAGCGCCCGGGGTTCGACCACCAGCGACCGGGCCAGCGCGAGCCGCTGCCGCTCGCCCCCCGAGAGCTGCGCGGCGGGTCGGTCGGCGAAGGCCGTGAGGACCCAGGCCTCGAGCGCGTGCTCGACCCGCCCCCGGCGCGCCACGTGGGCCTCGACGCCGAACCGCGCGTTCACCGCGAAGGTGAGGTGGCGTCGAGGCGACCACCCCGCACACAGCCCGAGGCCCTGGGGGACCCAGCCGAACACCTGTCCCGCAGCGCGAGCGCGCGCCGACGAGGCGCCCCACACCTGCTGTTCCCCCAGCGCGACACGTCCGCGGGCGGAGGGCACGAGGCCGAGCACGGCCCTGAGCAGGGTGGTCTTGCCGGCGCCGTTGGGGCCGAGGAGCGCCGTGGTCGGTCCCGGGACCTCGAACGCCACCACCAGGTCACGCCCGGTGCCCATCGGCACCCGCACGTCGATGGACAGGACACTCATCGGGATGGCCGCCGGAGCTGCGGGCTCGCAAGCTCGACCCCGAGCATGACGGCCAGGCCGACGGCGACGAGCAGGATCGAGGCCGCCCGTGCCGACGCGCCGTCCGTCTCGAAGGCCGCGTAGATCGCCAGGGGCAGCGTCTGCGTACGCCCCTCGAGGTTCCCGGCGAAGAGCAGTGTGGCGCCGAACTCGCCCAGGGCCCGCGCCCAGGCCATCAGCGCGCCGGCGATGAGGGCGGGGGCGCACGCCGGCAATGCGAGGCCCAGGAAGACCCGGGTGCTCGAGGCCCCGTGGACGCGTGCCGCGTCCACCACCTCGCCGTCGAGGTCGCGAAACGCCCGCGACGCGGCCTGGACGAAGAACGGTGCCGCCACGAAGGTTTGCGCGAGAATGACCGCGGTGGTCGTGAACGGCAGTGACCACGACGGCGGCAGATCCAGGTGGCCGACCAGGCCCCGACGCCCGAAGGTCGCCAGCAGCGCGACGCCCGCGACGGCCGGGGGCAGCACCATCGGCAGCCGAAACAGGCCTTCGATCCAGGGCCGGGCGCGATGTCTGGTGTGTGCGAGCCACCACCCGAGCGGCAGCCCTCCAACGAGGATACAGACGAGGCTCGCGGCCGTCGTGATGAGCGAGAGCCGCAAGGCCGCGAGCACCGATTCATCGGAGAGGCCGCGCGCCAGCGCGTCGAGCGGGGTTCCCAGGACCAGCGCGAGCAGCGGCACCAGGAGCAGCGCAACGAGCAGAACCGCGGGCAAGGCCGCGAGGGGAGGCAAAGTGCGACCGTTTAAGGGGTGATCGGGCGCAGACCGGCGCGTTCCAGGTGGACGCGGCCCTCGGGCCCACGGAGCCGCTCGAGCAGCGCCCGGGCTTCGGCCGGGGCCTGCGAGCGCCGAGCGACCGCGCCCGCGTAGGTCGCGTCGACACGCGCGTCTTCTGGGAACTCGACCTCGACGACCTTCGCGCCGGCCGCGCGCGCCTCGGAGCGGTAGACGAGGGCGGCGTCGGCCTCGCCCTCCACGACGCGCATCGTCGCGCGGCGCACGTCCAGCTCATCGGAGACGCGACGCGCGAGCACCGCGGCCTTCCAGGGCGACCCCAAGCGGAGCGCGGCCTTGTCCAGGGCCTCGCGCGCGTAGCGTCCCGCCGGCACCTCGGCGGCGGCGAGGACGAGCCGTTCGACCTCGGGCAAGCGGTCGAAGGTCAGGGTGCGCCGGTGCGCCTCCGGGCTCAGAATGAGCACCATCGTGTTGCGCGCGAACGGCACGGGCGTCTCGAGTTCTCCTGCGGCGGCGAGCGCCTCCGGCGTCGAGGTGTCCGCCGCGAGGAAAAGATCGAACTGCGCGCCTTGCTCGACCTGGGTCCGCAGCGCGTGGGTCCCCGCGAAATGACGTTGGATCCTCACGCCCGGGACCGCGGCCTCGTGCTCGGCCGCAAGGGCGTCGACCACCTCGCGGAGCGACGACGCCGCGAAGACGCTGAGCTCGACCGCCGGAGGCGTCGTCGCGCCGTCACCCGAGCCGCGACACGCCATGAGCGTGAGGACCACCCAAACGAACGAAGGCCACCGGAAGCGCATCGGTCGATGATGCACCTCGACCCTCGACGAAGTCAAGGCCGCGCGGCGGCGGGTCGGGGTGCGACGCGGCAATTTGCCGCACCGCGGTCCGGGGACGGGCATTCTGCCGCGCCGGATCCCCGCAAAAGAGTTGGACTTGCGCTGTGTCGGTTGGTAGACAGCCGCCCGACAACTGGCATGTGTTTTGCCGACGAGGGGGGTCCTGGTCGGCGTCGTTTCGCCGGGTATTCATCCGAGGTCGAGTCGAGATGAGCACACCGAACCCTGGTAACGACGGAAAGCCGCTCTTCGTCTTTCCCGCGTTCCACAATCGTATCCCGCTGCTTTTGGCGCCGGTGCTCGCGATCGCGCCCATCGCCGCCATCGCGGCCATTTGGTACTGGTTCTCGCCGTGGTTCACGGACGTGGGGTACCAACCCGAGCAGCCTGTGGCCTACAGCCACAAGCTGCACGCCGGAGACCTCGCGATCGACTGCCGGTACTGCCACGTCGGTGTCGAAAAGGGCGCCCACGCGGGCGTACCGCCGACCCAGACGTGCATGAACTGTCATACGAACGTGAAGAAGGACAGCCCGTACCTGCTGCCCGTTCGCGAGAGCTGGGCCACGGGCAAGCCGGTCGAGTGGGTGCGCATCCACAAGACCCCCGACTACGCGTACTTCGACCACTCGATCCACGTGAACGCGGCGATCGGGTGTGAGTCTTGCCACGGGCGCATCGACCAGATGGTCGAGGTCCACCAGGACCAGCCGCTGAGCATGTCGTGGTGCCTCGACTGCCACAAGGCGCCGGAGAACTTCCTGCGCCCCAAGGGCACGGCGACCGTGATGGGCTACGTCGCGGCCGGCGGCGACCAGCTCGCGCTGGGCGCGAAGATCAAGAAAGAGGCGGGGATCAACCCGCCCATCAATTGCTCGGGGTGCCACCGATGAGCAAGAAGCGGTACTGGCGGAGCCTCGAAGAGCTGGAGAACACGCCCGAGTTCCAAGCGGCGCTCGCGCGCGAGTTTCCGGACGACGACGGCGATGGCGAAAAGACTCAGGACGGCACGTCGCGGCGTCACTTCCTCGGCCTCATGGGCGCCTCCATCGCGCTCTCGGGCGTCACGGGCTGCGTGCGCCGCCCCGTCCAGCACATCCGGCCCTACTCCAAGGCGCCCGAAGACCTCGTGCCCGGCATCGCCCAGCACTACGCCACGGGCACGCACCTCGCGGGTCGCGCGGTCGGTCTCGTCGTAGAAGCCCACGAGGGCCGCCCCACGAAGATCGAGGGCAACCCCGAGCACCCGCAGACCTTCGGTGGCACGACCGGCGTGCACCAGGCCCTGGTGCTCAACCTCTTCGACCCGGCGCGGCTCAAGCTCCCGATGAAGGGCGACAAGGCCTCGAGCTGGGCCGACGCGCTCGCCGGGCTCAAGGCGCAGTTCGACGCGCTGAAGGCCAACGGCGGCAACGGGCTCGTCGTGCTCTCGGAGTCGCTGCCGTCGCCCACGGCGCGGAACCTGCGGGAGCGCTTCCAGGCCGCCTACCCCGGCGCCAAGTGGTTCACCTACGAGTCGGTCCACGACGACAACCAGCGCGCGGGCACCATCGCCGCCTTCGGGAGCCCCCACGTCGCCGTGCATCGGCTCAACGAGGCTCGGGTCGTCGTCTCTCTCGACTGCGACTTCCTCGGCGCCGAGGGCGATGTCGTCCTGAACTCGAACCTGTGGGCGCGCAATCGCCGCCTGCGCTCGGTCGAGGACAAGATGAGCCGCCTCTACGCGGTCGAGGGCGTCTTCTCGGTCACGGGCACGAACGCGGACCATCGGCTTCGCGTCAAGTCCTCCGAGGTCGAGTCCGTGGTGCTCGCCCTCGCGGCCGAGCTCGCGAAGGACGGTCAGATCGTCCTGCCCGAGGACCTCAAGGCCCAGGCCAAGCCTACGGGTAAGCCGGCCCTGGACAAGTTCGTGGCCGCCCTCGCGAAGGACCTCGCGGCGCAGCGCAACGGCCCCGGCTCCTTGCTGCTCGCAGGCCGCCGGCAGTCCGCGGTCGTGCACGCCACGGTCGCGGCGCTCAACCATGTGCTCGGCAACAACGGTCGCTCCGTCCACTACTTCCCGGACCATCGGCGCTTCGAGGCCGAGGGCGGGGACATGGCGAACATCAAGGCCGTGACCGACCTGCTCAACGGCGGCGCGGTCGACACGCTGCTGGTGCTGGGTGTGAACCCGGTCTACACCGCGCCGGGCGACCTTGCGTTCGGCGACGCCTTCAAGAAGGCGAAGACCAAGATCGCCCTCGCCGAGTACGCCGACGAGACCGCGCGCCTCGCGGACTGGGCGTTGCCGAAGGCGCACTTCCTCGAGACCTGGGGGGACGTGGTCGGGACCGACGGGACCGTCACGATCCAACAGCCGACGATTCAGCCCATCTGGGGCGGCAAGAGCGAGATCGAGCTGCTGGCGCTTGCGCTGGGCGAGGCCCAGACGGACGGCCGCGAGCTCGTGCGCGAGTACTGGAAGAAGCGCGAGGGGGCGGTCGGCTTCTACAAGAAGTGGCGGACCTGGCTCGCGGACGGCTTCTCCAAGCAGCCGTTCTTCGGTGTCACGCCGTCCTTCAAGGCCCCCGCGGGCCTCGGGGCGCTCCAGCCCTCGGCGCCGGTCGCCGGGCTCGAGGTCGCCTTCGTCGAGTCGCTCTTCCTCTTCGACGGTCGTTTCGCGAACAACCCCTGGTTGCTCGAGA
>JBMOFP010000135.1:0-17011 GCA_049318805.1 Bradymonadia bacterium
GGCATGGGCGTCTCCGTCGAGGCCATCCCCGAAGCGGTCCGGCGGGCCCTCGCGCGCGCAACCTAGTCGGCCGCTGCGACATCTCGAAACGGGCGCGCGACTCGACCGGCGGGATCTTGGCGTACGGCGTCATGGACCCGTCGATGGAGACCCTCATCCGTGCCTCGACGGGGCCAGCTTTCGTGATGATTAAGAGGTTTGGCTTTCATCCAGGGCACAAAAGACCCTAACATCATCCTTGGCATTCTACTTGCCGATAGCCCGGAGGAATACCGAGGGAGCCGCTTCGCGGTGGTGTCCCGGGCGACTTGGTGGAGTTCATCGTGGCGTGCACATTTGGGGGGTTCATGATTCGTCGAGTCTTCGAACGCTGGAGTGTCGTCGTCTCTGCAGCGCTGACGGGCTTCTGGGCTCTGGGCGCCGAAGCGCAGGTCCAGGATCCCCAGATCATCGTGGTGCCGTTCGCGCAGCAGAATCCAGCGCTGCCGCATCCGGCCCATGAAGGGGCGCGGGTCACGCTCAAGGCGATTCTGCGCAACGCGGCGTGCGCAGGTGGCTACCGGATCCATTGGGACATCGACGCGGACGGCAACTTCGACGAGGAGACTTTGCGCCTCGTCACGCCGACGAGCGGCACCGTGCTCGACATCGGACGCACCTTCGAGGTGCCCAACGTCGACCGCGACAGTCGATTGCCCATCAGCGTGCGCGTGCGGAACACCTGCACGAACACCGACGCCTTCGCGACCTACCGGATGTTCGTCTACGACTTCACGGCGAACGCCGACCCACGCAACTGGACGAACGACCAGGTGGCGATCATGGGGCAGATGGCCGTGCAGGAGAGCCTCTGGTGGATGCACCGGCAGCAGGCGAACCGCGCCAATGTGGGCCAGTCCACGCTCCGCGCGCAGTTCGGGAACTACAGCTACGTGGTCAACGGCGTGGGCCTCTGGGCGTTCACGGCCAACGGCCACCTGCCCGCGTATCCCCCCGGCTCGATCAACACCTACATGCGCCCCTTGCCGGACGTCCGGGACGCGAACGGGAACATCGTTCCGAACGGGTGGAACGTTCAGAATGATGCCCGCTGGAACAGCGACCCCTACGCCGAGACCGTGCTCGCCTACATCAACGGCGCGCTGAACGCCGGCACGAACTACGTCGCCATTCCCAACGTGGCGGGCAATCTCGTGTGCCCGCTCGAAGAGGCGAATACCTGCGGCTACAACCCGGACGGCACGGAGCGCGTCTGCGCGCGCCTCGCCGGCACAAACGACTGCCGAGGCGTCTACGCCGGCGGAACCACGAACGTCTACGCGATGGGCATGTTGCTGGGCGGTCTCGCCACGGCGCTGCCAGCTTTCGGTGGCACGCCGCTCCAGGTCGGCGCTCCGCTGGCCGGTACGAACTGGGAGGTCTTCATCCAGCAGATGACCGACCTGCTCGGCTATCAGCAGTACGACGGCGGCTGCGCCCAAGGCGGCTGGCTCTACGACACGGCCAACGGCGCTGGCGGTTGCGGCAACAGCGACTCGTCCACGAGCCAGTGGGCTTACATCGGCTTCGAGAGCGCCGAGATCAACGGCGGTCCTTTCGGTGTTTTCGTCAACAACCGCCACAAGTTCCGCATCGCCGAGAACCTCGTGAACAATCAGCACCCGGCGGGCGGCGGGTCGCAGTATCGGAGCGGCGAGAACCGAAGCAACTTCCAGCTCACGGGCGGCGCTTTCGTGGCGGCGCGTTGGCTCAACGTGCACCAGATGGCGCGCGGTCAGAACACCGTCGCGTTCCCGGGCTACTCGCAGTTCACCCGGGACCGCCTTCGCCAGGCTTACGACAGCTACATCGGCTACACGTCCTCCACGTGGCAGTCCGCCAATCTCCAGGGACACGCGGGTTGGGCATCCGGTCTCTACCAGAACGGCGACTACCTCTGCGGGAACACCAACGCCGTCTACAACGCGGGTCGTTGCGGGAACACCTACGCGATGTACTCGCACCAGAAGGGCTACCGCACAGGCACGCCCGAGATCACCACGATCCCGAACGCCGTCGCGGAACAGCCCGCCCACGACTGGTTCCGCCAGTTCACGATCTACTACGCACGCGCTCAGGACCGAACGACCGCCGACTACACGAACTTCGGGCGAATCATCGACGAGGCGTGCGCCGGCCACGTCAAGGTGACCTGCAACTATGGCGCGCCGTGGCTCTCGGGCGCCTTCGGCGGTCTCTCCCTCACGAACACGCTCTTCAAGCCGAAGCCGGTGGCGCAACCGGTGGCGCAGCCTTCGCGTGTCACCGAAGGGTGCATCGGCGGTAACTCGGGCCTCGTGACCTTCAGCCACGACGAGTCGTTCCACCCCAGCGCGAGCGCTCGAATCCTCTTGTATCGCTGGGACTTCGACGCCTCGAACGGCCTGTGGTGGGAGACGAACGCGGCCCCCGACTACCAGACGAACGCGATCGGCGACACGTTCCAACACCGCTACCTGAGCCGGGGCAACTACACGGCCACCCTTCAGGTCGTAGACAGCAACATGCCGTCCTTGACCGACACCCGGACGGTGTCGATCACGGTCGACGCCGCGGCGAACGAGGGGCCGTCCGTCGCCTCGGGCGGAGGCTACGTGCTCGAGGTCGGATCCGCGCTCGAGCTGCGCGGCACCGCCACGGATCGAAACGTGGCGTGCGGCGACACCCTCCAGGTGGCGTGGGACCTCAACAACGCGAACACCTGGAACTTCGCCGGCTCCGCGAACCAGGTCGTGCCCTTCAACGTGCTCGCGAACTTGCCGCTCGCCCAGCCCATCCCGCTCCGCATCCGGGCCCGGGACGCCGCCGGCTTGACGCAGATCGCCGAGACGACCTTGACCATCTACCCCGTGGAGCCGGTCGCCGACGGTCAGGCGAACCCGAACCCCGCGGCCTGTGGCCAGGCCGTGCGCTTCGACGCCTCCAGCAGCTACCACGTAAACCCGGAGCGCAGCGTCGTCCGTTACGCGTGGAACGTCGATGGGCGGGCCGGCTTCGAGTACGTCGGCGAGGACCCGACGTACACCCACACCTACGGGCTCTTCGGTCCCCAGGACGTGACCTTGCGGGTCTACGACGACCTGGGTCGTTTCGACGACCAGACCTTCCGGGTCAACGTGAACCTCGGCAACCTGCCGCCCAACCCCAACGCAGGCCAGCCGAACTACGTCGTGCTCGAGGGCGATCCCCTTCGGCTCGACGGGCGGGGCTCCTCGGACCCCAACCAGGCCTGCGGCGACGGCATCGTGCGCTGGGAGTGGGACCTCAACAACGACGGCAACTTCGCGGGCCCCGGGGACGTGCAAGGCTCTCAGCCCGTCGTGCCGTGGGCCGACGTCTCGGCGCGTTTCGCGTGGCCCGCGGACCGCAACACGGGCCTCCCGACGAACGTCGTCACGCTGCGGGTGACCGACACCTTCGGCGCGACCGCGACCGTGGCGTTTACCGTCACGGTCTACCTCGCGCTCCCGATCCCTCAGGTCACCCAGACCCCCCGACCGGCGCCGATCAACCTCGTCACCGGCGCTTCGAACCCGACCCTGGACGGCCGCGAGAGTCGGTCGCCCATCCCGGGCATGACCATCGCTCGCTACGACTGGGACCTTCAGGACGACGGCAACTTCGAGGTCATGAACCAGCCCGTCGTGGAGTTCTCCCGCCGCTTCATGCCCGTGCCTGCCCCGGACGCAATTCCCAATGTTTTCGTGCGGTTGCGCGTGGTCGACCGAGACGGCCGAACGCAGACGACGCGCTACCAGGTGGTCTACCGTGTGCCGCCGACCCCGCCCACGGCGGACGCCGATCCGACCGACCCCCCGGAGCGCGCCTACCACATCCTGCTGGGTGAGGGCGTGGTCTTCGACGCGTCGGACTCCTTCGACCCGGACTCGGCGGAGTTCGGGGACTTCATCCAGAGCTACCGGTGGGACTTCGGCAACGGGGACCTGAACGCGCGCAACGTGGTGTGGGACCGTGTGGTGCCCGACGCCAACGGCGACCGCGTCGAGGCGCGCCTCGCGCTCTCCGCTCAGGACCTCGCCGGCTTGGGCGCCGACCGGTCGGGCACCTACCCCGTGCTGCTCGAGATCGAGGACACGACCGCGCTCACCACCCGAGACACGACGTCGCTGAGCATCTACGCCCGCGACCCGGTCGCGCTGCTCACGGCCAACCCCAACCCGGCCACCTGCGGCGCGCGCATCTCCTTCGACGGCACCCGCTCGGACCACCCGCATCCGGACGTGGACGTCGTGTCGTTGGCCTGGGACCTCGACGGCGACGGCCAGTACGATGACTCCCAGGAGGGCGCTCCGACCCGCATCTACAACGAGTTCACGTTCGACGAGCCCATCACGATCGGTCTGCAGGTCCGCGACTCCAACGGCAACGTGGGTGTCGCCTCGGCACCTCTGGACATCAACCTCGGCAACCGCGCGCCGGTCGCGACCCCCGGCGGTCCGTACGTCATCGCGGTGAACGATACGCTGCGCCTGGACGGCCGTGCGTCCGCCGAGCCCGACGCCGCGTGCGGAGACCGCATCGTGCGCTGGGAGTGGGACCTCGGCGCCAACGGCTCCTACGAGTTCTCCAGTGTCGACAGCGGCCTGCAGGACGTCACCTGGGCTCAGCTCAACCAGTCCGGGATCAACAACCTGGGTAACTACAACGTCCGGCTGCGGGTGACGGACCGCTTCGGCGTCTCTGCAACGCGTGATGTGCAGCTCCGCGTGGTCCGCGGCCCGCAAGCCGTGGGCGTGGCCATCCCCAACAGCGCGGGCTGCAACGACCGGGTGACCTTCGACGGCACGGCCAGCAACACCGACGGTCCGCCGAACGCGGGCTTCGACATCGTGCGGTGGGAGTGGGACCTCGGCGCCGACGGCACCTTCGACGCCGAGGGCCAGCGGGTCCAGGCGAACGCGGTCGGCCGCCTGGAGTTCGCGGCGATCCTGCGTGTGACGGACCAGAGCGGCCGCCGCTCCACCTCGGCGCCCATCGTCGTCACCATCAACCAGCAGAACCTGCCGCCCATCGCCGACGCCTTCGGGCCGTACGCGACGGGTCGCGCCAACGGTCAGTTCGTTGCGGTGCGGCTCGATGGACGTCGCTCCTTCGACCCGAATCGGCCTTGCGACGCGATCGCGACCTACGCCTGGGACACGGACCTCGACGGCCTCTTCGGCGCCGCCGATGCGAACGGAGCGCCCGGCATCGTCGGCTCGGACCACGTCGGCGCCACCGTCGACTACCGCAACCCGAACTGGCAGGTCGGCGTCGTGCAGCTCGTCCGCCTGCGGGTCTGCGACACCTTCGGGGCGTGCTCGAACCCCGCCGAGGCCGAGATTCAGGTCCAGAACGAGGCGCCGCCCCAGGGCGAGATCATCTCACCTCGGGCGGATGGCGGCCTGTGCATTGCCGGCGTCGACCAGGAGGTGCGCTTCACCGTGGCCGACGCCGAGGGTGAGCCGGTGACGGCGATCCTGCTCATCGGCGGCGTCGAGTTCGCGCGCACGGTCGTTCAGACCCTCGCCAACGGTCAGCCCGTGGCCGGGGTGCTCACCTTCGACGGCAACGACGTGCCCGACGGCGCCCGCGACCTGCAGATTCGTTTCGAGGACAACCAGGGCGGCGTTTCGCTGGCGGACGCCGGCGGTCGTGTGACCTTCGACCACACCCCGCCCGTGGTCCAGATCGGGCCGCAGCTCGTCGAGAATGTTTGTTACAACCCCAACAACACGCCGCAGCCCGCGCTCCAGGCCAACGACAACCTCGACCGTTCGTTGACCATCGAGCAGGCGACCACGAACAACGGCTGCGGTCGGACGCTCACCGTCACCGCCGTCGACGACTGTGGCAATGCGGGGAGTGCAGACCGAAGCTACCGTGCTGCGGAGCCGGTCGAGGTCGAGATCCAGGGCGCGCTCGAGGGTCAGCTCGTCCGAGATCCGCGCATCACCTGGAGCGTCGTGGGACCGGCCGACTGCGCCGGACAGATCGTGGCGCGGGTCTCGCGCGACGGCGGGGCGCCTGGGAACTACGTGGCGAATACGGTGATCAACGTGCCGGGTGTGTATGTGCTCACGCTCACTGTCCCGAACTGTGCGGGGGTGGCTCGGGACGTGACCCGCGGCTTCATCGTGAACGCACCGCCGGTCGCCGTTCCGGTTCCGGCCGTTCACCCGAACCGTGATCCGGCCGCAATGAACCCCCGCGGCTACATCGCCGACGAGGGCGACGTGCTGACCGTCGACGGCCAGGACTCCCTCGCGCCCGAGGAGATCGACCAGGTTGCTCGCTACGATTGGGACTTCACGGGGAACGGCAGCTTCGACGCCCAGGGGGCCACGACGGCCTACCCGACCGACGAGGACGGGCTCTTCGTCGGCATCCTGCGGGCCACGGACTCCGTGGGGGCGACGTCGACCGCGCCCTTCCAGGTCACGGTGCGCGACGTCGACCCGATCGCGGACGGCGGTGGCCCGTATCGCGGAGCGCAGGGGGCTCCGATCGCCTTCGACGCCCGCGGCTCACGGCCTGGCAGCGCCGCCGACCCGATCGCGCGCTACCGCTGGGAGTGGAACGACGGCAGCGCGCCGCAGGAGGGCGCGAACCTGTCGCAACCCTCACACACCTTCCTCGAGGACGGCATCTACACCGTTCGACTCACGGTCTTCGACGAGGACAGCAGCACCTCCGTCGACCTGGTGGTCCAGATCGACGACGTCAGTCCGGTCATCCGCTCGCTCGCCCCTCCGGCCGATCCCTACGAGATCGCCGACATGCGGTTCGAGCTCAACACCGCGTTCGGTGCGCCCGGTGACCCGATCACCCGCATCGAGTGGGACTTCGACGGCGACGGCTCCGTCGAGTTCGCGGGTCCGCTGGCGGCAGACACCCGAAGCGTCGTCACGAACTACCGCGATGCGGGTGCGCGGAGCGTGATCGTCCGCGTCCGAGACAAGGACTCCGAGTCGACGCTCACCGTCGACTTCGACGTGCGCGAGATCACCCTCGGGGAGCTCATCGACGAGGGTCGGGTCCGCGCCGACCGGGTCATCGCCAATCCAGACGCCCCCCTCGCGGCCAAGAGGCGCTTGACCGACGTGGACTATGAAGCGTTGACCGAGAATGGTGCCTGGGGTGAACGGCGCGGGTACCGCGGCAATACGTGGGTCGCGTTCAACGACCTGACGTTTGCGCTGTACCGGTCGCAGGCCGTCAACGGCGAGTACGGCAACCTCCTCTGGGCGATGTCGCGGCAGGCGATTCGTGAGAGCACGCGCCTTCGGACCCGATTCGTCGAGGTGGACGGCGCGGCCGACCCGGACAGCACGAGCATCCTGATCGCGGACCAGCTCATCTCCGAGATGCGTGTGCTCTTCGACGAGCCGGACTTCGAAGACGACGTCGGCTCGGCGAATGGGGGCGTCCTCGCCCGCGACCTCATCAACCTGGGCGCCAACGCCTACTTCTACCTGATGGACGGCGTGGATCCGGTCTACCAGTACTACGGGAGCGAGGGCTTCCCGGTGCCCGACATTCGAGACCCTGCCCAGCGCGTCGAGGCTTCAAACGCGGTCAACGACAATCTGCAACTCGCGCTCGCGCAGCTCGCGACGGAGCTCGAGGGCTATGACCGGGCGGGCGTGGGCGCGAATGACCCAGGGCCCGGGCGCCTGCAGGTTCAGGCCGCGCGGCGCGCGTTGACCGAGATTCAGCGCCTCACCGCCCAGAACCTCGCCATCGACTGCGAGCCCGGGACCTGCATCTCGGACGGCGACGCGCTCGAGAACGAGATGCTCCTGATGGACCTGATCGAGGCGCTCTACGACGCCGCCGGCCAGGGGGTCTACGTCCGGCAGTGGCAGAACGTGCTCCTGCTCGCGGTGAAGTTCCGCATCGAGCTCTCGCTGCTTCGCGTCGAGAACGTGTGTGGCCTCTTCTCGGCCACCTCGAGAAGCGCGCGTGAGGTCCAGGCCTCGGGCCTCGACATCTACACCTCTGGGGATCGCGACGGCGCGTTGCAGTACTACATCGACCCGGACCGTCGTTGCTTCATCATCCGGGTCTACAACGACTGCCTCGTGACGCGAGTGCCGGGGAACCTCGAGTACCCGTACCCCGACGTCTGCGTGGCCCAGCAGTAAGGTCCGAAGCGCCTCGGCCCTTCAGCCCGCGACGAGTCGGGCAAGCGCGCCGAGACCAATCCAGGCGCCGATCGCGGCGCCCAGGTTCGACAAAAAGAAGACGAGCAGGACACGCAGGAACGGGTTGCCATACCAACCCTTCAGCGTGTCGGCGTCGTCGCGAACCGCCTCACAATCCGCGACGGTCGGACGTCGACGCCAGGCCTCGAGGGGCCCCGTGACCATGCCCGCGGCGATCGCCGGGTGCAGCGTCGTGAGCGGCGCGGCGAGAAACCCGGCGAGCACGGTCAGCGGGTGGGCGAGGGCGGCGGCCGTCCCCACGGCACAGCCGATGGCCGTCGGCAGGATCCACGCGAGCAGCATGTCCTCCAGGTTCTGCCCCGAGGCCCCCTGTCCCGCGAGCCCGTAGACGAGCAAGCCGATGAGCACCGCGGGCAGAAGCCACGGCATGGCGCGCGCCACCGGGCCTGGCGGCGGGATGCGCGCGAGGGCCTCGCGGTCGACCGGCTTGCCGAAGTGGGCCACCATGCCCGGAACGTGACCCGCGCCGACGACGGCGACGACGGTTCGGCCCGGCGCTTCGTCGATGCTGGAGATGAGCCACCGGTCTCGCTCGTCGATCAGCGGCTCCTTGATCTCGGGCGCTTGCCGCGCGAACTCCGCAAGCATGTCCGAGAGCACATCCCGGTCCTTCATGTGCTCGAGCTGAGCCTCTGTGATCTCCTCTTTCGAGAAGAAGCCGGCGAGCAGCTCGCTCATCACCGTCAACTTCCGGAAGAAGCCGAGGCTGGCCCAGGTGCGCTTCAGGGTCGCCTGGATGTCACGGTCCACGAGCACGAGCTTCGCGTCATGGGCGTTCGCCTCGTCGATGGCGGCCATCAGCTCGGCGCCGGGCTTTACGCCCAGCCGCTCCCCGAGCCGGCGCTGAAACCCTGACAGCGCCAGATTCGCCATCAAGAACAGGACCTTCTTCTGGCGAAGGACCTGGAAGATGTCGAGCTTGCGCCACCGCGTCTCGTCGGTCATCGCCTCGTAGCGTGTCTGGCAGAGCTCGACGCACACGGTGTCGGGGCGCAGCGCGCGGATGACCTCGCGCACCTCGTCGACGCTCTTCGCGGAGATGTGGGCGGTACCGACGATGTAGAAGCGCCGGTCGTCGCGCTCGAGGAGGGTGACGTTCGGCCACGGCAGGGGTTCGCGCATGGGCGCGCACGCTACACCGCGCGCTCCGGTCCGCCAAGGCGCCCGAGTCGCTTAGCCCTCTCTCCGGGTCGGGACGAGCAAGGTGCCGACGACCATCACGGAGACGACACCGAGCGACACGAACCACGCCGTGCCCGCGGGCACCAGGAAGACGAGGCTCACGGCGCCCGCGCACGCGATGCCCGCCGCCGTGAGCAGCTTCGTTCGAAGGGGCAGGCTGCGATGCAGCGCCCACTCACGGAGCGGCGGACCGAAGACGGCGTGGTTCATCAACCAGCCATGGAATCGGGGGCTCGTGCGGGCCCAGCAGGCCCCGGCGACGACGAGGAAAGGCAGCGTGGGCACGATGGGCAACAAGAGCCCCACGAGCCCGAGGAGCAGGAAGACGTGGCCCAGCCCGTAGACGATGAAGCCCTTCGGCCCCGTCAGGAGTCCGACCGGTCGTCCTGCGTCGGAGGGCAGAGGCATACGGAGAGGGTGCGCACGGAACCGCTCCGCGCAAGTCGTCAGTTCGCGGTCGCGAAAGTCAGGCGAATGCGGAGGGCGAGGCCCCCCTCTTGATTGACGAACTCGAGCAGGACGCGGTCGTCGACGGTCTCGTAGGTCCACGTGGCCGTGCCTTCGATCCCGCAGGAGAAGGCGAGATTGAGCTCATTGCCGGCCGCGCCGGGGGTGTAGGCCGCCGTCACGCTGTTGGGTCGGCCGGCACTGAACGCGGGCCCCGCAGCGAGGGCCAACTGGAGCTGGGTCAAGGTGTCGACGGTGAGCTGCCCGTCTTCGACGGCGAGCTGGCCACCCGCCTTGACGCGGGTGCGCTCGACGTCGAGCTCGCCGAGGGGGGTCGCGGGGGTCTCCATCCAGAAGTCGATGCCGGCGAGCTCGTAGAGACCATCGGCCGGGAGTGGGCCGCCTGCCAAAGGCTCGGGCACGCCGATCTGGATCATGCCGTCGAGCTCCGAGACGCTCGGCAGGGCGTTCGGCGGCGCGCACTCCCCGGGCGTGTAGCCCAGCGGCATGTCCGGCTCGTCCGAGGCGCCGTCGCAGTAGCGCGCGGTCGGCGGAGGCGTCACGTACGCGAAGTTGAAGCACATCTCATCCTGAGTCCGCGCCCCGGAGCGGACCATGTTGCCCTCGTTCTCGAAGCCACACACCGTCTCGATCTGGTCCCCGGGGCCGAGCTCGACGGGCAGGTGGTAGAAGAGCTCGGCGTTGAAGTCCCAGCCGGTGAGGTCGATGAGCGGCTCCACGGTGCCATCGGCCCGATAGACGGTCTGTCGAAAGGTGCTGCCGTGGGTGTGCATGTGGGGCATGCCGGCGAGCATCCTCGACGGGGCGCCGAGGTCGCAGCGGCCGCTGACGTCGGTCTGAGCGCGCGCGGGGATGTTGAAGGCGACCGGCCCGATGGCGACCATGCCGTACTCCGTGCCCTCGGGGGGCCCGTGGTAGATGCGAACGCCGCTGTCATCGCTCACGTCGGGGAGCGCGAGCGCGTTGTTGTAGTGAATCTGGAGGACGAAGCGCGCGCCCGGCTCGACGCGCAGTCCGCCGTCGGGAAACTCCAGCGCGTCTTGACCGGGGGCCCAGGCGTACAGGTAGTCACTGCCCTCGGGCATGTCGAAGCAGCTCCAGCTTCCGTCCGGCGCCATGCCGAGCGGGTCTCGCAGGAGCACGATGTGGTGCACGATGCGTGTGTCTTCGAGCTTGACCTCGAAGCGCTTGATGAACCGCGGGCCGTCCACCGGCGCCGTGACCGTGAAGCAGCGGTAGTCGTCGATCGCGTCCACGGCGAGGGGATAGGCGTTCGCCGTGAGGTCGAAGTACGGCAGGTCGGCCGGCGCCGCCGCGGGCGCAGCGAAGACCGGCTCCGAAGACACCAGGCCCTCCCGCGGGTCGGCCTGAAGCGTGCCGCACGACGCCCAGTCGACGATGGAGTCGAGCACCGGGGCCGGCGGGTGCGGCCACGTGGTCGGTGGCATCGTGCCGTCGCCGGCACGAATCGCCAGTCGATCGACCAGTCGCGCGTCCGGGAACGTCGGCGAAGGTCCAAGCAGGGTGTCGTAGTCGTCGAAGCCGCCGGGGGCGCCATACTGCGGCATGACGCCGCCGTGACACGCACCACAGAATCCATCGACCTCGGCCGCGACCCGGGTGTCCCAGACGGCTCGGTCGGGCACACACGCGGGGTCGGTGCCCGCGTCGGGCGGAACGACCGGCGGCGCCGCGTCCGGGTCGGACGGGGAACCGCCGACGGGCTCGGCTGGACCGCTGTCGGCTTCAGGGGGACTCGGGTTTCCCCCAGTGGACTCAGCCTCTTCGGAGGCGGCGTCGCCCCCGCAGGCGGCCAGCGAGAGCGTGAAAACGAGAGAGGCGAACGGCTTGATGCGTGTGCGCATGCCGCGCAGCGTAGCGCATCCGTCGGGGCGCGTCAGGTCGACTTTTTGCCCGGCAGCAGACGCTTTGCGCCCTGAACGCAGAGCACGGCCAGACCGCCGGCGACCACGCCGACGACCGCGTTCACGAGGGTAGAAGCGATGGTCTCGAGCACGGCGCCGGAGCCTGCGACGAGGCCGTTGGCCCACGCCTCGAAGCCGGGGATGCCGTGGACGAGGATGCCGCCGCCGACGAGGAACATGGCCGCCGTACCGACGACGGAGAGCGCCTTCATCAACCACGGGGCGCCGACGAGCAGGCCGCGACCCAAGGCCGCGAGGCCGCCCCCTTTGCGGCTCAAGTGGAGGCCGACGTCGTCGAGCTTCACGATGACGGCGACGAGACCGTAGACCCCGACGGTCATGGCCGCGGAGATGGCGACGAGCACCCCGATCCGCGTGGGCCAGTCGGCGTTGGTCACCGTGCCGAGGGCGATCACGATGATCTCGGCGGACAGGATGAAGTCGGTGCGGATCGCGCCCTTGATCTTGTCCCGCTCGAAGGCGACCAGGTCGACGCTCGTATCCGCGGCCGCCTGTGCGAGCGCCGCGTGGTGCTCCGCGTCCTCATCGGCGCTCGTCAGCAGCTTGTGCGCGACCTTCTCGAAGCCCTCGAAGCACAGAAAGAGGCCGCCGAGCATGAGCAACGGGACGATGGCCCACGGCGCGACGAGGGTGATGCCCAAGGCTGCGGGCACGAGGATCAGCTTGTTGAGCGCAGATCCCTTGGCCACGGCCCAAACGACCGGCAGCTCGCGATCCGCCGAGACCCCGGTCACCTGTTCGGCGTTGAGGGCGAGGTCGTCGCCGAGCACTCCGGCCGTCTTCTTCGCGGCCACCTTCGTCAGGACCGCGACGTCGTCGAGGATCGACGCGATGTCGTCGAGCAGGGCGAGCAGACTCGTACCAGCCACGGCGGAACCCTCCTTGGGGAAGAACGGGGCCCATCCAAGCACGAAATCGCCCGAATTGCCTCCCGTCGGGCGCGTTGACACCCCCCGGAGCGTCGGGTAATCGGGCGGTTCCACAGTGGAGACGCACGCATGCGCGAAACGACTCGCCGACAGTTGCTCGGAGTTCTCTCGACCTGGACGCTCGTCGGCCTCGCCCTCGTCGGGTGCGACAAGATGCGCGGGGGCGGCGGCGGCGAGGCCCCCGGGTCGAAGCCGGCCTCGGGCGCGCCGGCCAGCGCCGCGGCGCCGCAGACGGGCAACATCCTCATCGGTGAGTACGGCTCCATGACCGGCTCCGAGGCGACCTTCGGCCAGAGCACCCACAACGGGATCGTGCTCGCCGTGGAGGAGGTCAACGCGGCGGGGGGCATCGGCGGTCGAAAGGTCGAGCTGAAGAACTACGACACGCAGGGCAAGTCCCAGGAGGCCGGCACCGTCGTGACGCGCCTCATCACCGAGGACAAGGTCGTGGCGGTCTTGGGCGAGGTCGCGTCGTCGCTTTCGCTCGCCGGGGGGCGTGTGGCGCAGCAGTTCGGTGTGCCGATGATCACCCCGAGCTCCACGAACCCCCAGGTCACGCAGATCGGCGACATGGTGTTTCGTGTCTGCTTCATCGATCCGTACCAGGGCTATGTCATCGCGAAGTTCGCTTCCGAGAATCTGAAGCACACCAAGGTCGCGATCCTCTACGACCAGGCCCAGGCCTACTCGAAGGGCCTCAAGGACGACTTCCGAAAGGCCTTCGAGGCCGTCGGCGGCCAGGTCGTGACCGAGCAGGCGTACAGCGGCGGCGACCAGGACTTCTCGGCGCAGCTCGGCAACATCAAGGCGGCGGCGCCCGAAGCCATCTTCGTGCCCGGCTACTACACGGACGTGGGCAACATCGCGTTGCAGGCGCGTAAGCTCGGCCTCACGGCGACCCTGCTCGGCGGGGATGGTTGGGACTCGCCGAAGCTCGCCGAGATCGGCGGCGCGGCCATCGAGAACAGCTACTTCTCGAACCACTACTCCCACGAGGAGCAGCGGCCCGAGGTCCAGGGCTTCGTGCAGAAATACCAGGCGAAGTACAACGTGGTCCCGGACGGCCTCGCGGCCATGGGCTACGACGCGGCGCGGCTGCTCTTCGACGCGATGAAGCGCGCGCCGAGCCTCGGTGGCAAGGACCTGGCCGCGGCCATCGCCCAGACGCGCGACTTCCCCGGCGTGACGGGCAAGATCACCATCGACGCGGACCGCAACGCGCGCAAGCCCGCGGTCGTACTGCAGGTCAAGGGCGGCAAGTACGCCTTCGCGGCGTCGATCCAGCCGCAGCAGTGAGCCCGACCCCGACGGAGCGTCCGCAGACGTGACCCGCCTGATCCAAACCCTGCTGGACGGTGTCGCCGTCGGGAGCCTCTACGCGCTCATCGCGCTGGGCTACACGATGGTTTACGGCATCCTGCAGTTCATCAACTTCGCCCACTCCGACATCTTCATGGTCGGCGCGTGGGCGGCGTTCCTGATCGCGAAGGCCGCGGGGTACGCGGGCGTCGGCGTCGAGGCTCCGCTCTACGGCGCGCTCCTCTCGTTGCTCGGCGCCATGGCCTTCTGCGGCACGCTCGGCTTCCTCATCGAGCGGTTCGCCTACCGGCCCTTGCGCGGCGCGGCGCGCCTGAACGTGCTCATCACCGCGATCGGGGTCGCGCTGTTCATCGAGAACCTGGGGCAGAAGGACTTCGTCTTCGGGACCCAACCGCAGAAGATGCCGCAGCTCCTCCCGGACACGACCCTCTTCACCCTCTTCGACGTGCGCTTCGGGCTCGTCGACTTGACCGTCATCGGCGTCGCGTTCGCGCTCATGGCGGCGCTTCAGTGGCTCGTGTTCAAGACCAAGCTGGGTCGCGCGATGCGGGCGGTCTCGCACAACATCCCCGTCGCGTCCCTCATGGGCATCGACGTCAATCGGGTGATCTCGTTCACGTTCGTTTTGGGCTCCATGCTCGCGGCGGCGGCCGGTTTCCTGTTCGTGATGAAGTACCCCGGCGCGCTGAAACAGCCCGCGGACTCGACCTGGATTCTTCTGGGGCTGAAGTGCTTCGTGGCCGCGGTGGTCGGCGGCATCGGCAACATCCGGGGTGCGGTCCTCGGTGGCTTGCTGATCGGGTGCATCGAGATGTTCGGTGCGGCGTATCTCTCGCCGCACCTGCGAGACGTCTACGTCTTCTCGCTCCTGATTCTCGTGCTGCTCTTCCGCCCCACGGGCTTGCTCGGGCGCGCGACCGTGGAGAAGGTCTGATGTTGCCTGACCGCGCGCTCGCGCTCCGGCCGTCGCTCGCTTTCGCGCTGCCGCGGAGCCTCGCACCCTACGCGCTCGGGCTCGCGGCGGCCTTTGCGCTGCAGCTCATCGTGGTTCCGTTGGTCGGTGACTTCTGGGCGCGCCTGCTCATGGACATCGGGATCAACATCACCCTCGCCGTGTCTCTCAACCTGGTGAACGGCTACACCGGGCAGTTCTCCATCGGCCACGCGGCGTTCATGGCCATCGGCGGCTACGTGGCCGGCGCCATCACCTACTACGGCTCGTTTCTCTGGCTCGACGCGCTCGGACCCACCGGGCGCCCCATCGTGACCGGCGCGTTCCTCGGGGCCGGCGACCTCACGTTCATGATGGCCGGGCTCCTGGGCGGGGTCGCGGCGGCCCTCGCCGGGCTCGTCGTGGGTTTGCCGTCGTTGAGGTTGCGCGGGGACTACCTCGCCATCGTGACCCTGGGCTTCGGTGAGATCTTCCGGGTGCTCGTCCAACGGACGGACGACGTGAAGTTCACCGCCGCCGAGGTCGAAGCGGCCTCGCCCCTGGACCTTGCGACCTCCGTCGGCGGGGCGCTGGGCTTCGGGGGCATCCCCACGTACACGACGGTTTTCTGGGTGTGGAGCGTCGTCGCGATCGTGCTCATCGTGGCGACGCGGCTGAAGTTCTCGAGCGAGGGGCGCGCGTTTTTGTCCGTGCGCGAGAACGAGATCGCCGCCGAAGCGATGGGCGTCGACACGACACGCTACAAGGTGAAGGCCTTCGTGCTCGCCGCCTTCTTCGCGGGCCTCGCGGGCGCGCTCTTCGCGCACGAGTCGGGCACGACCCTCAACCCGCGCGAGCTGGGCTTCCAGAAGAGCTTCGACCTCGTGATCATGGTCGTGCTCGGCGGCATGGGGTCGATCTCGGGCGCCGTCCTCGCGGCCATCCTGCTCACCCTGCTCCCGGAGCTCCTGCGGACCTTCGCGGACTGGCGCATGGTCGCCTACGCGCTCCTGCTCATCGGCATGATGTTGGCGCGTCCCCAGGGCCTCTTCGGGCTGCGCGAGGTCTGGGAGCTCGGGCGCGGACGGAGGGCGAAGTGAGCGCCGGGGCGGAGCCGCTGCTCGACGTGCGGTCGCTGTCGATGTCCTTCGGCGGCTTGCGGGCGGTCTCGGAGTTCTCGCTGGCGCTGCGCCCCGGCGAGCTGCAGGGGCTCATCGGACCGAACGGCGCGGGCAAGACGACGGTCTTCAACCTGCTCACCGGGGTGTACCCGCCGACCTCGGGGGAGGTCCGCCTCGCGGGACGCACGCTCACGGGCCTCAAGCCCAATCGGATCGCCGCGGCGGGGCTCGCCCGCACGTTCCAGAACATTCGCCTCTTCAGCCAGCTCTCGGTCATCGACAACGTGCGGGTCGCCTGTCACCTGCGCGCCCGTACCGGGCTCTGGGGGGCCATTGCCAGAACCCGCGCCCATCTCGGCGAAGAGCGGGCGATCACCGAGCACGCGATGTCCCTGCTCGAGGTCTTCGGACTCGCTGATCGTGCCGACGCCCAGGCGAACAGCTTGCCTTACGGGGACCAGCGCCGCCTCGAGATCGCGCGCGCGCTGGCGACCGCGCCGAAGGTCCTGCTTTTGGACGAGCCCGCGGCGGGCATGAACCCCCAGGAGAAGGTCGAGCTCTCGGGTCTGATCGCGCTCGTCCGAGAGCGGTACGGCGTCACGGTGCTGCTCATCGAGCACGACATGGGGCTCGTCATGAAGATCTGTGAGCGCATCACGGTGCTGGACCACGGCGTGACGATCGCGCAGGGGACTCCGGCCGAGGTCCAGCGCCATCCGGCCGTGATCGAAGCCTACCTGGGCGCGCCCGCGGCGGTCGAAGCATGAGCCTGCTCGAGGTCCACGGCCTGAACGTGCACTACGGCGCCATTCATGCGCTGAAGGGGGTCGATCTTCACGTCGACGCC
>JBMOFP010000136.1:0-16911 GCA_049318805.1 Bradymonadia bacterium
GAATCGACGACGATGTAGTCGCCGGTCGAACGGCGGCGTGTGGCATCCACCATCGCCTGCAGCGACGCGTACCGGTCGAAGCGACCCCCCGAGTCGATCACGACCGTGGTCTTCAGCCGAAGGGGTTCGCTGCCGGCGTCTCCCTGGATGACCGGCAGCAGCCTCGCGAAGGCACGTCCGACCTCACGGGCGAAGAGCTCGACCCGCTCGGGCGCGACGAGCGCGACGAAGTCGTCGTCCCGCTGGTGGCCGAGGAACGCCCCCTCCCCGCCCCGCTCCCGCAACACGCGCCGCAGGAACTCGGCGGTCTGACTGAGCACGCGATGCCCCCAGACGAAGCCGCGGCGCTCGACGCTCTCCCGGAGCCCCTCCACGTCGATGGCGCAGAACGCGAAGGGCGCCGCTTCACGCAGACGCGACTGGACCTCGCGTTGGACCTCGCGGGGCCCAGGCAGCAGCAGCAGGTCGGCGGTCGGAGGCTCGTTGCCGCGCAGGCTCGCCCGAACCTGAAGCAGGAGCTCGCGGGCCGTGGCCGGGCGCAGCACGTGACGGGTGGCACCGTCCGTGAGAGATGGCGACGGGCCGGCCCCGACCACGAGCACCGAAGCGGCGTGCCCATCGGCGTGGCCGCTCGCGGCGAGCGCGTTCATGAGGGTCAGCGCCGACGGGAAATCTTCGTCGATGACGACGAGGTCCGGCACGAGCACGTCCAGGCGTCGCCGCGCGTCATCGACGTCCGAAGAGACATAGGCGAGGTAGCCGGCCTCGTCGAGCCATTGGGCGAGCACGCCGGACCGCGCGCTGTCGTCGTCGCACACGACGACCCGCCGGCGTCGACGCTGTCGCGCGCGCAGAGAGAGGAGATCGAGGAGGGCGCCGAGCGTCGACGCGTCCGTGGGCATCTCGACGGTGACATCGACGAGGGCTTCGACGGAGGTCCCCGGCGGCACGAGCGCGACAATCGTGATCTCGGGCAACGCCGCGAGCTCGGCGATCAGCTCGCCATCCGCCGCCCCCTCGGTATCGAGCCAGAGGACCAGCGTGGGCTGCGCGCCGACCAGGCGCTCGGCCAACAGCCCGCGCTCGGGGCGCCCCTGGCGCACGGACCACCCCTCGCTCAACAGCGCGGCCTTCAGGCCCGCGGCCTCGATGGGGTCGTTGGCGACCACCAGCACCGGCAGCGCGTCCACACGGGGCGCGGGGTTGCGCGCGTCTTCGTGCGGCGTCGGCGAGAGCTCGCCGACGTGCGCCGGAACGGAGAAGAGGAACGTCGTGCCCTCACCGCGGCCGCTCTCGGCCCAGATGCGGCCGCCGTGCTCCTCGACGATGCTTCGGCAGATGGGCAGGCCCAGGCCCGTGCCCCCGAGGCTTCGACGGTCGGGCTTCACGACCTGCTCGAACTTGTCGAAGACCCGCTCGAGGTCGGCCTCGGAGATCTCCTCGCCCGTGTTCCGGACCGAGACGAGGTAGAGGTCGGGCATCGACAGGGGGCTGTGCACACCGACCTCGATGCGACCGCCCTGCGGGGTGAACTTGAAGGCGTTCGACAGCAGGTTGTTCATGACCTGCCCGAGCCGATGGGCGTCCCCCTCGCAGACGAGCCCTTGAATCGGCGCGTTCAGCTCGAGCGCGATCCCCCGCTCGATGGCGAGCGCCTGGAACTTGCGGGTGCAGTCCATGACGACGCTCTCGAGGTTCATCGCGTCGATCGAGAGCGGCATCTTGCCCTTCTCGAACTTCGCGAGGTCGAGCAAGTCGTTGAGGTTCGTGTTGATGCGCGCGCACGAGTCGCGCGCCATGTCGATGTACTCGCGCTGCCGGTCGTTGAGGTCGCCGAGGACACGCTTGCCCAGCAGGTCGAGGACGCCGCCGATGCTCGTGAGGGGGCTGCGCAGCTCGTGCCCGATGATGTGCACGAACTCCTCGCGGCGGGACTCCGTGACCTTCTGCTCGGTGATGTCGGTGACGAGGAGCAGCCACCCCACGAACGCGCCGGCGTGGGTGTTCACGGGCGAGAACCACACGCGCCAATGCGCTTCGCCGACCCGAACCTCACGGACGGCGCCGCGTTCGCTGCCCGGTCCGTAGTTGCGCAGGAGCTCGAGGGTCGACAGCCCCAGGGTGTGGAGCACCATCGAGAAGTCCGGGCGGTCGCTCTCGTCGATGGCGAGCAGGCGCCGCGCCGCGGGGTTGAAGACCGTGAGTGTGCCGCGCTCGTCGGTCATCACCACGCCCTGGGCCATGGCCTCGACCATGAGCTCGAGGCGTCGCTGCTCGTCGAGCCGCTGTCGCACGGCCCGCGTCAGCGCGTCCTGGAGCTGGTCGCGCCAGACGGTGAAGAGCTGGTCCTCTTCGGGCTCGAGCGCCTGGGGACGCACCACGAGGAGGATGCCGCGCAGGTCGCGATCGACGAAGACCGGGAGATACGGCGCCTCGGACGGCACCCCATGGCGCTCGCCCGGGGGCAGATGCTCGGGCGTCTGGACGACCTTGAGCGTGGCCCCGGGGCTGCGGCCAGAGAGCTGCTGCAACCGCGCGAGCGCCGACGCGACCGCGAGCCGCGCGTCGTCCTCACCGGGCGGCTCGGCCTCTGGGTCGCCGCGGGCGGAGAAGTGCGCGAACGCGCCCTGCTCGGGCAGGAGATCGACGACCCCCACCACCGCGACACACCGCACGCGCTGGGCGAGACTGTCGAGCACCGCGGCCAACATCCGCGACGGATCACGCAGATCGACGAGCGCCCGCAGGAGTCGATGCTGGGCACTCAAGGCCTCGACCTGAACGCGCAGCCGCTCCGTCAGGCTCGCTCGATCCCGTTCGAGTCGGCTCTGGCTCGTGGCGTTCCGCAGCGCCTGAAGGAACTGCGCCTGACCGTCGGGCGTGAGCAGCGTCTCGTTCTTGTCCAGGTAGCGGAAGACCGCGCCCCCCTGGAGAATGTTGACGAGTTGCTCGGCCGAGGTCTTCCCCGACAGCAAGATGCACGGCAGGCGGCGCGTCCGCTCGTCGGCCTTGATGGCGGCGATGAGCTCGTCGCCCGAGGTGCGCGGCATCTTCTGGTCGGTGATCAGCGCGTCGAAGGACTCGCCCCGTGCGCGCTCGAGCGCCTCGGCCGCGCTGTACGCCGCTACGACCTGGAATTCGGCCCGCAGCAGTCGTCGCAGCTGAACGTGATCGTCCTCGTTGTCGTCGACGACGAGGATGCGCGCCGGTTTTTCGGGCATGCGTACACGTCCACAGCTCGACCAATGCGGGAATTACAGCGGCCGCAGGACCGCGATGTCAATGTGGCGGGGTCACTCGACTGGCCAGCCGACCCGGCTCGCGCGCAGCTCGCCGTCCGGAGAGGTGCTGGCCCAGACGTACCGCGGGCGTCCGAGGATGGCGTCGAGCGTCGTGCGGGCGTAGATCGCGTCGGCGTCCTCGGCCCCGCGGTTGTCGCTCATCACAAAGAGCTCGTGGCTCTGCAGAAGAACCGGCGCGGGGTCGAGGGGGGGGCGCCCAGCGTAGGTCACCACGTAGGTCAGGCCGGCCGCCGCGCGCTCCACGTAGCCCGAGAGAGACGCGAGGCTCAGCGCGAGCGGGCCGTCTCCGAAGTTCGGGACACGCAGCTCGTCGAGCGGCTCCCACGCCAGCGCCTCCCCATCGACGACCGGCCGACCGGACTGGAGCTGGACCGTGTGGCCGCCGGTCGCGATGACCCGCGCGATGCGGGGGCCCTCGCCGCTGCGCCGCAAGACGACCAGGTCCCCGGCCTGGGGTGGACTCGGTCGATAGGCCATACGATCGACGAGCACGACGTCCCCCGCGAGGAGCTTCGGGAACATCGCCTCGTCCTCGACGACGACGGCCGAGACCCGAATCGTCCGCGCGATGTGCTGGCCGAGGAGCCAGGGGCCCGCCCACAAACCGAGAAACAGGCTGAGGTAGACGACCGCATGATTCGCCGGGCCGAGCGCATAGTTCGGGCCGGTCGCCTCAACACGCGCGTGCAGGTCCGTGACCAGCCAGCCCAGGAACAGAGCGTAGGCGACGAGCACCGCCATGAGCGGGACCCAGGGGACGAAGAGCCAGTAGAGCCAAGCACCGAGGAATCCCGCGAGGCCGAGAAACGCGAACATCCAGAGCCGGAGCCCGCGCGACAGCTCACCGCAGTACACATGCCCGAGTCCCGGCATGGCCAGGGTCAGCACGATGGCCACCGCGAGGGACCTCGGCGAGCGCGGCTCGAAATGCCGAAAGCGTTCCACGGCCTCACTGTACCCGCCTTGAAAGGCCCGATCCAGTCGTGTATGGTCGCCGCCCAACTCTCGTAACCCCGCTTAGCGAAAGGGTTTTCTCATGCTGACCTGGTGGCGGCCCGTCGCTCTCTCCCTCCTCGTCGGCGTTTTCGCGTCGAGCTGCGCGAAGCCTGATCCGAACGCTCCCGAGACGTGGATCGCCAAGCTCGAGGGCGGGGAGCGCATGGCCGCCATCCAGAAGCTCGGCGAGATGAAGGCCAAGGTCGCCGTCGAGCCGCTGAAGAACGCCTGGAAGAGCGGCCTCGACCGCAGCCACATCGTCATGGCGCTGTCGAAGATCGACGATCCCAGCGCGGCGAGCACGATGCTCGAGGCCCTGCAGGGCACGGACGCGCAGCTCGCGGACCTCGCCGGCCAGGCGCTGAAGAAGTGGAAGTCCAAGGAGTTCGCCGACCAGTACCTCGCGATCGCGACGAACCTGAAGGCGCCGCGCGAGGCCCGCAACGCGGCCCTCGAAATGCTCGCGATGTTCCCCGAAGAGCGCTTCGTCGACGCCCTGGTCCCGATCCTCGAGGGGGACCCCGAGCGCGACCCGATCGTCTTCAACGGCCACGCCGCGGAGGCGCTCGGCAAGCTCCGCTCCGAGAAAGCGATCCCGGGCCTCATCGCGTGCATGTGGCTCGACGACCACCTCCGGCGGAACGAGGTCCCGCGCTGTCGCCTCGCGCTGACCCGGGTCGGCGTCAAGGCCGTGCCCGCGCTCATCGAGACCCTGCAGCGCAAGAATCGCGTCGTCGAGGAACGCGCGCGGAAGTTCCAGTACGACAAGGGCGGCCTCATCGAGGCCAAGGTGGCCGAAGCGCTCGGTGACATGCCCGATCCGTCGGCGGTCGAGCCGCTGGTCGCCGCGCTCAAGGTCTTCGACGAGATGCCCGCGCACATCCAGGACCCGCGCAAGGCCCAGGCCTTCGTCATGTCCGGCGTGCAGAAGGTCATCTCCATCGCCAGCGCGCTCGCCAGCCTCGGCGACGAACGCGCCGTGGACGCCCTGCTCGGCGTGGCGAACGACAAGGAGCTCGCGCTCGAGCACAAGCTCGCGTCGGTCCAGCAGCTTGCGTTCCTCGGCTCGCAGAAGGCGATCCCGGGGCTGATGAAGCTGCTCTCGAAGATGCCCAGCGCCGAAGACCCCGTGAGCAACGGCTTCCACGTTCAGGTGTCGCTGAACGCGGCGAACCTCATGAACGGCAGCGACCCCAAGGCGGTGGATGCCCTCGCGAAGCAGCTCGAGTCGATTCAGGCGACGCTCGCGACGTGGATCGCCGACGCCGAAAAGAAGTGGGCGGCCGCCACGGACCCCCAGGAGAAGGCGATCCTCCGGGCGAACATCGACAAGGGCTACAAGGAGTGGTCGAAGAACCACGCCGAGGCCCAGGCCAAGGTCACCGCGCTGAAGGCCTGCGGGACCGACACCGCGTGCTGGGTGGGCAAGCTGAAGGAGGAGGACGCCGTCCGCGTCAAGGCCGCCTACCAGCTCGTCAACGAGACGACGAACCGAGACGCGGCTCTTCAGGGCCTCGCCTCGGTGATCCACCACGAAGACCTCGTCCTGCGGAACATCGCGATCTTCGGGATCGGACGCCTCGGCGGTCAGTCCGCGGTGCCCATCGTCAAGGCCGCGCGCGAGATCGACGCCCAGAAGGCCGAGAAGGACCGTCGACTCGAAGGGGCGGTCTACACGATGGACCTGCTGATCGCTCGCCTCGAGCAGCGGTGAGTCCGTGAGCCCCGGGGGGGCGTTTGTCGTCGAGGTGCGCACAGGGCTTCGCCAGGGTGAACGAGTCACCCTGACGCTCCCCTGCAGTGTGGGCCGTGCGCCCGACAGCGTGCTGAGCCTGCCCGATGGTCATCTGAGCAACCTGCACGATCGATTCGAGGCGCGCGAAGGCCGCGTCGTGTTCCTCGACCGGACCAGCACGAACGGTTCGGTGCACGTGCGCTCGGGCTCGGTCACGGTCCTTGGGCCCGACTGCCCCGAAGTCGAGGTCTGGAGCGGAGACGAGCTGCGTCTCGGTGATCCCGGCCAGCCCGTGGTGGTGGTCGTCGCGGCGTTGCCTGAGGCACCCGACGACAGCCCGAGCGAGGTCCTCGCGCGGCGGGGCTTGGCCGAGGTCGAAGAAGTCACCCAGCGCGTCGCGGCCGACGCCGTGCGCCTCGGGGTGCTGTTTCGCCACGCGCAGAAGTTGGCCCGCGGCGTGGACCTCGACGCGGTGCTCGAGGCGGCGGGGCAGTTCGTCTTCGACCTCCTGCCGCGAGCGACCCACGTGGGGATCGCGCTGCGGGAGAGTGGCGGCCGTTTCCCCACGATGTACGCGCGCAATCGAGCCGGCGTCTCCGTCGAGAACGCCGTGAGTCGGACCCTACTGCGGCGTGTCGTCGAAGAGCGCGCCGCTCTCCTGCTGACGAACGCGTCGACTGAGCTGGCGAGCGCACGCTCCATCGTCCAAGCCGGCCTGCGGAGCACCCTCTGCATCCCGCTGTGGACCGGTGACGAGGTGCGGGGGGTCTTGCAGGTGGACAATCGAGAAGCCGTGGGCACGTTCGCCGCGGCCGACCTCGAGGTGCTGACGGTCGCGGCGCAGCAGCTCAGCCTGTCCGCCGACAACGCGCGTCTGCTCGCCCGCCTGCGGCACGCCGAACAGCGCCTGGAGGGCGAGAATCGTTTCCTCAAACAACGCGAGGCGGACGCCACGTTCGCGGGGATCGTGGGTCGGAGCCCCGGCGTCGAGGCCGTGCTCAGGGCGGTGGAGAAGGTCCGCGACACGCGTGTGCCGGTGCTCATCCAGGGTGAGACCGGCACGGGCAAGGAGCTCGTCGCACGCGCGCTCCACTACACGAGCACACGCCGCGAGCGGCTCTTCGTGGCCCAGAACTGCAGCGCCCTCCCGGAGGGCCTGCTCGAGAGCGAGCTGTTCGGGCACGTGAAGGGCGCCTTCACGGGCGCCGACCGCGACAAGAAGGGCCTCTTCGAGCTGGCGGACGGCGGGACGATGTTCCTCGACGAGGTCGGGGAGGCGCCGCCCGCCATTCAGGCGAAGCTGCTGCGTGTGCTGCAGGAGGGGGAGATCTGGCCCGTCGGCGCCCCCCGCCCGCGCTCCGTGGATGTGCGGACCGTGAGCGCGACCCATCGGGACCTGGAGCGCATGGTCCGCGACGGCGCCTTCCGCCAGGACCTCTTCTACCGACTGCACGTTTTCCCGGTGCGGATGCCGGCGCTGCGCGAGCGTCGTGAGGACGTCCCCCTGCTCGCCCGGCACTTTCTCGAACGGTACGCGCGCGAGTTTGGTCGTCAGATCTCGGGCTTCGTGCCCGATGCGCTCGATCGACTCGCGGCCTACGACTGGCCCGGCAACGTGCGCGAGCTTCAGAACGAGATTCAGCGTGCGTTGATCAACCGGACCGAGGGTGACCTCGTCCTCCTCGAGGATTTGTCTCCGCGGGTGCTCGGCCGGTCCGGGCTGTCCGAGTCCGGGGACCTCCCGCGGGGCAACCTCAAGGACATGATGGACACCGTGGAGAGGCTGCTCTTGACGCGCGCCCTCCGCGAGCACGCCCAGAACAAGACCCGAACGGCGGAAGCCCTCGGGATCACCCGCGAGGGCCTGCACAAGAAACTCGCGCGCTTCGGCATGCACGAATGAGCCGCGACGTTTGGCTGAGAGCGCTGCGCGGCGGCGCGCCGGACGACGCCCTCGAGGCGGCGCGGAGCCTGGGCGCATCGGCCGATCCGACCGTGGTCGGTGCGCTTTGCCAGGCCCTGCGGTCGCCGTCCGCGCCGTTGCGGGGTGCGGTCTGCGAAGCCCTCGGCGAGCTCGGAGACGCCCGCGCCGTCGGACCGCTCGTGAGCCTACTGCGAGACGCCGACGACGACGTGCGCGGCGAGGCGTTCAGCGCGCTGTTGGCGATCGCCCGGGCGCGTGCCGGGCAGCTCCCCCCCGACGCCTTTGTCGGTCAGGACCTGAGCGCCCCGACGGAGGCCCTGACCCAGATCGCCTGGCCGACGGACCTCGAAGCCCTCGGTCTGCTCCAGAACGCGGTGCAGGATGACGACCCGGAGGTCCGCATCGGGGCGGCGTACACCCTCGGGCGTCTCGGCGTGCTGTCGTCCTTCGAGGCCGTCGCCGAGCTGCTCTTGCACGACCCCGACCTGGACGTGCGCGCGGCAGCGGCGTTCTCCCTGGCGGACCTCGGTGAGCGGGGCGCGGTGGGCGCGGTCGACGTGCTCGTCACCGCGTGGCAGGGCACCTCGACGCCCGACGAGGTCGCCGTGGCGCTGGTCCGTGCCCTGGTCGAAGTGGCTGAACCCAGGGCGTTTCGTGTGCTTGTCGATGCTCTCAAGCACCCCGACGCGCGCGTTCGGCAGCTCGGCGCCATGGGCCTGGGCCGGCTCGGCGATCAGAGCGCGGTGCCGAGGCTGATCAAAGCGCTCGCGGATGCCCACGTCGGCGTCCGGCGATGCGTGGCGGCGGCCCTCGGGCAGCTCGCAGACCCGATGTCGCTCAAGCCCCTGATCGCCGCGGTGCACGGGGACGACGCCGAGGTGCGCGCGACGGTCGGCGACGCCCTCGAGCACTTCGATCGCGCGCTCGTGCACACTCACCTGGCCGAGTCCATGCGGATGCCCGAGGTCGGCCTGCGCGAAGGGGCGACCTACCTCATGGGTCGGCTGCGCGACGACGCCGGGTTGCAGCGCGCGCTCAAGGACCCCGAAGCGCTCGTCCGCAAGGCCGCCGCGCTGGCCATGGGCAACGTCGCCAGCGTGGGATACCGACCGGCCCTCGAAGGGGCGTTGTCCGACGAGGCGTGGCAGGTGCGTGTCGCCGCCGCGGAGGGGCTTCGAAGGCTCGGGGACCACGATGCCGTGCCCGCGCTCCTCCGCGCGGCGGAAGATCCCCATCGGGTCGTCCGGAATGCGGTCGGGGTCGCGTTGAAGGTCTTGGGCACGACCCACGATTCGTGAACAATGGCGCCGCATGGAAAAGCGCCCGCTCTACGTCGCGATCGAAGGCCCCATCGGGGTCGGTAAGTCGACCCTCGTGCACCGCCTTCGTGAGCGGATGCAGGCGCGGCTCGTCCTCGAGGTGGTGGAGGAGAACCCCTTCCTCGCCCGCTTCTACGAAGACCGAGCGCGCTACGCCTTCCAGACGCAGCTCTTCTTTTTGATGAGCCGCTTCAAGCAGCAGGAAGAGCTCCAGCAAGGCGACCTCTTCGCGCCGGACACCCTCGCCGACTACCACCTGTTGAAGGACCGGATCTTTGCGCGGTTGACGCTTCGGGACGAGGAGTTGGCGCTCTACGAACGTGTGTACGTCTCGCTCGAGAAGCAGATCCTTCAACCGGATGTGCTCATCTACCTCTCGGCCCCCATCGACGTGCTCCTGGAGCGCATTCGACGGCGCGGGCGCCCCTTCGAGCGGGACTTCGACGCCGACTATCTGAACCTGGTCGCCGAGACCTACCGGCACCACTTCGACCACTATCGCTCGACGCCCCTGCTCGCCCTCGACAACACCCACCTGGACTATGTTCGGGACGACTCGATGGTGGAGCGGATCCTCGGTGAAGTCCTCAGACTGGCAGGCCGATAGAATGCGACGCATCGTTCTCGCCGCGCTGTGCGTGTCCGCCTGCGTCGCCGACTACCCTGGGTACGCCCCGCCCCCCGATGCGGAGACCGCCGTCGATTCGTCACCTCCGGAGGTCGACACCGGTTCGAGCGGCGGGGCGGACGCGACGACGCCGGTCCCCGATGCCGACCTGGACGCCACCGCGGGCGGCACGACGCCGGACGCGGCTCGCCCCAACGCCGACGTGAGCATCGGCGGCCAGACGACGGACGCGTCGATGCCGACGCCCGACCTCGAACCGCCGCCCATGCCCGACGCCGCGGCGCCTGAAGCGGGCCCGGCCGACGCTGCCCTGCCCCTCCCGGATGCCGAGCCCCCGCCGCCCGACCGTGACCGGGACGGCGTCCCCGACGCGCTCGACAACTGCGGGGTCGTGGGCAACCCCGACCAGGCGGACCGAGACGAAGACGGCCAGGGCGACCTGTGCGACCTCTGCCCGAGCGGCGGTGATCCGACGGACGCCGACGGCGACCGTGTTCGGCGGTGCGAGGCCGACTGCGACGACGACGACGACGCCGTGTATCCGTCGGCCACCGAGTACTGCGACGGCATCGACAACGACTGCGACCGCAGCGTGGACGAGGACTACGCGGGTCTCGCCGAGCCCTGTGAGGTCGGCGTGGGGGTGTGCCGCCAGGTCGGCCTCACCGCCTGCGCCGAGGACCGGCGCGGCACCGCGTGTGTCGCGGCTGTGGTCGAGGCCACGGACGAGCTGTGCAACCTCCTGGACGACGACTGTGACGGCTCGACGGACGAGGGTGCGGCGGAGTGCTGCGAGCCTGGGGCGATGCGGCCCTGCGGCGCCGACGAGGGCGTCTGCGCGCCGGGGATGCAGACCTGCGACGGCGCCCTGGTCTGGGGCGTGTGCCTGGGCGCCGTGGAGGGCGGAGCCGAGGGCTGCAACGACCTGGACGACGACTGCGACGGCCTCGTCGACGAAGGGGTCCTCAACCGGTGTCTGACGTGTGGCCCCGAGCCGGCCGAGCAGTGCAACGGTCTGGACGAAGACTGCGACTTCGGGGTCGACGAGGACTTCCCGCTCGGTGAGCCCTGTGTGGCGGGTGTCGGGGCGTGCGCGGTGCCCGGCCTCTTCGACTGCGACGCCGTCGGCGGCCTCACCTGCAACGTCGAGGCGGGTGTCCCCTCCGACGAGGTGTGCAACGGCCTCGACGACGACTGTGATGGTGAGACGGACGAGTCGGGCCTGCCGGAGGGGCCGTGCACGCTGGGCGTCGGCGCGTGCAGCGCCGCGGGCGCGTGGCGTTGTGAAGACGGCGTGCAGCGGTGTGATGCGGAGCCCCTCGAGCCCCGCGCCGAGACGTGCGACGGCCTCCTCGACGAGGACTGCGACGGTCGGACCGACGAAGACTTCCTGGTGGGCACGGCGTGCCGCACGAACCAGCCGGGCGCCTGCGCCGGCGACGGGGTCCTCGTCTGCGCCGGCCCCAACAGCGTCACCTGTTTCGGCCCGGGCAATCCCCCCACCCCCGAGGTCTGCAACGGCATCGACGACGACTGCAACGGCGCGGTGGACGACGGCCCCCGGGTCTGCGGTGGCTACGTCGCGCAGCGCTGCAAGGCATGGTTGGGGTGGAGCGACATCAATCTGATCGGCGCGGGGCCCGCCGATGTGTGGGCCGGATGTCCCTCGGTCGCGCGCGACAACGCCAGCCCGAACCTACGTTGCACCTCGGCGCCGACAGCCAACGGCTCGATCTTCAGCGACTTCCTCACCTCGGGCACGATCGGAGACGACGACTGGTTCTCCGTCGCGTTCACCTGCGACGATGCCGAGAATCCAGAGCTCGCGTCGTGGTTCGAGCGCCGGTGCGGCTTCTACCTGGGCTACGCCGACCGCGACCAAGCCGAAAACCTCGACGGCCAGGCGGCCTGGGGCGCGTGTCCCGCCGCCAACTCAGGCGGAGACGTAAACGGCGTGAAGTGCACCTCGACGGCCTTCGACGGCCGATTCCACGGGGTCCGCGCCGACGGCGTCGTCGACGAAAATGACGATCTCGGGATCGCGTGGCGGTGCACGGATGTCGCCGACCCGGCGCGCGCCCAGCAGGCGCAGGCCGCGGTCCGCATCTGGATCGCCGTCGACCACGACAACGAGCCCGGACGCGCTGCGTCGAACACGTGGAGCGAATGTCCCGGGAGTCTCCAGGACAACGGGCGGAACGAACGCTGTGCCGCGACGCGCGGCGACGGGCTCTTCCGGCGCTTGGACGTGCCCAACGTCCGCGGCGGTCGCAACTTCAGCTTCGGGATCGGCCTCTCTTCGATTCCCCCTTGACCGACCGTGTCTCGTGGTCGACCAGGGGCACGATCGTCGGCGCCGTGGTCAACAGCGCCTCCATCGCGAACTCGACGCGTCGCCTGCGGGTGTCCACGGCCTCGACTCGAACACGAACGCGCGCGCCGACGCCAAAGCGCGCGCCGCTGCGACGCCCACGGTACTCCGAGCTGGCCTCGTCGAAGGTATAGAGGTCGTCCTTCAACGAGCCCGCCGGGACGAGACCCTCGACCATGTGCGCGTCGAGCTGCACGAACAGCCCGATGGCGTGCACTCCCAGGACCAGCGCGTCGAAGGACTCGCCCAGGTGCCGCCGGATGTAGAGCGCTTTGTAGAGGTCCTGGACGGACCGCTCGGCGTCGACGGCGATGCGCTCTCGCCGGCTGCAGTGGTCCGCGAGCACACCGAGCGCGTCGGCGTTCGGCAGCGGCTCACCGTGCAGGCGCGCCTTCACGAGGCGATGCACGATCAGGTCGGGATAGCGCCGAATCGGGCTCGTGAAGTGCAGGTACTCCTCGGCGCCCAGGCCGAAGTGGAGGCCGGGCTCCTCGTCGTAGGCGGCGACCGCCATGCTCCGCAGCATGAGCTGGTGCAGGATGCGGCGATTGTCGTGGGCGTCCACACCGCGGAGCCAGGTGCTGAGCCGCGACGGCGTGATCGCCCCCTTCGTGCGCAGAGGCGCCCCGAAGGCGGCGGCGGTGGCCTCCAGGCGGGCGACGCTTCGAGGCACCGGGCGGTCGTGGACACGAAAGACCGCGGGGAGGTCCGCCTCGACGAAGGAGCGCGCGACGGCCTCGTTGGCGGCGAGCATGCACTCCTCCACCAGGCGGTGCGCCTCGTTGCGCTCGGCGGCGACGATGTCGGCGACGTCTCCGTTCGCGTCGAGCAGGATCTTCGGCTCGGCCAGATCCAGGTCGAGGTAGCCCCGACGTCGGCGGAAGTGTCGCAGCGCCCGGCTCGCGTCCAGCAGGGCCGCGAGCACGGAGCGAAGGCCCTCGAAGTGCGGGTCCGGATCCTCGGCCGGGGTGTCGTCCTTGCTGCGGATCCCCAGCATGCGGGCCACACGCTCGTAGGTGAAGCGCGCGTGGCTCCGGATCACCGCCTCGTAGATGTTCGACCGCTCGACCTCACCATCGGGCCCGATCTCCAGGTCCACGGCGAGTACGAGCCGGTCCTCATCGGGCCGAAGGCTGCAGAGGTCCCCGCTCAAGGCGTGCGGCAGCATGGGCAGCACACGGTCCGGCAGGTAAACGCTCGTCCCGCGGGCCCGCGCCTCGGCGTCGAGGGCGCCGCCTTCCGTCACGTACGCGCCGACGTCGGCGATGGCCACGGTCATGGACCAGCCCCCGTGGGTGCGCGGCTCGGCCCAGATGGCGTCGTCGAAGTCCTTGGCGCTCTCGGGGTCGCAGGTGACCAGCGCGCGCGGACGCAGGTCGGTCCGACCCACGAGCGCGCGCGGACCGGGCGCGCGTGCCGACGTCGCCTCGGCCTCGGCCTCCGGTGAGAACTCCACGGGCAGGCCGAGATCGTAGACGATCACGTCGGTCTCGCGGGCCGCATCCCCTTCCACCGCAAGCACGCGGAGCACACGCACGACCGCGCCGAGCTCGTCGTCCGGCCAGCGCAGGAAGGTCGCCGCCACGAGGTCGCCGTCCTTCGCGCCCCCGCCCTCTTCCACGGCGTACTGCTCCCCGAGGCGGGGGTCCTGCGGGGTCACCCAGGCCCCTCGACGCGCGGCGCGGAAGGTCCCGACGAAGGTCGTGGTGCCCCGCTCGACGACGCCCGTGATCACACCGTCCCGGCGCCCGTCGTTCTCTTCGACGCGGACCCGCACGCGGTCGCGATGCAGCGCGACACCCACGTTGCGCGCCGCGACGAAGATGTCCTCACCGCCCCCTTCCGCGCTCACGAAGCCGAAGCCTCGGGCCGTCATGGTGAGAGTGCCGGTGCGCTCCGCACCAGCGCGCGGGCGACCGTAACGATTGCCCCGCTCACGCTGGATTCGACCGGAGTCGGCCAGCGCGCGGAGGCGGTCTCGCAGTGCGCGACGACCTTCTTCGGACAGCGAGAGAAACCGGGCGAGGTCGCGCAGATGCGCGCTTCGCGGCGGTGGCGGCAGGGCCGCGAGAATCGTCGCATCGGACGGAAGGTCGTCCGTCCCTTCGGGCTCGGACATGAAAGAGCGCTCCTCTAGGCTCGGCAATGGCGCCGACCTTACGTGCCGAGGGTCGAGGTCACAAGGGGCGTGCACGCGCGCGGCCGTTGAAGATCGCGACGCAGCGGAGTACGAACCCACCGGATGAAGGCGAAGTTCGGCCGCTACGTTTTCCTCAAGAAGCTCGCCGTCGGCGGGATGGCCGAGGTCTTTCTTGCGCGCCGTATGAGCTTCGGAGGGTTCTCGAAGTTCATCGTGATCAAGCGCCTGCTGCCGTCCCACAAGGGGCGCCCGGCCTACGAGCACCTTTTCCTCGCCGAGGCGCGCACGGGCGCGCTGCTGCACCATCCGAACATCGCCGGGCTGTACGACCTGGGGAAGCTCGACGACCACTACTTCATGGCCATGGAGTTCGTGCACGGGATCTCGCTGTCGGACCTGCACGCGCTGTGTGTCGAGCAGAAGCGCGCGATGCCGCTGGGCGTCATCGTGCGCTTCGGCATGGCGGTCGCGGACGCGCTCCACTACGCCCATCACACGCTGGACGACGCCGGCGAGCCGCTCCGGATCATCCATCACGACATCACGCCGCAGAACGTCCAGATCGGCTTCGAGGGCGAGGTCAAGCTGCTCGACTTCGGGGTGGCGACCCGCATGGGGCGCCCCGTGGCCGGAGGTCGCCGGGGCAAGCCCGGCTACATGTCGCCGGAGTCGATTCGACGTGAGCCGCTGGACGCGCGCAGCGACCTCTATTCCCTCGGCGTGCTGCTCTGGGAGCTGTCGACGGGGCGCAAGGTGGCGCGGGGCGCCGAGGGGCAGCCCGCCGACGACTGGGTCCCCGCCGCGCACGACCCGCCGTTGACGCTGGTCCCCGATTTTCCCGAGGCGCTCCAGGCCGCGCTGATGCCCGCGCTGGACCTGGACCGAGAGCGTCGCCCCGAGAGCGGCCAGACCTACTCGCGCGCGCTGCGTGAGGCCGCTCGCAAGCTCGAGCTCGACACCAGCGCGGACGCGCTCGTCGCCTGGCTGCGAGAGACCCTGGGCGCCCGAATCGACGCCGAGCGTTCGGAGCTCATCGACCTCGCCCGGCGTTCCGATCCGAAGCCGAAGGCCGCGCCCGAGGCCGTCGCCGCGGCGCCCGGCGCGGCGGACGCCGAAGAGCTCGCCCCCCAGGTCACCGGTGAGCTGAGCGGCGAGTTCGACGCCATGGCCGGCGCGGACCTCGAGGTCCCGGACGCGCCGCCCGAGCCCGCCCCCGGAGCCCCCGCGGCGCCGGAGCCGCCCATGTCACCGCCCGCGACGCCCACAGAGCCCGTCGCTCGGCGCCGAGGACTCTCCCCTGCCCTCGCGGTCGTTTTCGGGCTCGCGCTCGGCGCGGCGGGTGTGTGGTTCGCGCTGCACAGCCTGCCCAAGCAGGGGTCCGTCGAGGTGTCTACGCTGCCGCCCGAGGCACGCGTCTACACGGGCGAGAAGCTCTTGGGCATGACCCCGTTCGTCGCGCCGAACCTCGCCGTGCCGAGCACCCTGGAGCTGCGCATCGTGGCTGCCGGCCACGCCGAATGGACGGGGACCGTGAGCGTCGACGCGGACCGCCCACACCGCGCTCTGGAGATCACGCTGTCCCCGGCGCGCTGAGGACCGCACCGGCAGGCGCGTACGCTCAGAAGTGGCGTTGAACCTTCGCCTGCGCGCGCAGGGATTCGAGGTAGCGCTTGACCTCGCCGCCGGTGACGGGCCGGGTCGCGAGCGACGCACGAAGCGCGGGTTCGACCTCGGCGCGCGTCACCTTCTCTCGACTCTCCACCGCCACGACGTGCCACCCCTGCTTGCTCTGCACCACGCGGACCTCACCCGGTCGCATCTCGTGCGCCACCTCGGGGTAGGCGTCGCCCAGCGCCTCGCGGAGCTCGCCCTCGATGAGCCCGCCGCGCGCGCGTGTGGTGGGATCGTCGCTGTCTTGCTGGGCGAGCGCACTCAGCGACTGGCCGTCGCGGACGCGCTTCGCGAAGTTGTCCGCTCTGGCCTTCGCCCCCGCGTCTGCGCCCTCGAGACGCCTCGAGCGCTCGGCCGGGTAGCTCCAACTCCTCGAGAAGGCACGCACCTCGAGCCCGTCCAGAGCCGGATCGGGCTCTCGGCCCCGCAGGTAGAAGACGTGAAAGCCCGCCGACCCGCGAACGACACCCGAGATGCGTTCGAGGGGCAGGGTGAACAGGACCCGCGCGGCGTTGGCCCCGAACCGTCCGATTTCGAACGCGCCGAGCTCGCCGCCCCTCTCCTTTGTGCTCGTGTCTTCGCTGCTCTCGACCGCGACTTGGGCGAAGGGCACCCCGGACTTCAACCTCCGGAGCGCCTCCTCGGCCAAAGCGAGCGTCGAGAACTGGAGGTGCGCGCCCTGCAAGTGCGCGCCCGCCCATCGGCCCTCCACCACGTAGACCGTGAAGCGCTCGTCCTCTTCGACCGGGCCCACGTGCCCGCGGGGCGCCGCCGCCTCGAGCTGGGCGCGCGTGGCCGGTGGCAAGGCGTTGACCGCCCGCGCGT
>JBMOFP010000137.1:0-16820 GCA_049318805.1 Bradymonadia bacterium
GGCGGCATCCTGCTCTACGCGTGGAGCCTGGCGGCGTCGGCGGACCAGATGGGCGAGGCGATGCGTCGCGCCGGGGCGAGGTTCGCGATGCACCTGGACATGAACCCCGGTCACACCGGGCTCTCGTTCCTGGCGCCCGGCGAGCCCCTCGACGGGCCACCGAGGGTGCTCAGGGGCCGGGGCGCCTGAAATGGACCATCGGGCCGATCGTTGGAGCGGCGTCGAGACCCGGGACTTCTTCTACCTCGTGGAGCGGTCGCGGATGGGCCCGAACGTGACCGCGACCGCGCGCGCCGACGAACCCGAGGATCTGGGGACCGCTCGGCTGACCGAAGACGAGCCGGCCGTCCGAGTCTGGCGATTCGATCGCCTGACGGCCGCACTGGTGCCCGGTGTCGCCGACACCGCACAGTCGACGGAGCCGCCGCGCGCGCTCCGCCTTCCGGCCCCGCCCCGTGCGTGGCTCGAGGTGGGGCTGCGGGCGCGGGACGACGCCTTTGGGCTCATCGCCGGGGGCGCGACCCTCGTCGCCCCGAAGGTCGAAGCCATGACCTGGTGGGTCGACGAGGTCGGGGCGCCCCAGATGGGTCGCTGGACTCGGCGCCCGGAGCCGTGGCCGCGAGACCTGGTGCAGGGACCCGTCCTCGTGGACGCGGGGCGTCTCGTGCAGGCGCTCGACGTCGCCGTCGTCGCGACGCCCATCGCGCCCGGAGAAGCCGCGCCCGAATCCATGGTGGGCCTCGGCCTGGACGCCGCCGGGCGAATGCTCGTCGCGGTGGGCCCGGCCGGCAGCCCGAGCGCGCTCGCGCGGGCCCTCGTGGACCGTGGGGCGGTTCACGCACTCTCGACCACGCAGCGGTCCACGCCCGAGACCGGCCTGCTGCGCAGACTCGCCCTCGAAGGGGACCGTCTCGTCGAACGCAGCACCCCCGACGGTCCCGGCACGCCCGTAGACCTGCGGCCCCGACTCGGGACGGTCTTCGCCTTTTACCCGCGACCGCCCGAGGTCTTCGCGCGGTCGACCGTGACCTTCAAGGACGGCCCCACCGACACCGCGTCCCCCTAGCAGGCTGCTGCAAGAACAGCCTGCACGGGCCTGAGGTGCGTTTCGTTTCGGCCTGTCCTCGTCGCCGAGGACGCGGCGGATTCCGAAACGTACCTGGGGCCCGAGGGACTCGGTCGCGGAGGGGGTCCGGCGCGTCGAATTTCCTTGTCCCTGAAGCTCGCGCACCATATCCTACATTTGAACACAGGAGGTGCGCATGTACGTTTCTCTGGCCTGTCGCCGTCTCGTCGGTTCTCTGGCGCTCTGCGCGGCGCTCGCGCTCACGGCCTGCACGGACGCTTCGGCGCCCGAGGGCACGACGCCCGGCGCCACCGCGGCGCGTTATGGCGACGCCGTGCTCTCGATGCGCCTGCCGAGCCTGGAGCGCCGCCTTCGGGACGACGCGCCCGCGCCCGCTTCGTGGGCGTCGGCGCGCTGACGAACCCGACCACGGACATCGGGCGCGAAGTGTGGTATGCGCGCGGCCATGGCGCTGCGCAGCATGACCGGCTTCGGCCGGGCGACCGTACCCGAGCCTTCCGGCGAGGGGGGGTGGGTCGTCGAGATCCGTTCCGTCAACCACCGATTCCTCGACCAGAAGCTGCGGCTGCCCGCCGCACTGACCGAGGCCGAGCCCGCGATCCGCGCCGCTCTGAGCCAGCGGCTCCGACGCGGCCGCATCGATCTGGTCGTGCTCTCGCCTCAGGGCGAGGAGGTTCAGACGCCGCGCGGCTTCGAGATCGACAGCGCGCTCGCGGCCCGAGTCGTGGACGCGCACCGCGCGCTGGCGCACCGGTTCCAACTCCCGATGACCCTGGACTCCGTGGCCCTCGCGGCCTACCCCGGGGTGCTGGTCCCCACCGCCGACTTCGAGGGGGTCGAGGCGCTCAGGCACCGCGTCATCGCCGCGGTCGAGGCCGCTGCGGACGCGCTGCTCGCCGCTCGCCACAGCGAGGGCCACGCGCTCGGGCTCGAGCTTACGCGGCGCCTCGATGCCATCGACCACCTGCGCGCCGACATCGAGGCACGCGCCCCGGAGCAGGGGCGGGCCTACCGCGTCCGGCTCGAGGCCCGCATGCGAGAGATGCTGGGCGCGCTCGACCTCACGGCAGACGCCGCACGTGTGATGCACGAGGTCGCGATCTTCGCCGAGAAGACCGACATCGCCGAAGAGCTCGCTCGCCTGGGAATCCATCTGGAGCAAGCGCGTCGATTCGTGCAGGGCGAGGGGGGCGACGAGGAGGGCATCGGCCGTCGCTTCGACTTCCTCTGCCAGGAGATGAATCGTGAGGCGAACACGATCGGGAGCAAGGTGCAGGACGTGCAGATCTCGGAGCGGATCATCGAGATGAAAGCGGAGCTCGAACGCCTGCGAGAGCAGGTCCAGAACGTGGAGTGAGCCGTGGTGCTTCTGGTGATGGCGGCCTGCAGCGGTACGGGGAAGAGCACTCTGGCGCGACGCGTGCTCGCGGCGCGCCCGAAGCTGCGCCTCTCGGTGAGCCACACGACCCGCGCGCCGCGCCCGGGTGAGGAGAACGGGCGCGAGTACCACTTCGTCGAGCGGTCGCGTTTCGAGGCGATGGTCCGCGCCGAGGCGTTCGCGGAGTGGGCCGAGTATGCCGGCAACCTCTACGGCACCAGCCACGCCGAGATCCGGGCCGCAGAAGGTGCCGGGGTGGACCTGCTCTTCGACGTCGACGTGGTGGGCGCCTTCGCGTTGAAGCGCGCTTTCCCGCTCAGCACTTCGGTCTTTGTCCTGCCGCCGTCCTTCGAGGAGCTCGAGGCGCGTCTTCGAGGGCGAGGGACCGAGTCCGAGACGTCGATCACGCGGCGACTCGCCGCCGCGCGCCGCGAGGTCCGCGAGGCCGACGCCTTCGACTACCTGGTCGTCAACGAGGCCGTGGACACGGGCGCGGCGGAGCTGATGGCGGTGTACGACGCCGCGACGCTGACCCGCGCGGAACGGCAGGGTCTGCTCGACGCGCTGCGTCACATGGCGGAACGCGACGCGCCCTGATAGAGTGCGGCCGATGATTCGCCTCGACGATGTCATCGAGCTGTTGCTGAAGCATCATCCGGCCTCAGACGCGGACCTCGTCCGCCGTGCGTACGTGTACAGCGCGGCGGCTCATCGCGGACAGACGCGACGCAACGGCGAGCCCTATCTCGTGCACCCGCTCGAGGTCAGCCACATCGTCGCGCACCTGGGGCTCGACTCGGCGTGTGTGTGCGCCGCGCTCTTGCACGACACGGTGGAGGACACACTCGCCACGGTCGAGGAGATCAAGGCGCAGTTCGGCGCGGACGTCGCCTTCCTGGTCGACGGGGTCACCAAGCTCGAGAAGCTGAACTTCACGAGCGCCGAGGAGGCCGCGGCCGGGAACTTCCGGAAGATGCTCATCGCGATGAGCCGCGATTTGCGCGTCATCCTCATCAAGCTCGCGGACCGCCTGCACAACATGCGGACGCTGAGCCACCTGAAAGAGGAGAAGCAGAAGCGCATCGCCCGCGAGACCCTCGACATCTTCGCGCCTCTCGCGAATCGCCTGGGCATCAACTGGATCAAGATCGAGCTCGAGGATCTGAGCTTCAAGTACCTGTATCCCGAGGAGTATCGGGAGCTCGCGGACGTCATCAAGAAGACGCGCAAAGAGCGTGAAGCGTACATCGAGCGGGTCGTGACGCTCCTGCGCGCGGAGCTCGAGAAGCAGGGCGTGAAGGCCGACGTCAGCGGTCGACCGAAACACCTCTGGTCGATTCACCAGAAGCTCAAGACCACGGGGCACGGCTTCGAGAGCCTCTTCGACGTGCTCGCCTTCCGCATCGTGACCTCGAAGCTCTCGGAGTGTTACGAGGCCCTCGGGCTCGCGCACAGCCTGTGGAAGCCCGTGCCGGGGCGCTTCAAGGACTACGTCGCGCTGCCGAAGCCCAACGGCTACCAGTCCCTGCACACCTCCGTGATCGGCCCGGAGAGCGAGCGGATCGAGATCCAGATCCGCACGTCGGACATGCACACCCACGCCGAGAACGGCGTCGCGGCGCACTGGACCTACAAGGAAGGCCAGTACGGCCTCACCGGTCGGCAGTCGGCGACGGAGTTCACGTGGCTCCGACAACTCCTTGAATTGCATAGGGATTTGCAGGACGCCGAGGAGTTCATGGACACGGTCCGCAAGGACCTGTTCAACGACGAGGTCTTCGTTTTCACGCCGAAAGGCGAGGTCAAGGCGTTCCCCCGGGGGGCCACGCCCATCGACTTCGCGTACTCCGTGCACACCGACCTGGGTCACGAGTGTACCGGCGCGCGGGTGAACGGCAGCATCGTTCCCCTGCGCTACGAGCTCCAGAACGGCGACATCATCGAGGTCATCCGGACGACGGGCAGCAACCCCGGCAAGGACTGGATTCAGATCGCGAAGACCGGGCGCGCCCGGGCGAAGATCCGGAGCTGGCTGCGACAAGAGGCGCGCGACCGGATGATCCGGATCGCCGAGGAGCTCATCGACAAGGAGCTGCGCAAGTACGGGCTCACGCTCTCGCGCCTCCGCAAGGCCAATCGGCTCATCGAGGTCGCGCAGAAGCATCGGTGTCGCAGCGAGAACGAGCTCCTGATCGCGGTCGGCTACGAGAAGATTCGGGTCGAGCAGCTCCTGCCAGACCTCGTGCCCGCGGACAAGCTCCAGAGCCCTGCGGCGGAGCCCGAGTCGAACCCCTTCGCCAAGGTCCTCAAGCGCTTCATCCCCGGCGCCGCCAAGCGCGAGGGGGGCATCGTCGTGGACGGCATGGACGGCGTCGCGACCGTCTTCCCGAAGTGCTGCGCCCCGGTCCACGGCGATCCGATCGTCGGCTTCGTCACGCGCGGTCGCGGCGTGACCATCCATCGTCGAGACTGCAGCCACGTGCTCGACTACGATCCCGCGCGACGCATGGACGTGCACTGGGACACCCAGTCGCGACAGCTCCGGCCCGTGGAGATCCGGGTCTACAGCATCGACACACCCGGCCTGCTCGCCAGCATCAGCCAATCGTTCCACTCGGCCGGGGTGAACATCTCGGCCGTGAACTGCCGCACCACGCCGGACAAACGCGCCGTGAACAACTTCACCGTGCTGGTCAACGACCTGGAGCAGCTCCGCAAGGTGATGTACGCCATCGAGCGCATCGACGGTGTGACCACCGTGGAGCGCCTCGCCGTTTGAGCCCCGGCGCGCGTTCGGGGTCACTCCACCTCGGCCCCGGCGTCGATCCAGGCGCGGATGCGCGCGAGCTGGTCGGCGGGCAGCAGCTCGGGGGCGTTGAGCGGCATGGGCGCGAGGGCGCGACCCCGGTCGTCCTTGGGTGTGCAGGTCGAGATGCGCTGGTAGAGCCAGCTCGCGAGGCCGTCCCCGGGATCGACGAGGTCGAGCACGGTCTCGGCCTGAACCTCGTGACGCACCAGGCCACGTCGAAGTTCGCCCAGGTCGTCCTGGTCCAGCGCGAGCCCGGCCGCGGGCGCGGGTCCACCGTGACAGGCGCTGAACGCGCACGTCGGTCGGAACACCTCGTCTCGAATCGCGCGTAGGGTCACGGGCTGGGCCGGCATCACGTCGAGGTCCGGGGGGGCGCACGAAGGCGGGGCCACGGGCTCGATCGGCGGACCCTCCGGGTCGACCGCCGGGGGCAAGTAGAGCGGGGCCGCGAGCTCGTCGGCCGACGGGGCGTCCTGGCTCGGTTTGCGCGGCAGGACGAGCACGTCGCACGGGCCCTCGTGGTGCTCGACCTCGTCGGAAGTGCCGACGACGGTGTCACCCGCCTGCACGCCGGCGTCCAGGAGCAGATCCAGGTCGGCGAAGCCCAGCAGCATGCACATCTCGCCGTCCGCCAGGCCGAAGCCGACCTCGCGCGGGCTCGGGTTGTCGTAGGTGCACCGCAGGCGCAGGCCCAGGGCGCCCGCGGCCGCCAGGTCCAACGGAGGCGCGTAGCTTTGGCCGTGGGCCAGCCCGTCGAAGCCCTCAAGGTCGAAGATGGCCTCGCCGTCCCTCGGGCCGCCGTACAGCTCGACCTCGAAGCGTCGACCCAGGCCGTGGTAGTGCGGCAGCAGGTACAGCAGGGAGAGCGCGAGGGGGCGCCCCTGTCGTGCGGCGTAGGGGGTGGCCAGGTCACACTCGGTCGTGAAGTCCGACCGGCGCTGGGGCCCCAGGTGCAGGTCGTCGTAGTAGAGGCGGAACGGCGCGGCGACGGTGCGCACATCGCGGGGATGCAGGAGGTCGAGCGAGACGCGCAGCGAGGTCCGCAGCGAGCGCGCGCTCAAGTTCAGCATGTGGACCGAGGCGATGATGCGGTGCCTCGGGGGGATCTTGATCGCGACGCCGGTACCGAGGTGTTGTTCCTCGTAGAGGGTCTGGGTGGACTGGGCGAAGAGCGGCGTGCCGAGGAGCACTGCCGAGGCCTCGCGAAAGTCCCGTTGACGACACCCGAACCAGCCATCGGGTCCGTCGAACCGATCGTCGGGCACGACGTACCAGTTGGCGTGGTGGAAGGCGCCGCCGTTGAGCATGCGCAGGCGCTCGATGTAGAGGGGTGCGTCGTTCTCCAGCGTCCACGACGCGCAGATGCTCGGGACCTCCTCGAACGGGAGCAGGCCCCAGCTCCCGAAGTCGAAGCTCACGGTCGTGGTCGCGGGCGGCGTGGCGGCGTCCGCAAGAGCCGCGTCTGAAGCGGCATCGCGCGCGACGGCGAGGTCGGTGGGCGCCTCGGCGGCGTCCGGGGATGGCGCAGGGGTGGCGTCGCGCGGCGGGTCGGAGGGGGCCGAGGCGCCCCCGCCACAGCTCGCGAGCCACAGCGCGAGCGCCGCGGTCGATCCTCTCGGGCGCCAGGTCACGGAAAGTACTCGGCGGCGGACGGCGCTTCGCGCAGCGCGCGGGCGTCGAGCGCCGACGGCGCGGACTCGTTCCAGAGGAGCCGCAAAGCGTTGAGCGCGTAGACCTTCATGAGCACCTCGGGCGGCAGCCCGATCGCGTCGATGCGCCAGTTGCCCTGAATCGGGGTGGGGTGGGGGATCTTGCGGTCATGGGTCTCGAGGAATCGGTAGTGGTCCGCGAAGAAAAGAAACGCATCGGCGACGTTGGGTCGCTCTCGTCCGGTCGAGCCGAGCATCAGACCCCGGCCGACGCCCAGGTCGGTCCCGAACAGGATCCGGTCCGGGTACTCGAGAAAGAGCGCGCGCAACGCCGCGGGGTCGTGCCGCCCGATCTCGGGCACACGGGCCGCGATGTCGAAGTACAGGTTGGGATGCCGGGCGAGGGCCTCGGATGCGTACGCGAGGTTCTCGGGCCAACACCCGAAGTGCACGCCGATGAACGTCGTGCCCCGGTGGCGCTCCAGGACACGGTCGCGCTGGGCGATCAGTGTCTCGAGGCGCGGAAACTCCGCGCCGGCGAAGCTCCAGCCCGGATGGACCTCGAGCTCGTCCCACCGCTCGTTCGCCGGGGTGAGCGGCTCGAAGAAGGCGGCCGGATCACCCGTGTGGATGAAGACCGGCATGCGCAGTCGGCCAGCCGCGGCCCAGAGCGGGTCCAGTCGGGCATCGTCCACGGCGAGGTACTTACCGGGCGCGCTCGGGTCTTCGACACCGAGTCCGAGGGCCTTCGAGACCTTCACGCAGCGCGCGCCGAGCGCGAAGGCGCGCTCCAGCATCTCGGCTTGACGCGCCCCGAAGTCGGGCAGCGCGATCTGCTCGAACTGGGGGTTCGCGCAGACGAGGATGCGGCCCTCGAAATCCCGCGCGGCGTCGAGGCTCTCCTCGAGACCATCCCCCGGGGCCCCGCCCGAGAGGTTGACGAAGCGACTCACCCCGTTGGCGGCGAGCAGGTCCGCCGCGGTGCCGTAGTGCGTCGGCGAGGTGTGCACGTGCACGTCGATCACGGGGAACGGCGCGTTGAGCGCGACGGCGAAGAGCGCGGCGAGCGGGGCGTTCACAAGCATGCCCGCACGCTACGCCCGGGGGGCCTCGGGCCGCAACGCGCGACCGGGGAGGCGTTTCCTTGCCACGCGCCGCGTGCAGACTATACTCGCGACGATGAACTCCGGGGAGCAAGAGCCCGCCATTCGCGTTCGCTTCTGGGGCGTCCGCGGCAGCATCGCCACACCAGGTGCGGGCACCGTGCGGTATGGGGGCAATACACCCTGCCTCGAGGTGCGCGCCGGGGGTCGGCTGATCATCCTGGACTGCGGGACGGGGCTACGGTCGCTCGGGAACGCGCTGCTCGCCGAGAAGCGCGCCATCGACGCCGACATCTTCTTCTCCCACATGCACTGGGACCACATTCAGGGCTTCCCGTTCTTCACGCCCGCCTTCATCCCCGGCAACTCGTTCCGGGTCTACGGGCAGAACAAGGGCGAGCAGAGCGTGAAGGCCGTGCTCGAGACCCAGATGACGGACCCGAACTTCCCGGTGCCGCTCTCGGTCATGCGCAGCGCGCTCTCGTTCCACTCCATCGGGCCCTCGCAGGTGATCCAGCTCGGGCCGGTCACGGTCCGGACCGCCGCGATGAACCACCCCGGTGGATGCCTCGGCATGCGCATCGAGCATGACGGCGCTTCTTTCGTGTACGCCACCGACACCGAGCACGACTCGGCGACGGGCGAGCTCGACCTGAACTTGCACGACCTCTCTCTCGATGCCGACGCGCTCGTCTACGACGCGATGTACACCGAGGCCGAGTACAAGGCCGGCAAGGTCGGCTGGGGTCACTCGACCTACGACGAGGCGCTGCGGATGGCCCGCGCCGCGCGCGTCCAGCAGCTCTACCTCTTCCACCACGACCCCGTGCACACGGACGACTTCCTGGACGCGCGCCTCGCCGATTGTCGCGAGAAGGCCGCCTCGGACGCCTCGCTCCGGGTCGAGATGTGCCGCGAGGGCGAAGAGATTCTCCTGCCGCGTCGCTGATCGGTGCTGGCTCTTCTCTGCGCGCTCGTCGTGTCCTTGGCGGCTCCGCCCACGGCGGCTCCGCCCACGGCCCCGCCTCCTCTGCGCGGCGTCGCGCTGACACCGCACGGCGAGTCGAGGTCACGTGGGCTGACCTACGAGGGCATGGTGGACGAGATCGCCGACCTCGGCGCGACGGACCTGTCCATCGTGGTGCAGTGGTCTCAGACGGACGTCGCCGCGGTGCGGATCGCGCCGCATCCGAAGGAGACCCAGGATGACGCGGTGATTCGACGCCTCGTCACGCGGGCCCACGCTCGGGGCCTGCGTGTGCTGCTCTTCCCGATCGTGTGGGTCGAGCAGCGAGGGCCGGGGCTCTGGCGCGGCACGCTCGCCCCGAAGGACCTCGAGGCCTGGTGGGGCGACTACCGTCGCTTCGTCCTGCACTACGCCACGATGGCGCGGGACATGCGGGTCGCGCTCTTCAGCGTGGGGAGCGAGCTCAACAGCATGGAGACCCACGAGGCGCGCTGGCGTGCGCTCATCGCGGAGGTGAGGGGCCTCTTCCCCGGCCGCGTGACGTACTCCGCCAACTGGGACCACTTCCAGCACGTGCCGTTCTGGGACGCGGTCGACTTCATGGGGATCACGGCCTATTTCGAGCTGACCCGCGACGACCTGCCGACCGTCGAGGCCCTGGTGAAGGCGTGGTCCGGGGTGCGCGAGGTCTTGCTCGATTGGCAGGTGCGCCACGGGCGGCCGGTACTGATCACCGAGGTGGGCTGGCCGAGCCGGGTCGGTGCGGCGAAACAACCGTGGAACTATGGGGGCGACGCCGAGGTCGATCTCGAGGTGCAGCGCCGATGTTACGAGGCGTTCGTGCGCGTGTGGCGGCCCGAGCGGCACTTTGGCGGCGTCTACTTCTGGAACTGGTGGGGCCTGGGCGGTCCCCGGGACACCGACTACACGCCGCGGCGGAAGCCCGCCGAAAAGCACCTGCGAGAATTCTTTTCTCCTTGACGGAGCGAATTTGCAAGGTGCCGAAATGAAGCATATTGTATGGGCATGTCATACATGTATGCACGTGAGGGAATCATGCGAGACCTCGAGCGCGTGAAGGACAAGATCGAGATTCGGCTCGAACCTCGGCAAGTCGTGACGCTGGGCGTCGCGACGGCCGTGTTCTCCGGTGTGCTCTTCGCCGCGGGCTACTGGGTCGGTCACAGGCAGCGGGTGGAGCCGACGGCCGGGTCGGGTGACCTCGCGCGGCTCGACGCGGCCCGTCGACCGAACCGCCCGGGTCCGGGCAGCTCCGCGCCGGTCGCGGCCCTCGGGGACGTCGAGTTCCTCTTCCCATCGGTCGTGGCCGCGGGTCCGAGCCGAGGGGGACCGGAGCAGGTGCCCGTGCGGGTCCCGGCGATCGTGATGCAGCCCTCGAACCCGGAGAACGTCGTGGCGCCCGCCGAGCCGGCCGCGCGTGAGGAGGGCACCCCCGGCCCAAAAGCCGGAACGGCGGCGACACCGGGGCTTCCCCCGGCGCCGTCGCCGCCGGACGAGGATGAAGGCCGCGTCGACGGGCCCGTGAGCCCGGTGACGCCGCCGCGGGTCGAGGTGGCCCCGATCCCGCCGCCGCCGGACGAGGACGAGCCACGCCCGCTGCCGTCGCTGGGCGGGGTGGTGGCCACGCCCAGGTCGGCCGCCGCGCCCACGCCCGCGCCCACGCCCACGCCGGCCGCTCCGAAGGCCGCCGCTCCGAAGCCCGAACGCGCCGCGGGGAACGCCGCGGGCGGCAGCTACACGCTCCAGGTCAAGGCCGTGAAGGACAAGGCCGAGGCCGACGACTTTGTCGCCCGGGTGCGTGCGGCCGGTCTCGAGCCCTCGGTGATCATCGCCGACGTGCCCGGCAAGGGCCGGGTGTATCGGGTGAGGGTGGGGCGCTTCGAGACGATGGAGAGCGCGAAGCGATTCCAACGAGAGTTCAAGGACCGCACGGGCCTGCCCGAGGCCGGCTTCGTGACCGATCTGTGACCGACGGCACGACCGCGCGGTCCCGCGCGTGGCTGGTGTTGGGCGGCCACGGTCTCTTGGGACGTGCGCTCGGTCGTGTTCTGCCGGACGCCCGTCGCCTCGGACGCGCGGAGTGCGACGTCACGGACCCCGTCGCCGTGCGCGAGACGCTCGAGACGCTCCGCCCCCAGGTCGTCGTGCTGAGCGCCGCCTTCACCGCTGTGGACCTGTGTGAGGCTTCGCCCGATGCCGCACGGCGTCTGAACGCGGAGGCGCCGGGGTGGGTGGCCGAGTCGGCGCGCGCCGTAGGGGCGCGACTCGTGCACCTGTCCACGGACTACGTCTTCGACGGCCGCTCCCGGCAGGCGTGGCGCGAGGACGACCCGGTCGGTCCGCTCTCGGTCTACGGGGCCACAAAGCTCGACGGAGAGGACGCCGTGCGGGCCGTGCTCGGCGAAGCGGCCCTCATCGTGCGCGCCCAGTGGCTCTATGGACCCGGGGGACCGGACTTCGTCGGCGCGATTCTCCGTGCGGCGAGGACCACGCCGCGGCTGCGCGTGGTCGACGACCAAACGGGCTCTCCGACCCACGTGGACGACCTCGCGCGCGCGCTCCAGGCGCTGGTCGACCTCGACGCGCGCGGCACCGTCCATTTCTCGGCCTCGGGGGCGTGCACCCGCGCAGAGTGGGCGCGCCTCATCGTGGAGGCGGCGGGGCTGGACGTCCCCGTCGAACCGTGCCGGACCGAGGACTTCCCGCGGCCCGCGGCGCGACCCCAGAACAGCGTCTTCGACCTGGCGCGTTTTTCGGCCTGGGTCGGTGAGGCGCCCGCACCCTGGGCGCCGCGTGTGCGGGCGTTCGTCGGCTCGACCCAGGGCCCTTCCGACGGCTGAACGCCGCGCGCGTGTCCGCGGGGCCGGTCAGGGCGCCGCGGACGCCGGAGCTGCGGAGTCTGGGGCGGCCGGAGCGGCGGCGTCCGGGGCGGCCGTAGCTGCGGAGTCCGGGGCGGCTGGGGCGGTGGACTCGGGCGCCGCAGCCTCGGGCGCCGCAGCCTCGGGCGCCGCCGCGTCCTCGCGGGCTCGGGGCTGCTCCGTCGTCTTCCACTTGTCGGGGTCGGGCTGCCCGTCGCCGTCGCCGTCCACGCCGATGCGGTCGAGCTTGCCCGCGATGAAGTACTCCCACGTGTCGATGCGGCCGTCGTCGTTGGAGTCCCGCTCGATGCGCGCGAGCTGCCCGCCTTCGTAGTGCTTGAAGAGGTCCGGATCGGTGTCGAACTCGAGGTCGACCTCTTTGCGAATCAGCTGCCCGCCGGCGTAGAAGCTCGTCACGTCGATCTTGCCGTCGAGGTCGAGGTCCATCTGGTCGCGTTCGAGCTGGGTGTCGGCGCCGTAGAAACGCCACACGTCGACGCGGCCGTCGAAGTTCACGTCGAACTCCTTGCGCACGACCCTCTCGGCGCTGCCCTCGCCGACGTAGTACTTCCACGCGTCGGGCACACCATCGGCGTTGATGTCGAAGGGGCGGGCGACGCCCTCGAGCGCGGGCTTGCCGTCGCCCGCGGGACGAGACGGTGAGCCTCCGCATGCGGCGAGCGTGAGGCACAGCAGGGACGCGGTCGAGCGTGCATTCGGGGTCGAGAGACGAGGACCAAAGCGCATGGCGGACTTCCCGTTCGCGTCGTTTGAGGCATTCATCGACGAGCCCTTGCGTCGAAGTCAAGGCGCGATGCCGCGGAACGCGCACGGGCCGCCGCTTGAATTGCCCCCCCCCGGCGCCCATAATGCGCCGACTTTTCCGGCCAGCGAAGATACGGATGCCCAGAAACGTCCGCAATTTCGCGATCATCGCCCACATCGACCATGGCAAGTCGACGTTGGCGGATCGCATTCTCGAGATCACCGGGGCCGTGTCCCAGAGAGAACAGCGTGCGCAGTTCCTCGACAACATGGACCTCGAGCGCGAGCGGGGCATCACGATCAAGGCGCAGGCCGTTCGTCTTCCCTGGGTCGGCGCCGATGGTGAGCTCTATTGGTTCAACCTGATCGACACGCCCGGGCACGTCGACTTCACCTACGAGGTGTCCCGGAGTCTCGCGGCCTGTGAGGGCGCGCTCCTCGTCGTCGACGCCACCCAGGGGGTCGAGGCGCAGACGCTGGCGAACGTCTACCTCGCGCTCGACAACAACCTCGAGATCATCCCCGTCCTGAACAAGGTCGATCTGCCCTCGGCGGACCCCGAAGGTGTGCGCAAGCAAATCGAGGAGATCATCGGCCTCGACACCAGTATCGCCGTCGACATCTCGGCCAAGACGGGGCTCAACGTCGCGGCCGTGCTTCAGCAGGTCATCGACTTCATCCCGCCCCCGCCCGACAACGGCGACAAGCCGCTCCGAGCGCTGATCTTCGACTCCTGGTACGACAACTACCGGGGCGTCGTGATGCTCGTTCGTGTCATGGACGGCTCGATGCGCAAGGGCTCGAAGCTCTGGATGAACGCGACGGAGAAGCAGTACGACGTGCTCGAGGTCGGCGCGTTCTGCCCAGGGGCGCGCGAGATGCCCGAGCTGATGGCGGGCGACGTCGGCTTCGTCATCGCGAACATCAAGGAGGTCCGCCACGCGCGGGTCGGCGACACCATCGTCGACTACGACAAACGTGCGGAGCTCGAGGCGCTCTCCGGCTTCAAAGACGTGACCCCGGTGGTGTTCAGCGGCCTCTTTCCCGTGGTGCCCGCGGACTACGACCTCTTGCGGGACGCGCTCGAGAAGCTGCGCCTGAACGACGCCGCCTTCAGCTTCGAACCCGAGGTCTCCGCCGCCCTCGGCTTCGGCTTCCGCTGCGGGTTCCTCGGCCTGCTCCACCTCGAGATCGTCCAGGAGCGGCTCGAGCGAGAGTTCAACATGGACCTCATCACCACGGCGCCCACCGTGGTCTACGAGGTCGTCTCGGTGGGCGGTGAGATCCTGCGGGTCGACAACCCGGCCCACCTGCCGCCCGCGGACGAGATCGAGGAGATTCGAGAGCCCTACATCAAGGCCACGATTCACGTGCCGACCGAATACTGCGGACCGGTGCTGAAGTTGTGTGAAGAGCGCCGCGGCATTCAGACGGAGCTCGCGTACGCGAGCGCGAATCGCATGCTCGTGCACTACGAGCTGCCCCTCGCCGAGGTCGTCTTCGACTTCTTCGACCGCCTGAAGAGCATCACCCGTGGCTACGGCTCCTTCGAGTACGAGATGGCGGAGAACCGGCCGGGCAAGCTCGTGAAGCTCGACGTGAAGCTGAACGGAGAGAACGTCGACGCGCTCTCGATCATCGTCCACCGCGACCGGGCCTACGACCGCGGCAAGATCCTGTGCGAGAAGCTGCGGGGGGTGATCAACCGACAGCAGTTCGACGTCGCGATCCAGGCGGCGGTCGGTGCGAAGATCATCGCCCGCGAGACCATCAAGGCGCTTCGGAAGGACGTGACCGCGAAGTGCTACGGCGGCGACATCTCGCGTAAGCGCAAGCTCCTCGAGAAGCAAAAGGCCGGCAAGAAGCGCATGAAGCAGGTCGGGAACATCGAGATCCCTCAGGAAGCCTTCCTGGCGGTCCTGAAGGTTGATTGAGGGGGTAACCGAGGCCATGCGACTCCGCAAGGCGCGTCGACGCGCAAAGGATGCTGCTCGCCAGACGAAGGGCCTGATCGATCGGCATGGCGCCCGGATCGATCCGACCCACGTCGCCGAGGTGCGTACCGCGCTCGACGCGCTGGAGACGGCGAGCGAACGGGGCGACATCGTCGCGCTCTACGCCGCGCTCCAAGCGCTCGACGCGGTCGTCGCGAAGCACTTCGCGCGCTTTCGCAAGAGCCCGACACGCGAGGTCGTCGAGTCGGTGCTCGTGGCCGTCTCCATCGCGCTCATGGTGCGGGCCTTCGTTTTCGAGGCGTTCACGATCCCGTCGGGCTCGATGATCCCGACGCTCGCGGTCGGGGACTTCCTCTTCGTCAACAAGCTCTCGTACGGGGTCCGGATTCCGTTCACCACCGAGCAGGTCGTGACCTGGTCGACCCCGCAGCGCGGCGAGGTCGTGGTCTTCCTCTACCCGTGCAACACCTCTCAGGACTTCATCAAGCGTGTCGTGGGCTTGCCCGGGGACGTGATCAACGTCGTCAACCGGAACAACGTGGGCTTCGTCACCCTCAACGGTCAGCCGGTCTCCGAGGTCCCGAACGGGGCGTTCAAGGCGTACGCGGAGTTCGAGACGAACCGCTTCGAAGCCGCCGCGCTCGCGCCCCTCATGCGGACCTACGACACCCGACTCGATGAACAGCGCTTTCAGACACTGCGCATCGAGGCCATCAGTCCCGAGGACCAGGGCGTCGGTCTTCGCGACGCCGAGCCGTACCGCTGGATGGACAAACCGGACCGCCGCTGGTGCGCCGCCGAGCCGCCGTTGATGGGGCCCACGGCCTCCGACGAGCACCCCTTCCCCTGGGTCGTGCCCGAGGGCCACGTCTTCGTCATGGGCGACAACCGCCAGAACTCCAGCGACTCGCGGGTCTGGGGCTTCGTGCCCATGGGCCACGTCAAGGGTCGGGCGACCTTCATCTGGCTGTCGTGGGACGGCAGCGCCCCGTGGACGCGCCCCTGGGAGAAGATCCGATGGCACCGCCTGGGTCGCACCGTGCACGGCCAGGTGGAGTGAGATGAGCTCGCCCGCGCCCGCCACCCGGGTCGTCCTCGACGCCGCCGACGTCCGACGCGCCGTGCGTCGTGTCGCCCTCGAGATCGTCGAGCGCACCCGAGGCGGAGGCGGCCTCGCCCTGGTCGGCATCCGAACACGCGGAGAGCCGCTCGCCCGTAGGCTCGCCGCCGAGATTCACGCCGCCGAGGCGCTCGACGTGCCTGTCGGGGCGCTCGACATCGCCATGTACCGCGACGACGTCTTCGAGAGCGGCGCCCGAGTCTCGGTGGGTCAGACGCACCTGCCCTTCGACGTCACCGACCGTCACATCGTGTTGGTGGACGACGTGCTGTACACCGGCCGCACGGTCCGCGCTGCCCTGGATGCCCTCATGGACTGGGGTCGTCCGCAGCGCATCCAGCTCGCGGTGCTGGTCGACCGCGGCCATCGCGAGTTGCCGATCCAGCCGGACTATGCCGGTCTCGTTCTCGCGACGCAGGCCGACGAGTCCGTTCGGGTCCGACTTTCCGAGACGGACCCGGACAGCCCGGAGGACGCGGTCCTGCTGCTGTCTCGCCCGGAGCGAGTGCGCCCATGAACACGCGTCGACGCCATCTGCTCGAACTCGCCAGCCTCGAGGCCGGGGAGCTGACGGAGCTCCTGGACGTGGCCGAGTCGTTCCAGGACATCACGCACCGCCGCATCAAGAAGGTGCCCGCGTTGCGCGGCATGACGGTCGTGCTCCTCTTCCTCGAGGCCTCGACCCGAACCCGGACCTCTTTCGAGCTCGCGGCCAAACGGTTGAGCGCCGACACACTGAGCGTCAGCGGCGGCACGAGCAGCGTCGTCAAGGGCGAGACGCTCGTCGACACCGCCCGCAATCTCGCGGCGATGTCGCCGGACATCGTGGTCCTGCGGCACAAACACTCGGGCTCCCCGCACCTGCTCGCGCGGAGCATCGACGCGTCGATCGTGAACGCCGGCGACGGGGGACACGAGCACCCGACCCAGGGCTTGCTCGATGCGCTCACGATCAGGCGCCACAAGGGGCGCATCGAGGGGCAACGCGTCGCGATCATCGGCGACATCGCCCACAGCCGAGTCGCGCGGTCGAACATCGCGGCCTTGAGCAAGCTGGGCGCCGAGGTCGTGGTGTGCGGACCGCCCACCATGTTGCCGCCGGGCATCG
>JBMOFP010000138.1:0-16650 GCA_049318805.1 Bradymonadia bacterium
TCACCGAGATCGACCCCATCTGCGCGCTCCAGGCGGCGATGGAGGGCTACGAGGTCACGACGATGGACGAGGCCGCGAGCTTCGGCGACATCTTCGTCACCGCCACGGGCTGCTGCGACGTGATCACCAGCGGCCACCTGCGCGCCATGAAGGACCAGGCGATCGTCTGCAACATCGGGCACTTCGACAGCGAGATCCAGGTCGCCTGGCTCGAGAACAACCCCGAGATCAAGGAAGAGAACATCAAGGCGCAGGTCGACCAGTTCATCTTCCCCGACGGCAAGCGCATCACGCTGCTCGCCCGCGGGCGTCTGGTGAACCTGGGCTGCGCGACGGGGCACCCGGCGTTCGTGATGTCCAACAGCTTCACGAACCAGGTGATGGCGCAGATGGCGCTGTGGAACGCCGCGAACCACGGCGTCGACTCGATGACCGGCATGCGCTTCGAGACCGGCACCGTGCAGGTCCTGCCGAAGAAGCTCGACGAGAAGGTCGCGCGCCTGCACCTCGCCAAGGTCGGGGTGAAGCTCACGACCCTGCGCCCCGAGCAGGCGGCGTACCTGGGCGTGCAGCTGGACGGGCCCTTCAAGCCCGACCACTACCGCTACTGAGACAGTCGACCGAAGCCGGCCGACGCGCTCAGAACGCGCCCTGGACCACGAGTCTCTCGATGAACTCTGGGTCGCCCACGTAAAGACCGAAGTCGGTGAAAACCGCTTCGAACGAGCCAGTCATCAGTTCCGCGTCCGCGGAGTCTCGGGGCTCGTGAGAAACGTGCACGAACCCCTCGGTTGCGCAAATGGGCTCCTGGTTGTTGATGCTCGTATCAGAGCGCCGAACGATGCAGACTCGAGCAGTGCCTCGTTCGAAGTCCGCTTCGAAATCGAAGGTATAGTCACTGTTGCTGAAGTAGCCGTCCGTGTCGGCGACAGTCCAGGCCAAGAAGGGTGCACCGCTCGACGTCCTTGAAACGTACATCATGTACTTCTCCGCAGCGCGCTCAACGCCCGTCGTGCAGAAGTCGCCCGGGCCGAGGCAGTGTTCTGACGTCCAGCTCGCGTAAGGCACCTGCGCCGATGGGACACACTGGGTACAGTGAAGGAACGATGCCCCCGCATCCACGGGAACAACGTCCAACGCGAGCACCATGTCACTCGTGCGGCTGATGGGCTGGGTGCCGTAGCCGACGGTCCACCATTCGACCGGACAGTCCCGCGCGTCGGCCGAGGTGCATGGCCCTGGAAACTCCAGAGGTCGGCACCCTTCCACCCAGATGCACACGACGTCCGTTTCGACCGAGTATCCGCAGGACAATCGCAACTCCCCTTCGCCGGGACACTCTGCGAAACCGAACCCGCGGACACACTCATCGACCGACGTTTCCGGACACGCGGGGTATGCTTCGACGTCCGCCGGGGTTCCAGAGTCAAGGGGGGTCATGTGACCCCCGGGGGAGTCCGGCGACGACTCCTCTTCGACTTCGGCCACAGACTCGCCTTCTTCGGTCGAGCAGCCGCTCGCCAGCGCGGAGCCTGCGAGCAACGCAAGAATTCTCGCAATGCGTACATCGGTCATCCTACGACCGTAGCGCGCAGCTCAACGCCTGTCGACCGGTCGTTCGACGAGCCGCCGCGCCTACAGGCGCGCGCGCAGCCACTCGGGCAGGTCGTCGACGGAGACCCAGTCGCGGAACTGCTCGGCGAAGAAGACCAGCGCGCAGAGCCGCGCCCACCGCCCGAAGAAGACGACCGGGACGAAGTAGCGCGGCCCCACCGCGAGGATCGGGGCCGCGATGCTCAAGAGGTTGAGCGGCGGGAAACCGACGGTCGCGGCGGTGGCGTAGAAGAGGCGCGCGTGGAGCTGGTAGCGCCCCGGGTCGAAGTGGGCGAGCCGGCGACGGATCCACGGCAGCCGCGCGACCCAACGGTGTCCCGCGAGGTAGAGCGTCAGGAAACACAGGAGCTGTCCGAACGCGCAGGCGAGGGCGACGGCCCAGAAGGGTCGGTCCTGGGCGAAAAGGCCGATGAACACGGCGAAGGCCTCGACGCTCACGACGGGGAAGACCGGCGAGACGGCCCCGATGAGGACACACATCAGGTAGAACAAGGGCGGCTCAGGGCGCGGGGGGGGCAGGCGGCAAGCGCTTCTGCGGCCGGGGTGACCGGGCCGCCGGGCACGAAGCGCTGCGCCCCGAACCGGGTGCCGGCGAGCATGAGCGGCAGCGGGCGCGTCACGGCTCCGGCCGCCTCGCCGCAGAACCGCTCGGCATCGAGGGTGGCGCCGGCGAGCAGGATGTCGGCCTCGACCTCGCCCAGGGAGCTCGGCAGCCGCGCGTTGGGCAACCAGACCTCGAAGCGGCCGTCCGGAGTCAGGGTGGTCGTGAAGGTGGTGAGGGCAGGGGTGCCGGGCGCCGCCATCACGGCGTGCACGGCGCCGTCGAGCGTGCCGCCCTCGTCGCCGTAGGCCGAGACGACGGATAGCCAGAGCTGGAGCGCCAGGCCGATGGGGAGCTGCGCCGTGAGCAGGTAGTGGCCCGTGAGGTCGGCCTGCACGCTCGGCACCGCGCTCAGGTCGGGACTCTCGGGGCGCGCGGGGCCGGGGTCGGGGCCCAGGTCGCCGGTGGGCGTGGCATCGGTGCTCGGACCCGCGTCGGTGCTGGGCCCCGCGTCGTCGCCGGGGACCTCCACGCCAACGCCGCGACACTCCCACACCGTGTCGGCGCGGGTCAGGGTCTGGTCGGGGTCGCGGAGCGCGGCGAAGGTGCTGCCGTCGAGCGGGATGCCCGGCGGGCTGGTCACGACACCGGTTGCATCTCCGCACCACGCGCCGCTCGTTGCGGTCCGGGCGTACATCTCGACGCGCGCCACGATCTCGAACCCGATGATCTCCTTGGGCAATTTCAACGGATCCGCGACGAGGAGGAAGTGACCTTCGGCGTCCACGTCCGTCGAGGTCTCGACGATGGGTGCGTCGGTGGCCATCACCTGGCGATCGAGCCACAAACGCACCATGAGGGGCCCCGGGCCCGTCGCTGGATCACACCGGTCCCAGTCGGCCTGCGTGGGGTTCGCCACGGGCGCGCACATGCGGACCCGAAGCCAGATGCTGTTGCCCAGCGCGAGCTTGGCCTGGAGCAGCCAGCTCCCGGTCACATCCTGCCAGGCCGGCGGACGAGCGCCATCGGGCTCCACGCCCTCGTCGAGCGCGAGTCGGTTCGCCCGCTCCAAGTAGTCGTCGTAGTCGTCCCGGGGCGTGCGCCCGCAGGCAACGAGGGCGGTCAGGACCAGCAAGGCAGCGGTCGTGCGCATCAGTGCACCTCGAGGTCGAGCGTGAGGTAGCGCCGGTGGTCGGTGTAGACACCGTTCACGCTCGGCTGCTGGATGCTGTCTCGCACGGTGCGCTCGGGGAAGTGGTGCCAGAAGAAGCTCGAGGTCAGCGAGATGCGCTCGCTGAGGCGCGCGCGGAGACCGGCGCCGGCCTCCCAGTTGTCACCCTCGGCGAGTCCGGGCTCGTGCGTCTTCGTGGGTGTGGGGCCACGCTCGAAACCACCGCCGACCAGTAAGGTGAGCGCGTCCGTGAGCACGATGTCCCCGCGCAGCTTGCCGGTGTAGGCGTCCGAAAAGGCGCGCTCGATCTCCAGGAGCGGCGCGTCGTCGGCGTTGGAGAGTGCGACCTGGCGGTCGAGCACGGACCAGCGCGCCCACTCGAACGTGGGGCGCAGCGTCACACGTCGCGAGAGCCCTACGGAGACGCCGAGGCGCAATGTGTCGGCGAGCGGGAAAGGCAGGCGCGCGTCCAGCGTGAAGGGCTCGGCCGTGCCGTAGGCGATGCGCGCCGTGCCGTCCATCGTGAGCTCGGGCACGTCCGTCCAGGTCAGCCCGATCACGAGCGGTACGGAGAGCACCGAGGCCGGCGCCTCCCAGCGCAGCCCGGCGATGTACCCGAAGGCGACGTCGCTCGACTCGAAGAGCAGGCGCCCCTCCTTCGGGTTGCCCTCGATGTCGACCAGATCGTCCGTCCGGTCGACGTTCCGGGCCCGCAACGTGTCGAGCGTGGCGAGGTGCAGCACCGGTGAGAGGCCGATCGAGAGACCCGAGGGGCGATGACGCCCGCCCAGCGCGACGGCGATGCTCTGGATGACCAAGCGGCTGTAGATCGTGGCCCAGCGCTGCACGCCGTCGTAGGCCCCGGGCACTTCCGAAGGGGCGTCCGGGCGCTTGTCCCAGTCGGCGACGCCCGCCAGCGGCAGATACCACCCGCCGGCAATGCCCGCGTCGAAGTCCCCGAAGGACCACCCGTGACCGACCGACAGCGCCGGGATGACGCCCAGGCCCCGCACATGAGAGCGGCCGGCGTTCACCTCGGCCTCGTCCGCCGGCACGTCGTTCCACGCGGCGATGCGGTCGTAGGTGGCCTCGCGATGCACGGCCTGCAGGTGAAGGCCGAGCGAGAAGCCCGGCCGAGTCACCGCGGCCGGGTTCCAGTAGAGCGCGAACGGGCCGTCGTTGACGGGGTCGCCGCGCAGCCCGTCCATGCGGGCAAGGTTCAACGGCGCGGCCGACGTCGAGGGCGAGAGGCCCACGAGGAGCGCCGCGCCGCACACTGCCGGCCAGAGCCGTGCGCTCACGCGCGGTAGACCGTGGCCTTCGTGATCACCACGTCCTGATTGGGGCGATCGCCTGCGCCCCGGGGCACCCGCGCGATCGCCTTGATGACGTCGAGCCCTTCGGTGACCTCGCCGAAGATCGCGTGCTTGCCGTCGAGCCAGGGCGTCGCGACCTCGGTGATGAAGATCTGGCTGCCGCCCGTGTTGGGACCGCGGTTCGCCATGCTGAAGAGGCCGCCCTTCGTGTGGCGCAGGCCGGGCCCGAACTCGTCCTTGATGACGTAGCCCGGGCCACCCGTGCCGCGGCCCTGGGGGCAGCCGACCTGGATCATGAAGTCGGGGATGACCCGATGAAAGACGATGCCATCGTAGAAGGGCTTGCCGGTGATCGTGCCGAGGGCGAGGCCGACGAAGTTGGCGACGGTCATCGGCGCCTCCTTCTCGAGCATGCGGCCGACGATCTTGCCGAGGCGGGTCTCCAGGGCGACGTACAGGTTGCCGGTGCCGGGCACGTCGATGGGAGGAGGCGTGAAGAGCTTCTCGGAGGCGCTGCCGAACATGCGTGACGGTTCCTGATTCAGAGGTGGGAAGCCGAACCGTACACGAATTCGGGCGACACGACAGGGGGCGAGTGGCGGGCACCCCGACCGCGGGATTATGCTGCGTGCCGATGAACCTCGACCGCCCCTTCACCTTCGTCCTCGGCCTCGTCCTGTGCGGTGTGCTGTCCGGCGGCTGCGTCGTGAAGGACGAGCTGAAGGAAGGCCTGCGGGAGATGCGCTCCGAGGTGCCGCTCCTCACACTGACCCGCAACGCCGACGGCAGCGGCCTCGTCGACTTCACCTTCAAGTACGGCATCGCCGTGGTGGACGAGGGGGGCATCGCCGAGATCCCCTGGAACGTCCGACTCGTCGACCGCAACCAGGTGGTCTACGCCGAGCTCTTCCAGGTGATGCGCAAGGCGGAGCCCGACGAGCGCCGCGCCCTCGTGACCGGCGAACGTCGGCGTGTCCTCGAGGTCGTGCCGGGGCTGCTTTCGCCCGGCGGCACCTACGCGCTCTGGATCACCGCGACCTACGAGGGTGAGGTCTTGCACGAGTCGCTCTGGCCGGTCTCCGCACGGGCCCCGGGCGAAATTCCCGCGACTCCGGAGCCCGTTGAGGCATCCTCCGGTCAGTAAGCACTGCTCACAGGGGAGTCCTCGATGCACCTGCCGTAGCTGCTGTCCGCTTTTTTGATCGGCGCCACGTCGCCCGCGCCGCCGCCGGAGCCCACGGGCGCGGCGCTGGCGCTCTATGAGGACCTGCGCAAGCTCATCGACGCCCAGATGAGGCGCAACTGGTTCATCGACCGGCTGGAGCTCAACGAGGGGGCCAACCAGGCGCTGCGCTCCGTTTGCCAGACGCCCATGGAGCAACGACGTGACCTGGCGAAGTGGCTCGCGGCGGGCATCGAAGCCGAGGGTGGACCGCCGCGCGCGCAGTTCGAACGGGGGCGCTCGCTCGAGGACCTCGACGAGGCGCTCCGGCTCGACCGCGTGCGCATGCAGCTCGAGCACGCCGAGGCGACGGCCGCGCAGGATTGCCCGTTCTGGCTCCCCGCGCGTGCCGACTTCGCGGGGGTGCAGGGCGACGCGGGCCGCTTCGTGCTTCTGCTCGAGACCATGGGCGGAGGCCAGCTCTACATCACGCGCGAGCCCATCGAGTTCGGCGGGGCGGGCGGGCTCCGCATCCTGCCGGCCTACGGCATCACGCAGCACCTCACGCTCGCCGCGGGCGTCGAGGTGGGCGGCGCGAGCACGCTCCCGAAGGACCGCGACGGTCAACGCAACCTCGACCTGGGTTTTGCGCTCGCCACGCCCGTGATGGTGCGGTGGCAACGGTTCACGCGCTTCGTGGACGTGGAGGCGGCCTTCACGCGGCGCGCCGACGAGTTCGACCTGGGGGTGGGTCGAAACGGCGTGCGGGTCATCGCAGGCCTGGGCCTGTCGGAGGTCCGCCTCGCTTCGTTCATGCCCTACGCGGGGCTCTGGACGGGGTACGAGCTGCTGCCGGAGACCAGCGGCGGCCGTAAGACGGAGCACGTGCTCCGCATCGGCACAAAGGTCGGCGTCGACTGGGACGTGACGCAGTGACCTCTCAGGCGCTTTGACCCGGCATGGGCCGCGCGCCGCTCAGGGCGAGCCAACCGCGCGCCACACGATACAGGACCCAGAGGCCGACGAGCGTCGCGAGGCCGGTGAAGACGAGGATGCCCAGCCCCAGGGCGAGGACGAGCGGGGCGCTGACCATACCCGCCACGCAGACCCAGAGCAGCGCGAACCAGAACGTGCGGATCTGCCAACGGAAGTGAGACGCGAGCCACGTGCCGCGCACGTCCGACCGGCGCGCGTAGTTCATGATGACGGCCACGAGGGACGGGATGCCCAGCAGAAAACTCCCGACGACCGTGGCCGCGCCGAGCACACCGACCAGCAGCGAGGCGGCGTGCAGCGCGTAGACCACGTGCGTGTAGGTGACCAGCGACGGGTCGGGTCTCTCGGTGAGGCCGAAGGTCTCGTTCATGGACCGTTCGGCTCGCAGGCGTTGCCGATGCCGTCGGCGTCGGCGTCGAGCTGCCCCTGGTTCGAGATGAAGTCGCAGTTGTCGCAGACGTTCCCCAACGTGTCCGCGTCGCTGTTGGCCTGGTCGACGTTCGCCGCCACGACGCAGTTGTCGCAGGAGTCCCCGACGCCGTCGCGGTCGGTGTCGGTCTGTCCGACGTTCGACACCAGGTCGCAGTTGTCGCAGGCATCGCCCAGCGCGTCCGCGTCCCGGTTCGTCTGGTCGTTGTTGGCGACCGACGCGCAGTTGTCACAGGCGTTCCCCCGACTGTCGCCATCGGTGTTGGCCTGGTCGAAGTTCGCGTTCGCCGTGCAGTTGTCACAAAGGTCGCCGCGCTTGTCGTTGTCGGCGTCCGCCTGGTTCTTGTTGTACACGCTCGGACAGTTGTCGCAGGCGTCGCCCTTGGTGTCTCGATCGGTGTCGAGCTGGTTGGCGTTCGCGACCGTCGGGCAGTTGTCGCAGAAGGTCGCGAGCCCGTCGGCGTCGGCGTCGGTGTTCGTGTTCGAGAACTTGCCCGGGCACAGGTCGCACGCGTCGCCGTACAGGTCGCCGTCGCTGTTGGACTGGTTCGCGTTCGAGAGGCTCACGCAGTTGTCGCAGGCGTTGCCCTTGCCGTCGGCGTCGGAGTCGAGCTGACCCGCGTTCGAGGCGTTCGGGCAGTTGTCGCAGGCGTTGCCCTTGCCGTCCGCGTCCGCATCCGCCTGGTCGGCGTTGGCGGCCTGGGTGCAGTTGTCGCACTGGTCGCCGTCACCGTCGGCGTCCGCGTCGGCCTGGGAGACGTTCGCCATGTTCGGACAGTTGTCGCAGGCGTCGCCGAAGCCGTCGCGGTCGGTGTCCGCCTGCCCGGCGTTGGACGCATTGCGGCAGTTGTCGCAGGCGTCGCCCTTGCCGTCCGCGTCCGCGTCGACCTGCGTGTCGTTGAACGCGCTCGGGCAGTTGTCGCAGGCGTCGCCGTCGCCGTCGCGGTCAGCGTCCGCCTGGTTGGGGTTGGCGACGGCGACACAGTTGTCCACGTTGGCGCAGACACCGTCCTGGTCGAGGTCCTCACACCCGGGCACGCCGCGCGGGTCGGTCCCGTCGATGAGGACCTCCTGGCCGTCGGTGCGCCCGTCGTTGTCGGTGTCGCTGTCGTTCGGTGCCGTCCCGAGGGTGGTCTCGTAGGCGTCGGGCAGGCGATCGAGGTCGGTGTCCGTGGGGCGAATCACACAGACGAACGCGCCGCCGGCGTCTCCCAGACCGGGGGAGACGTCGACCAGGTACGCCATCACGGGGAGGGCGCCCGGCCCGTTCGTCGCCGTGACGTTGCGATAGGCGTGTCGCGGTGATGCGGCCGGCCAGGACTCGAGGCTCGTATCCGCGCTTTGCCCCGGCAAACCCTGGAAGAGACGCAGCCCATCCTGGTTGCCGAAGAGGGCGCTCCGCTGCAGCTCGCGTGTGACGACCTGATAGGTGCCGTTGGTGCCGTCGGCGCCGGTCGACCCGCCGATGAAGTCGATGTTCTGCCGCACCGAGACCAGCGGGCCGCCGCGGGCGCCGGTGGTGGTGACGAGGCCGCCGTCACTGGTCTGGCCGCCCGCCGTGAGCACGCCGTGCGCGACAAAGACGTCCGCGGCGCCATTGAGCATCAGCCGCGGCGACGCGCCGATGCGCTGACCGGCGAGTGTGGACTCCACGGTCGACCAGACGCCGTTCGGGTTGCGGGTGCTGAGCCGCAACGTGCCGTTGGTCGCGTCCCCGTGGGCCGCGAGGAGGCTCCCGTCGGCCGCGAATCGCATCGACGGCTCGACCCCGAGGTTTCGGTTCGCGACCTGGTCGGCGATGGTCACCGTCCATTGGTTCGCGCCGTTGCGGACCGCGTGTTTGAGCTTGTTGTCATGGTGGAAGACGGTGTGAACCGTGCCATTGGCCGTGACGGCCACATCGCACGAATCCCCGGCGTTGGCCCCGACGAGCACGGTCTCCAGCGTCCAGCCGTTGGCGCTCCGCAGGCCGACCCGGAACGCGCCGAGCGTGGCGTCGAAGTAACACACGCGGGCGTTCCCCGACGCGTCGAGGGCGAGCCCCGTGTCGTCCACCTCGAGGAACGCGAAGCGGGACACATTGAGCGCCACGTTCTCGGTCACCGGCGCCCCGCCGACGTCCCAGCGTGTGTACAGGAGCGTGCCGGCGACCCGGTCGATGTGAACGAGGTGTGCCTGCCCGGTGCGATCGAGCGTGAGCTCGAGGCCGTTGCCCCGGTCACTGCCGTCGAGGCACTCGGCCGCGTCGAATTGAGCGCGCGCGGGCGAGGCCGCCGCGAGGCTGCCGCAGAGCGCGAGCGCCGTGAACGTGAGCTTCCGCTGCATCAGATTCCCCCCCGAGTGGCCACGGCTCCCCGTTGGCATGGACTCGACATCATACAGGTTACACTCTGACCCCGTGAGAACGACTCCGCCTTCATGGACCGCCGCGCTGCTGCTGTTCGCCTTGGGGCTGGCGCTCTTCGCGGCGCTGCGGCCCGACTCTGCGCCGGTCGAGGCGCGGTCCGAGGCGCCCACCGAAAAGCCGAGCCTGCCCGTGACCGCCGCGCCGGTCCCGCTCGGTTGCCCGCAGCACCCCGCCTTGCGTGTCGTCTCCCCGCCGACGCCGGCCGCCGACGCGCTCCTCCGGTTCGGGGGCGGGCCGCACGCGACCGCGGACTCCGCCGCGTGCAGGGCGGGCATTGCGCTCACGCTCACCGGTGTGCCGTCGGAGGACGCGGTCCTCGAAGCGCTCTCCGCCGCGGCCCGGGGCGAACCCGGCGGCGCTCAGCTCGGCCTGCTCGCCGCCGAGGGCGCCGCGCCGTGGCTCCAGCGCGCGAACCTTGCGCTGGGCTCGATCGCGCGGGACCCCGAGGGCAGGCCGCCGGTCGTGGTGCTCGCGCTGCTCGCGGAGTCCGCGGCCGACGAGGTCCTGCTCGGACCCGGGCACTGGCGTGCAGACCCGACGACGCTGCGCGGTGTGGCCATCGCCGCCCGGAGTGAAGCACCGGCGTGGCGCGCCGTTCGGCGTCACCTGGAGGCCCGCGGTGTGCCCGTGGTCGAGGCGGGCGCCGCCTGGCGCGCCGACGCCGTGCATCGCATCGACGCCCCGACGGACGAAGAGGCCGCCCAGATGCTCGTCGACGGTCGGTGCGAGCGGCAACGCGACGCGGCGCGCGGCGTCGAGGTGTCGGTGTGTGTCGAGGGTGTGGCTGCGCCGCGGGCGTTCCTCGGGGCGGCGCGCGCCCATGATCCCGAGCTCGAGGTCGTGCTCGACGCAGCCGCGTTCCGGGGTCAGTCGGCGGTCTGGCTCGTGGGCCTGCGCGGGGCCGTGGACACGCATCGCGCGGCCGTGAACGCCCTGGTCGCGGGCGCGCTCGGTCCCTCGAGCCAAGGCGCAGGCCCCGCGCGCGGTCTTGCCCTCGCGCAGACCTTCGGAGGCCATCCCCCCGAGGTGTGGGGCGAACGCCTCGAGGGCCTCCACTTCGCCCGCCTCGTCGACAACCTCGACGCATTCGAGCGATGGGCCGGCGCGGACGGGCGGGCGTTTGCCCTCTGGCGCACCGAGCCCTCGAGCCCGCCGGTGCAGTGGATGCAGTTCGACTTCGGCCCTCTCGAGGCCGCGCGCGACGCGGGGCGTCCCGGCGTGCCGACGCCTTCGCCGTTCGTTCCGGGGGAGGCCGGGGCGTGGGTGACCCTGGGGGAAACTGCGTTTCCGTTGCCTTTCACGCTCGGCGCCGTGACGCCGACCTCGGAGGGTGAGCAGGCGCTCTCGAAGCTCCGCGACCAGCTGGTCCTCGCACCGGGCGTGCGGGTCACCGTGACCGCCTACGGGGACGGCCTCGAGCCGTCCATGCCACCGGGCACGGCCGACGCCGCGGAGCTGCCGGACCCCAACGCCCCCACCGTCGGCTCGCTCGCCGAAGAGCGCGCGGCCTTTGTGGTCACCTGGCTGCAAGACCGGATGCCGAGGGCTTTCCCCCCCGGTCGGCTCGTCGCCGTGGGCAACGACGAACGCGGCGAAGGTGTGCGGCTGAAGTTCGAGGTCGCGGTCGACGCCGACCGCTGAGCGTTACGGTCGCTCGAAGAGACCCAGGGCGACGGCCTCGGGCGGCGGCGCGGCGCCGGTGTCTCGAAGGATGGTCTCGCCGTGGCGGAGGTCCTCGTCGGCGACCTCGGGCCGCGTGCGGGCGAGCGAAAGAATGCCGGCGGCCAGGGCGCGCGCGTGGGGGTCACCGGGTCGCGGCACGAGGCGTTCGAGGCGCTCCACCACGGCCGTCCGTGCGTCGGCCAGGAGCTCGGCGAGGCCCGTCAGGGTCTGAATCCAACCGACGTGGGGCGGCAGGGTCTCGCGGAGCGGCTTGAGCGCCTCGAGCAGAGTCTCACGCGCGGCGGCGCGGGCGGTCGCGTCGCCCACGCGGTAGGCCCGCGCGGCCCGTACACCGGCGATGCGCGCGCCGAGCAGCGCACGTTCGCCCCGCGCCTCGCGCCGCGCGAGCAGCTTCGCCCACGGCGCGTACCCTTCGAGGCGCTTCAGCGACGCGCCGGCCGTCACGGCGTCGACCGCGAGGCACTGGTGCTGGACCCGGACGAGCGCGATCTCGATGGTGAGGCGGCTGAGCGGCTCGGTGGGCCAGGTGCGCTCCGCCTCGACGATGCGACGCTCGGCGGCCATGACCTCGCCCGCGTCGAGGTGGGCGCGGGCCATCGCCAGGCAGATCTGCGTCCACAGGGCCGGCTGCCCCTTGAGGCGGGTCTCTCCGTAGAGCGAGCGCGCGCGCTGCCGGGCGCCGGCGAGGTCCCCGAGGTCGCGCGCCACCTCGAGCCGCATCAGCCGGAGGCGCACGAGGGCCGGGTCGAGGGGCGCGGTCCCCAGCCGGCCCAGCGCCTCGTCGAGCACCGTGCGCGCGTCCGGCGCCTGACCCTCGGCGCGAAGCAGAAGAGCACGAACGAGCGCCGCGCGGGCGGGGTCGTGAGGCAACGCCATGGCTTCTCGCAGAAGCTTCGCCGCGCGGACGAGACCCCGCTGCGCGTCGTCTCCTTCGAGGGCGAGCTCGGCCCGCACGAGCTGGGCATCCGCGGTCTGGAGCTCGACGAGACACTGCTCCGCGCGCTCCGGCTCGAGGGGGGCGAGGAGTCCGGCGAGGCCGGCGCGGCCCGGGTTCCTCGGCAGCCGCGCGACCTCGCGATCGTAGGCCGAGAGCTGACCGCTGGCGACCAGCAGCCGCGCGAGACGCAGCACACCCGTGGCGGCGACGTCGGCGGAGACCGCCGGTTCGGCGAGCGCGCGTCGGAGCGCCTCCGCGGCGTCCGCGGGCCGCCCCGCGCGCTCCAGCACGGCCGCGAGCTGCTCCAGGAGCTCGGCGCGCGAAGTCTCTGGGGGCGGTCGGTCGAGGACCAGCGCGAGCAGGTCGGCGGCGCGGTCGTCTTGCCCGGCCGCGATCGCCTCGCGGGCCGCCCGCAGCGAGTAGCCGGGCGCGCGGTCGGGGTCCCCGGCCTCGCTCCAGTGGTAGGCCATCGCCGCGGGATCACCGTCCGTGGCCTCCAGCGCGCGGGCCAGCTCCACGTGGCGGCGCGCCAGGTCTTCCGGGCGTTGGTTGCGCCGCACGAGCTGCATCCAGCGGGCGTGCACCGGAGACACCGAGACCGCGCCGTCCGATGCGGTGAAGGTCCGCACCAGATCCTCGGCGTCGAGTTCGTCGAGCGCTTCGTAGAGTGTGTCGGCCGGCAGCCCCGTGGCCTGCGCCAGCACCTCACCCGAGAGCGCGACACGGCTGATGGCCACGGTCTGCAGAATCTGGCGGGCCGCCTGGTCGAGGCGCGCCACACGGTCGCGCACCAGGTCGTCGAGGCGGGGCGGCGGCGCGTCCGGCGCGCGCCGCATGGCCCGCAAAAGCTCGGTGACGAAGAGCGGATCCCCGCCGCTCTCCTGGTGGACACGCTCGGCGTCGGCCTCGCTGAGGTTCGGCAGGTGGAATTCGGCCAACCGCCGCGTCTCGGCCGGAAGCAGCGGCAGCACGGGGAGCCGGACCACCTGGGGATGCCCCTCGACCAGGTCGAGGAACCGAGAGACACGCGAGCCCGGCACCACGGCCTCGGGACGTACCGTGACGAGCATCATGATCGGGGGGAATCGACCGCCGCTCTGCAGGTGCTCGAGCAGCTCCAACGTGACGTCGTCGGCGAGGTGCAGATGCTCGAGCGCGAGGAGCAGCAAACGCTTGCGAGACAAGACTGTGAGCAGCTCCGCGAGGCCAGCGCCCGCGCGCGCGCCGCCCGGGGGGCCTTCTCCCGCGTTCGCATGGAGTTGCTTCGGCAACAGCTCGCTCAAGAACGGGAAGGTCGTCAGCAGGGCGCCCCGCTCCGGCGCGGGGATCGCGCGGGTGATCTCGGCCACACGTCGACGCCACGCCTCGGCCATGCGCTCGACGATGGTGTCCAGGCCGCGGGCGGGCACGTGGTCGCGGTGCACGCACACACCGGTGATGTGGGTGGCGTCCCAGACGCGGGCCTCGGCCGCGAAGGCGTTCACGAGCGCGGTCTTGCCGGCGCCGCTCTGACCCTCGACGAGCACCAGGCAGCCTTGTCCGGCGCGCACGTGGTCGAGCGCCTCGTGCAGGGCCTTGCGGGCCTGCCGGCGACCCACGAACTCGGCGTCGTCGTCGAAGGGCACCTCGGTCCGCTCACCGAGCATCTCGAGCGCTTCATGGGCCGACGGGCGGTCGTTCGGGTCCTTCTCGAGCAAAGCCATGCACAGCAGCGCGAGGTTCGGCTGCACGCCCGGGACCCGCTGCACCAACGACGGCGGCGCGAGGCTCCGGTGCTGCGTAATCACGAGCTGGGGCTCACCGTCGAAGGGGGGCACCCCGGCGAGCAGTTCGTAGAGCACGACCCCCGCCGCGTACATGTCGGAGGCCGGCGTCACCCGTGAACCCTGGCTCTGCTCCGGGCTCATGTAGGTGGCGGTGCCGAAGACCTGCGACAGGCTCTGCCCCTCGCTGCCGGGCAGCAGCTCCTTGACGATGCCGAAGTCGAGGATGCGGACGATGTCGGCCTGGTCGACCATGACGTTCGACGGCTTCAGGTCGCGGTGCACGAAGCCCTGGTCGTGCAGGTACGCGAGCGCGCGCAGCATCTGGACGACGGCGTGTCGAATGCGTGCCTGGCGCGCCGGCTCGGCGAGGCGCCGCGGGTCCTCGACGATGAGGTTCGAGCCGTTCACGTAGACGTAGAGGTCCACGCCGTCGATCAGCTCCATCGTGTAGAAGTAGCGCCCCTCCTCGACGTGCAGGTCGTAGAGCGAAACCAGGTTCGGGTGCCGGAGGCGAGCGATGGCCCGGAACTCGCGCTTGAAGTAGTGCAGCGCCCGGGGGTAGCTGAACTTCAGCACCTTCAGCGCGAGCTCACGACGCCGCACGGGATCGAGGACGGCGTAGACGTCCCCCATGCCGCCACCGCCCAGGGTGCGGAGGATCTCGTATCGACCGGCGCGCTCCGCGCCTTCGGGCAAGGGGCCGTTCACGTCGCTCGATTTACCACACTCGACCGTCCGCCCGGCACCCCCGGGGTGGCGACGGGGGTGCTCCGTGCTTAGGGGGGTCGAATGCAAGCGGACCGTTCAACGCCGGAATCGGCGCCTCCCACCTGGGGCGCGCGCGTTCGTGGCGCCTTTGCCCACGTGCCCGAGACCTTCCGGCTGGTGCGGGCCGCGTCGCCCTGGGCCGCGGGCGGCCTCGCGCTCTGCGCCGTCGCCCTCGCGCTCTTGCCCCTCGCCGTGGCCTACGGCGGCAAGCGGGTGGTCGATGCCGTGGTCGCGGGCGACCGCCCCGAGACGATGGTGTGGGTCGGGGTGGAGCTCGCCCTCGTGGTGCTGCTCGGGCTGTTCACGCGCCTGCACATGCTCACGCAGTCGACGCTCGGTGCGCGTCTCTCCGTCGACATCAACGTCGCCATCCTCGAGAAGGCACGGCAGCTCGATCTGAGTCACTTCGAGGACGCGGACTTCTACGATCGTCTGACGCGCGCGCGCCGCGAGGCGTCGTCCCGGCCGGTCTCCATGGTCGTGGGTGTGTTCCAGCTCGCGCAGGGGGTCGTCTCCGTCGTGGGCGCCGTCGCGGTTTTGGTGGGCTTCAGCGCGCTCGCGGTCCTGGTGCTCGCCGCGGCCGCGATCCCCGCGGCGATCGCCGAGCTGCGTCACTCCGCGGCCGCGTTTCGGATGCGCAACTGGCGGTCCCCGGAGGCGCGGAAGCTGAACTACCTGGAGCACGTGCTCGCCACCGACGCCTATGCGAAGGAGGTCATGCTGCTGGGGCTCGGGCCCTTGCTGCTCGGGCGCTACAAGGGACTCGCCGAGACCTTCTACCGCGAGGACCGCACCCTCGCGATCAAGCGGGCGGGCTACGGGTACCTGTGGTCGCTGCTCGCCACCCTCACGTTCTACGGCGCCTACGCCGCCGTCGCGCTCGAGGCCGTGGCCGGGCGCATCTCGTTGGGCACCATGACCCTGTACGTGCTGGCGTTCCGGCACGGGCAGCAGTCGTTTCAGGGTGTGCTCGGCGCCCTGGGCGGCATGTTCGAGCACAACCTGTACCTGTCGAACCTCTTCGCCTACCTGGGCATGCCCGTGGGCGGACCGGACGAGAGCGCGGACGCGCCCGCCACGCACCCCGGCGACCCTCCGGCGACGGAGCGCGGCATTCGGTTCGAGCGGGTCAGTTTTCGGTATCCGGGGCAGACCGACTGGGCCCTGCGCGAGGTCGACCTCTTCATCCCGGCGGGTCGGAGCCTCGCGCTCGTGGGCCACAACGGCGCGGGCAAGACCACGCTGATCAAGCTGTTGACGGGGCTCTACGACCCGACCGAGGGGCGCGTGCTGTTGGACGGGCGCCCGCTCTCAGAGTGGCCAAAGGCCAGGCTCCGGGCACGGATCGCCATCGTTTTTCAGGACTTCAATCGGTACCAGCTCCCGGTGCGTGAGAACGTGGCCTTCGGCAGCGTGGACCATCTGGACGACGACGCTCGGATCGAGCGTGCCGTGGAGCGAGGCGGCGCGACGCAGGACCTGGGGCGCCTCAAGGACGGTCTCGGCACGCAGCTCGGTCGCTGGTTCAAGGAGGGCGTGGAACTCTCGGGCGGTCAGTGGCAGAAGGTCGCGCTCGCCCGCGCGTTCATGCGCGAGCAGGCGGACGTCCTCGTGCTGGACGAGCCGACGGCGGCCCTGGATGCCGAGGCCGAACACGCGATCTTCGAACGATTCCGGGAGCTTACGCAGGGGAGGACGGCGCTGCTGATCTCGCATCGTTTCCCGACCGTGCGGATGGCGGACCACATCGTCGTGGTCAACGGCGGCCGAATCGTGGAGCAGGGCTCGCACACCGAACTCGTCGCCGCCGACGGGCGCTACGCCCAGCTCTTCAAGCTCCAGGCGAGCGGCTACGCCTGA
>JBMOFP010000139.1:0-16496 GCA_049318805.1 Bradymonadia bacterium
CGCACCCGCCGGGGAGGGGGCAGGACCAGCCGACGTCGATCACCGATCGGCACTGACACAGAGACGAAACGCATTGACGCCCCATCAGCCCACACTTATCCTGTGCGCACGGAGGTCGTATGAACATCACGCTCTCAGCTGATGCCGCGCTCATCGAGCGGGCGCGCGAAATCGCCGCGCGGCAGGGCACGAGCTTGAATGAGCTCGTCCGCGCATATCTGCAGTCGTTGGTCGGCCAGAATGCCGACGAGGATCCGGCGGGCGAGCTCCTGCGGCTCCTCGAGGAAACGCCCGGGCATTCCGGGGGGCAGCCCTTCCGCCGCGAAGACGCCTACGAGGGTCGATGACATCGCGCAGCTTCCTCGACACCAACATCGCGATCTATGCCATCGATGCTGATGCCGGACCCAAACGAGCGATAGCAACGTCGCTGCTCGCCGATGGGCTTCGGTCCAGGATGGGCGTAATCTCTACGCAGGTCCTACAGGAGTACTTCAACACGGCGACCCGCAAGCTCGGAGTCCCAGCATTACACGCTCGACGCACGATGGAGCAGTTGGCACGGCTCGAGATCGTTCAGGTGAAGCCTACGCTCATCTTCGAGGCCGTGGACTGCCATCGGCTCAACGGTGTTTCCTTCTGGGACGCACTCATCATTCGCGCCGCGGTCGCCGCCGGCTGTTCGATCCTGTATTCCGAAGACCTCGGCCACGGTCAGGTCATCGACGGCGTACGGATCGAAAACCCGTTCGTCGGCCTCGCTGTCGCGCCCGCGCGCTGACCCAGAGAACGAGGACAAGTCCTGGCTGGACCTGCCCCGCCGCTCAGTACGGCCAGGCGCGCAGGGCGAACTTGAGACGTTCGTCCTCGGATGCGACAGCCAGCGCGTCGTAGAGCCGGTTGAAGCGAGCTGCCCAGGCCCGAACGCCCCGCAGTTCGGCGAGCGCGCCATCGATCCCTTGCGCACAGTCGAGCAGGACGAGGCACTGAGCGGCCAGGCTCGGTCGACCGTTCGAGGACTTTGCCTTCTCGGCCGTGAGCTTCGTGCGAACCTCAGCCACGACCGCGTGCCGACCGGCCCGCAGAGCGCTCTCTCCCAGAGATCGAAGAACGATGGCCACGTGGGGCAATCGGAGTCCCTCGAAGTCGGAACGCCAGCGCTCAGACATCGCATGAATCGCGTCGAAGTCCTTGGAAAGCAGACTGAAGCCGCGAAACGCGAAGACCTCCGTAATGGCCCGCGCGCCCTCCGTGACCGATGGTGCGTTCCGCACCACGTCCCACTCGGCATACGCGTTGTCGTAAGCCTCTTCGTCCTCGAGCGCGCCCGCCAACCGAAGTCTCTCCGCGAGCGGATAGGTCTGCTCGTCCGGGCGGCGCCGCATCGCCCAACTTCGGCTCAGGCTGCACTGGAGCTCCAGTGCTTCCCGAAGGTGGCCGTAGGCGGCGCGGCGTCGAGCATGGGCCCCGACGAGCCGCAGGACCTCGGCGGGCTTGTCAGCCAGCGTCGTTGCCGCGGTCTCGACCGCGAACGGCGCGACAAGGCACTGCTCGGCGCTCGCCGGCAAACCGCCGAAGTCTGCGTCGTGCTGGAGCGCGTTCTGAGCGAGTCGAACGCGGTCCTCGAACTCGAGTGTTTCGATCAGGGCTGCGTCGACCTCGGGAAAGTCACACGGGTGGTCTTCGTGGCGAAGCGCGATCGCCCGCGCCACCTCGAGCTGAAGGGCCTCGGCAGGCGGCAACGCACGCTTCAACAGCCGCTCCGTCGCTTCCGCGAGGGGCGTCCACTTCATGAGCGCGGTGCGCCCGGCGAGTGCGGTCTCGAAGAGCCAGGTCGTCGTCCGAGCGCGTCGGGCTGGATCGCTCGCAGCCCTGTCCACGTAGGTCTCGAGTGCGTCGCCGAAGGCGTACCCCAGGAGTTCGCTCGCGTCCCGAACGCCGCGGACCGCGACCTTCGTTCCGCTTTTCGGCTTCAGCAAGGCCTGGACGAGTGCGACCTGGTCCATGTGCACGAGGAAATCGGTCGCGTCGGAGCGCCCCTGCGTGAACTCCAGCCACGCCTCGAGCTTGAATTCGAGGCCCTCGACCCCGCTCAACCGGCCGTCCGCCTCGAGGCACGCCGACACGACCAGGTTGGCCGGGACCCCGACCTCAATACACTCGCTGACCTGGGCCAGAAGCCAGGCAGCGCCCGCCGACGGGCCTTCGATCCGAGTCGGGTCCTGCGCGCCGCCTCGTGGGCCCAGGACGACCGACCGTTTCTCGAGCACCAGGGGCCGCTCGTCGTGCCCGAGGGGCCTCGGCAACGCCCGGACGATGGCCGGCAGCACCTCCGGCAAAAGGCGAGTCGCGTGGCGCCAGCGTTCCACCGCGACAGGTCCCAGCTCAACGCGAGCTTCGCCTGCCGACTCTCTCTCGACCCGCAGCAGACGGGAGACGCAGGCGGCCTCCGCCGACTCCGCCACGACGTAGACCTGCCCGACGGGCAGCCTAGTCATCTTCCGGCTCGGCCAAACGCGCCCACCAGCCGGCGGTCCCTCGCGCGTCGGCGCGACGGAGCGCTTCATCGGCCTCGACCAGCGACCGGCTCACGCCCAACGCCGCGTCCACGTGGGCCTCGAGCCGGTCGTCGAGCTCGGGCACACGCGTGAGCGGGAAAGCGTCGCCCTCGAGTTTAGACCGCAAGACCCACACCACGGCCTCGAGTCGTTCCCGACGCGACGCGAAGGCCTGGCTGCCTTGCCACCACGCCGCGTCGTCGAAGTCAGGCGTCTCGAAGTGTTCGTCGGCCTGCGCCTCCATGCCCGCACACTCGAGCGCCACCCAACGAGAGAGCCGATCGACGTGCGACTGCTCGAGCCCGCTTGCCCAGAGGCGTGCGGACCGCTCAAGCGGCGAGACCTCACCGCGAAGACGCGCGCTCAAACGGGCGCTCGGCGTCCGGTCGTCTCGGAGCAACAGAACGCTCGACCCGACCGCCTGTGCCACCCGTTCCACGGTGTCCCGCGGCCGCGCCACCTCTCGCACGTAACTCACCAGCCAATCATCCTTCAGCGACGCCACGTCGACGGAACTCCCGAGCGGGTTCTCGACGCGTCGGTCCACCGCGCCGCCCGTCTCATTCTCGGACGCTTGAACACGCCGAACACGCAGCGGGGCGTCCAAGGTCGATGCCGCCACCTCGACCCCGGCGCCCGAGCCATCGAGCATGAGGAGAGTGTCCGAGATGCGCGCGGGATCGAACCATACACGCTTGCGCTCCGTCGGGTCCCGGCGGCTCCCCGACCCTTGTACGAGCTCGACCTCGTTCGCGGCCTCGAAACAGTAGAAGCCAGCGCCAGTGACCCGCAACACACCTGCGGTCTCGAAGCCCTCGTCCTCTGCGCGCAAGGACTTGCGGCGGGCCGAGGCGAAGAGGTCCGCGAGGAACTGGTCGGTGGCGCCTTCGAGTCCGAAATCCGCAACCGGAGCCGAGGCCCCACGTGCGTACGCAACACGCTCGCGGCCCTCGAGCTCGACCCAATTGCCGAGCGGCACAATCGCACCGCGCTTCGAAGACCGATCACTCATGACTCACCTCGCTTCTTCGACCCGCGGCTCACCGTGCGCGTGCGCAGAACGGCGCCGAGCAGATCGAGCATGTCGGGATCACTCCCCTCGCGCGACCTCAGCAGCTGCGCCGCCTGAACCATCATTCTGCGCGCTCGGTAGTGACGCTGTCGCAGCTGCTCATACTTCGTGTCTCTCGTACTCTCGGCGCCCGATAGACTGAGCAAGGTCGTCTCGCCCAGCATGACTTCCAGAACCTCGTCGGCATCGGCTCGGAGGCGCGCGGCGTGTTCATCGCTCAAGCCCACGCACGCACGATCGACGACCTGCGAGACCAACGCTTCGAGCACACGCGGGTCGAGCTCGGCCTCGGGGGCGGTCGACGCCTCGGCGGCCTGCGCCTTTGCCGCCTCGCGGGCCTTGGCACGCTCGCGGCGTCGAATCAGGTCTCGTTTCGCGTTGACGTACATCGTCTGAAGGTACGCGCGGGCGGCGCGCTCTCGACCCTCCGGATCGTCGGTCTCGTCGGGGTTCCAGCGGCCGATCGCCCCCGAGGTGACCTTGAGCAAGACGACCGCCACGGCGTCCTCGAAGATCTCCGCGTCCCCGGACCGGCGAAGCCCAGAGAGATACGCCGACACCGTCTCGGCCGCGGCGCGCGCCTCGGGATCCATCGATCCGTCGGCGCTCGTTCGGCGAAGGAAGTGCTTGAACGCCTGCGAGATGTTCATGACGGCACCCCGACGCGCTCGAGCAGCACCTCGCGATGAACGCCGAGACGCATCGGGAGGCCGGTCTCCTGCCGGATGCGCGCGGCGACCTGCTCGGCCCCTGGGGGCTGGTGAGCCTTGAAGGCCCGACGGACCTTGATCGCGGCGAAGTCCACCGCGACGTAGCCCGCTGCACAGTCGAGGCCGCGATACGGCTCCACGTCGAAGCCCGTGATGCGCACGCCGTCGGCCGGTCGGTGCGTACCGAGCACCCACGGTGCGTCGTAGACATCGAGCGGGCGCGGTCCGAGGGTGTCCTCGACCGAACGCCGCGAGACCCGAAGATCCAGGTCGATCTCTCCACCGAGTGAGTTCGCCGCACGGCGGGCGAGCCGATGCAACGCGCCCAGCAGGTCCAGGTAGCGATGCTCCGGGTGGTGAACGGGCACGTGGCACTGGACCTCGGCCAGCAAGGCGACCGTACCCTCGTAGCTCGCGAGGGTCCGCCCCAGGGCCTCGGCGACGTCGGTCTCGACTTCGCTCGCGTAGACATCGAGGTTCGAAGAGACTTCGGGTCGGAGCTTGCGCGCGCGGCGGGCGAGGCGGTGCGTTGTCTCGACCCTCGGATTTTTGCCGTCCCGCAGCGCGCGGTCGAAGTCCGGAAGCAAGTTCCGGCCGACGTCATCATGCTCGAGCGCCCGCGCCAGGAGATCGCCCCAGCGGATGAGGTCCTCGAGCGTGTCCTCGTGCAGCGAGTGGGGCATCGAGATCGCGTCACGACCACGGATTCGCGCCGCCAACGCGTGCACGACCCCATACTGCAAGACCGACGCGTGATGTGGCCACGGCCAGTAGGGCGCCGCGCGCTCGAAGGCCGCGCGAATCGGCGCATCGGCGAGCTCGCGCGGTAGCAGCAGCCCAGCGACGACCACCACCTCCGAGGGATCCGACGACTCGAGTTCACCGGACTCGTCGACGAACAATCGAAACACCCTCGCCACGGGTCCTCCCGGTCACAGGATCGGCGACCGGAAGTTATCCGACGAGGGAACCGCATGAAAGCCCCTTCCGTCACGAACTGGACTCCGCGAAGGCCGCGCTCGCCTGCGCCCGGATCATCGCCGCGCACGCCTCCGGACTGGCGCGCCCGGTGTCGATCACCGGCAACACCGTCAGCCCCCAACGGTGCGCCACCGCCAGGGCCCTCGCCGCGATGCTCTCGAAGAAGCCGACGAGCTCATCCGGGGTGCCACCGGGCTCGGACAGGCGGTGAATCAGGACCTCGCGCGCTGCCGTCACCGGCTGAACGACCAGCCCGCGGCGCGCCAGCGCATCGACCTGTCGCCGCGCCCGCGCCTCGAAGGACCGCGCGACCTCCGGGCTACGCACCTCGGCGTACGCGAAGTTCCCCGGGTGCCACGTCTCCATCACGCAGACCGGGCCCCACCGCTCTGCGTCGCGCGCCAGGTCGCCCTCGATGACGGCGCGGTCGAAGGCCTCGTCGAACCGCAGCGCCGTGGCGTCCGGATCCTCGCTCAGCCACGCCTCGCGGAGCGTGCGGCCATACTCGTCGCGAAACGAGGCGCCGAGCGAAGGCGCAAGCAACTGCCCCAGAGTGGTCTTGCCGGCGCCGTGCGGGCCGATGAGACAGATGTTCATCAGACGTTCTCCGTGAAGTGGGTCCAGGCTTCGAAAGCAGCGTCCTCGCCGCCCGCACGCAACGTGCCGAGGAGGTCGAGCGACAGGTCCGGGCGGTCCATGCAGGGCTGCAAGCGGCCGTCGTGGGTCAGTCGGAGCGCGACGATGCCCTCCCGGCACTGGGCGCGCTTGGGGCACGGACCGCAGGCGCGGTAGGGCGCCACAGCGCCGAGGTGGCTGTCCTTGACCTCGACCCGCAGTCCGTCGAGCCACAGGAGGTGGGTCGTGGGCAAACTGTCGGGATCGGGCACGGTCACCCGCTCGTCGGGCTCACCGCGGAGTCGCACGAGTGTCTCGACCACCCGAGTCGGCGAGGCCTTCGGATCACTCAGGTCGTCGAGCACGTTCACCACCGCGGGCCACGCCGTCGCTTCCGCAAGCAGCGCGGCCAGGTCCTCGACGTCGTCCTCGCCCGAGAGTACGTAGTTCAGCTTCAGCGGGCGCCCCGTGGCCAGCACCTGACGCAGGAACTCGTTGCGCCGATGCCACATCGGCAACTTGCCGCCGCGACGCATGAAGGCCGGCAGGCCGAAGCCATGCACCGACACATTCACGCGGTCCAGCCCGGCGGCGAGGACCGCCTCGAGCATGCCCGGCAGCGTGACCCCCGCGGTGATGACCGAGAGGTCCACCGTGGGCCCCACGCGCCGGACCTCGCGAATCACGTCGGGCAGGTCGGCGCGCACGAGCGGCTCCCCGCCCAGGAACTTCAGCTTTCGTACCCCGGCCCGCACGCCGACCCGCAGCAGCGCCTCGAGCGTATCTCGGTCGAGGGCCGGCGCCGTGCCAGGCCGATGAGGGTCGCCCTCCATGTGACAGTAGGTGCAGCTCATCGGACACTTGGTCGTAGCGACCACACGCAAGTAGGTGACGCGCGTCTCGGTGCTACGGCTGTGCTCGTGCGCAGGGGACATGACAACTCCGTTCGAAGGGGTCTTCAAGCGGCTCGGCGGGTCTCGGCGACCTCTCGCAGCGCCCGTTCGAGCACCGCGTCGGGCGTCAGCCCCGACACCTCGAGGACGACGCCCCGGCCCGCGACCGGACACGTGAGCCCCTCGAGGAACGCGTCGCGGAGCCTCTGGTCGACCTCGGGCCGGAGCGTCGCCAGGTCCTCGACGTTCACCTCCCCCGCCTCACTCGAGCGATGGGCGAGGCGGGCGCGTCGGACCGCCGGCGGCGCCTCGAGGAAGAAGGTGATGTCGGCCGGATGCAGCGCGAGCGCGACGTCCTCGAGCGCCAGGTCCAGCCCCCGGACCGCGCGGCCGTAGGCCGTCGTCGAGAGCCAGTAGCGGTCGATGACCACGTCGCGCCCGGTCTCCGCGATTCGGCGCGCCTCGGCCGAGATCGAGGCCACGAGCGATGCGAAGAAGAGATGCCGAGCCAAGGCGGAGTCCCGCAGGCTGGCCTCCACCGCCGGTCGGGCCTCGCCCAGAGTCGACGCCGACGTGCCGAGCAGTGCCGCGTCCCGTGACTCGGCGAGTCGCCGACACAGGGTCGACTTGCCGCAGCCATCCAGCCCCTCGACCACAATGATGCATCCGTGCGTCTGATTCGAAGTGTTCATCCGTGCAGCTCCTCGTCGGCGACCCGGAGGGCCACCACCTCGACCGTGTATCGACGCCCGCCCGAGACGACCTCGCGCGCGTCCCCCAGGCACGCCCCCAGGAGCGCCCTTGCAAAGGGGGCCGTGTACGAGACACGTCCCCGCTCCGGGCTTCCATCCTCGACCCCCACGATGTCCCACGTCTCCACCACACCGGTGTCATGCCGAACCACGTCGACGCGGGTGCCGAGCCCCACGCGCTCCGGCTCCCTCGGCACCGGCACCGTCTGGACCTTCGAGATCAGCGCACGCAGGTCGTGCACCGTGCGGGCGGCCGAATGCATACGCCGCTGGTTCTCTTCGTAGGCGAAGTTGTCATGCCAGACGCAGTTGTCCCCGGCCTCGGCCGCCTCGGGGTTCGTCGCCACGATGGCATCGTACTGCGCCAGGGCCGCGGCCAGGCGCTGAAGGAGCCGGCGCTGCCCGGCGGGAGTCGTGAAGGCTTGTGTGTCCATGCCCAAGAGACGCTGCCCGAAGGCCTCTCCGGACACCCATCACTGGAAGTGGGTCAGCACCGCTTGCGCGCAGGCGAGCGTTCGCCCTTTCCCCACACGAAGAAGCTTCGTAGGCGTGCCCTCGGCGCGGCGGGCGATCACCGCCTCGGACTTATGGCTCATGAAGCCCGTGGCGAGGAGAACCAGGTCGTAGCTTCCGTTGCCGACACGTTCGGCCGCGTTCTGCACCTCCCGGATGTGCTCCACCGACGCGATCTCCAGTTCGATGCCGAAGGCCTCTTCGAGCTGCCCACGGAGCAGACTGTCGTCTCGATTCGTGACCAGCAGGACCTTGCGACCCTCGATGAGCGCGCGCGCCCGCTCGACGGGCCCCGGCTCCTCGGGCACGAGGAGGGCTTCATCCGGGGCAACCTCCGCTGGGGTCTGCACCTCCAGCGCGGTCTCGACCGTCCGGACGTGCGCGCGCCGATCATCGAGCTTGCGCCGGAGCGACCGGAAGTCTGGCCCCGGCAGCAGAGCGTTCAGTTCAGCGCCCTCCAACAGCGCGGCGTGTACGCCCACCTGCCCTCGCAACGTCGGGCCGTCGAGCCGCACACCCTCGGTCCGAAGCCACTCGACGAGCGACTCGAGCGTGACCTCGGCCGGCAGGGGGGCGACTCGAACGGGTGTCTTCGCCTGCCGTGACCCCAGCTCACGGAACCACGAAAGGCCTGGGGGCACATAGTCCGCACGAAGGAGCGCCGCAAGTCTCGACAGGTTCCGTTCCTGCGCCGCGCGACGCAGGCGACCCATCGCCCGTCCCCACGCTCGCGGGTCCACGACCGTCCGTAGCCATCGCAGCAAACGAGCCGCGCCGACGAGCTTGTGTTCGACCGCCGTCGACACCGACGCCTTGGACTCTGCGTCCTCGAACTCCGAGAACGCGGCGTCGAGCTCGACCAGGGTCGTCTCGAAGCGCTCCGTGGGCCTCGTTGGCGGCGGCGGCAGCGCGGCGGTGTCCGACCACCCGTGCACATCTCGCGGCGCGGAGGTCGAGCGGGCGAACTCAGCCTCCGCGGCCTCTCCCACGTCCCACCACGACGGCCGCTCATGCGCCAGCGACAGATTCAGCGCACGCGCCGCCTGCTCGGGTGTGCAGCCCTTCTTCAGCGCCTCGACCGCGCCCGGCCAGTAGTCACGGCCGAGCTTCGAGACGCGCGCGGTGACGCGACCCAGGGCGCGTTCGATCCCCGGGTCCTTGGCCCGATCGCCGAGATCCCGCGCGTAGGCCGTCCACGCGAGCATCTGGAGCCTCATCACCTGCGGCGCGAACAGGGGGAAGTCCAACGCCTCGAGCCCTGCGACTTCCTGCTCCAGCGCCTCGAGGTCCGCCCGGACCTCGGCGATGCGCGCCGAGTCGTCTTCCTGCGTGGCGTACCATGGGTCGTCGGGTGCGTAGTCCGGCTCGTGGTCTATCGTGGTCGACGCCACAGTCGCTTCGAGAGCCTCGACCGGCTCCGTGACCGACAGGGCAGCGGGCACAGGCGCGTCCAGCACCGTCCGCGCCAGATGCGACGGCAGCATCTTCGCCAGCGCGGCCGCGAGCGCCTCGTCGAAGCTCTCTCCCCGCCCCTCCCAGACCTCGTCGTGGCCGCGCACCTCGAGAGTGGTCACGACGACCGCGTAGCCCGCCTCACTCAACATCATCACGACCTCACCTTCACTCATCGTGAGCCCCACTCAAAGGTCGCGCGCAGTGGCACGTGGTCGCTGGGCAGCGCCGCCGACGGCAAACCGAGCTTCGGGTCGAATCGGAGGACCGGCTCCGCGTGCCGCAGTGACAGGGCGCCGCGGAACAGAATCGCGTCCAGCTTCTCCGTGCGGCCGTTCACACCCCAGGTGACGATCGTCTCGCCCGGGTGGGTCGACTGCCATCCGGCGCCGCGCCAGCGGGGCCATCTCGGGTGGGCGACGGGATCGAAGTTCACGTCCCCGACCACCAGCGAGGCGTCGGCGCGCGCGACGCAGCGCAAGTGCTTGATGACCGCCTCCAGGCGCGAAGAACGGACGCTCGGGTCGCGATCGTAGCGCAAGTGCACCGAGACCAGAGCCAACGAGCGACTCGACTCGACACAGCTCAGGCGCACGACCAGCGAAGCACCGAACTCACCCTCCAATCCGCCATGGCTCGGCTCCGCTTCGAGCTTCCCGCGGCGCCACAACACGGCCACGTGCGACTCTGTATGCGTCGACGGCCGTGGTGCGCAGGCCATCTGCCACACACCGTCGCCCAACGGGTCCTCGGCGCCGTCGAAGAGGTCCGGGGCGACCTCCTGCACGCAGAGCACGTCGGCCGTCTCCGTTCGTAGCGCTTCGCGCAGCCGGCCCCTGCGCACCGACCAGTCGACCTCGGCGCGGACCCGGTCATAGATGTGACTGTAGGGTGTGTTGGAGGTGTAGCCGGGTGCGAGCAGGTTCCAGGTCGTCAGCTTGAGCATCGTTGCCTCCGGAATCGGGCGTTGTCACCCGTGCAGGAAGGAACGAAGGCAGGGACACGCTCCGGACAGCCCACCGACCCGGCTTCACAAGAACTGGGTTCCAGATCGTTTCAGCGATCCGCGAACACCAAATCGACCCGCGGAGAGGTCAGGAGAGCCCGAGCTCGCGCCGCTTGATCGGCTTACCGTCGTCGCCGACGTCGAGCGCAACGTCGACGAACGGCTCGAGCCAGGGGTTCGCCGCGAGGCCGCTGCGCTTGCCGACGAGCACCCACGCCAACCGCGCCCGACTGGCGGCCACGTTCACGAGCCGGGGAGCGCTCGAGGACTTCGAGATGAACCAACGCGACGGATGGGCGGGGTCGAACACTGCGACGTCCGCCTCCTGGCCTTGCATCTTGTGAATCGTGCCGACCCGCACGCCCTCGAGGTCACCGACCCCCCGGCGCAACAGGGACGCTTGCGCCCTGAACGGGCTGCAGACGACGACACTCTTGCCCTGCATCGCCAGGCGTCGGACCAGGGCGACCGTATAGCGTGCGGCGGTCGGGCTGAAGACGCCCCCGGGCTGAACGTAAGGCAGCTCGGGATGCTCCAAGGCGAGTCGTTTTGGCATCGGGGCGTCGGTGTCCAGGACGCAGATGCCGCCGGGAAGGTGCGGAGAGAGCCCGGGCGGGGGCGCATCCGACGTGGACGCCAGCCTCCCATCGTAGAAGCTCGAGGAGACGATCCGACAGAGGTCGGCGTTCATCCGGGATTGCTCGTCGAGGAGCACCATGGGGGTCGTCTTGTACTCATCGAGGATGCTGCTCAGGATACTTGTGCCGAGCCAGTACTGGGTCGGCGCAGTCACACGGCTGTCACCACTTGCCGTATCCGAGTCGGAGGCCGAATCGGGGTCGTCCTCCCCCGCCTGCCTCTTTCGCGGCGGAATGGGCCCGAGCTGCATGGGGTCTCCGAAGAGCAGCAGAGACCGCTGCGCTCCGCGAGGCGCCTGCTGAAGCAGCATCAAATAGCCATCCGACCGGGAGACCATGCTGGCCTCGTCGACGATGATCTCGTCGAAGTCCGCGGGCCACCCGTTGCTGATCGCCATCCGCACCGTCGAAACCACGACGCGCGCTCCGCGGACCAGTGTCTCCCTTCGCTCCTTCCAGATCTCCTGGAGCACCTGCAGCGCATCTCGGACCTTCACTGCGGAGCGCGTGGCCTCGCTCGCAACGCCGCGCGCGACGGCCAAGAGCTCGGTGCGTTTGGCGGCGTCGGCGCGCCGCAGCGTCACCAGCAACGCCAACATCTCCTTGTCGAGCTCGCTCCAGAGCGACAGGCCCGGCCTCGAGGCGAAGCTCTCTGCGAGCACGGGCAGCGCGGTCCGCACGATCTCGCTCTGCTCGCGCGAACCCGGCTCGAGGGCGTCGTAGAGGGCGACGCACGCCCCATCGGCCGCCACATTGGTCGGTGTGACCACGAGGACCCTACGGCCGCTCTCGACGCGCCGCGCGACCAGGGCGCCCAGCGTCGTGGTCTTGCCTGTACCCGGCGGTCCCCATACGACACCGAGGGGCTGCCCACCGAGTTCGAGCGCGTGTGATTGCGCGCGTCGCAGCGTGCGTCCAGCGCGGCGGGCGAGTAACGTCGGCTCTCGCGGACACTCGGCGTCTCGAGCGCGCGTCGCAATCTCGTGGTCGACGTTCGCGGCGCGAGCGCTGTTCGTCGTCACCCAGTCCAAGGCCGACTGGAGGAAGACCGAGGGAAACACCTGAACCCCGTCATTGGGCGCCGGGCGCCGGCCCTTGTCGAGCCGAAGCGTGAAACGACCCTCTGCGCCAAAGACGATGCGGATCGTGCCGCTCCATTCGACCTGGCCCAATCGATTCTTGTGGTGGACGTGAGCGCCTTCGCAGTGTTCGTCGAACGCGATGATCGACCCGACGAGGTCACCTTGACGCAGCTTCCCGACGTCGAACCGAATCTCGAAGAGGTCGTCCCCATGGACATCGACCGCGGCCGCGGGCAGCCAGATCGCCTGCGCTTCGAGCTGCGCGGCATGCTCGAGCGTCGCCCGCCACGATGCGGAGCTCAACGCCATGCCCCCTCTCGGCGCAACGCGTCCACGAACCGCCGCGCGAGCGCCGTGGCGGAGAGGCCGCTTACGCTGAGCTGGCTACGGGCCTCGCACTCGGGCATCGACGCGCCCAGCACGCTCAGGTCGGTCTCGGACCGAGCGAGTGCGGTCGAGAGTTCGAGCAGCCACCGCACGGCGGGACCGGCGCACTGGCCGGTGGCGACCTCGCTGAAACGCTCGGCAGCCTCGTTGAACGCGCCCGCCTCGAGCAGGGCCGTCGCGGCTCGGCGTTCGTCGAGGCGCATCAGCGCCGACACGTCCGACAGCGCGTGGCGAACCTCGTCCACGTAGAACCCGCCGAGCACCGCGCGGCCCTCGATGTAGAACTGCCGAAGCCCGAGGAGCGCGGCGATTCCGCCCAGGGCGCTGGTCGTCGCCTTTCGGCCACCGCTCACGTCGACCGCGACCTCCGAAGGCCAGGGATCACCTGCCCAGAACAGCGCAGCGTCCACCGCGCGAACGACGGCGTCTCCAGCGGTGCCCTCCCCGATGGAGAAGAACTCGAACGCAGGGCACTCGGCGGGTTCGAGGCCCTTCGACAGGGCGTCCACGACCCGCTCGGCGGTCGGGCGGCTCCCGGGACTCCGCGCAAGGTCGCCGTGCGTCTGCGGCTCGGTGACCAGCAAAGCGACGCGCGACGTTTGTGTCGACAAGGCGGCGAGCAGCGGCGAGTACGGCTGCGTCCCCACAGGCAGAATCAGGAGCTCCGCGGCGGGCGCCAGAGAACGCTCAGCGCGCAAACGCGCGGCCGCGATGGGGAAGACGAAGCGCTCATAGACCGCAGCACGCGTGTTCTCGGGTGCCGCCAGGAGTTGCTCGAGGGCCTGCTCCAGGGTTTCGTGTGCGGTCGACTGGATTCGGATCACCGAGTTTTCGGCCATGACATCTTCCGTTCGTTGCAGACCCGATCGACTGGCCCCGTGACTCTGCCTTCACGTGCTTCAGCTTCACAGCGCAATCGATTCTTTCAGCAGATCGAACGCCCGACAGTTCGACGTCTGCGCCTTGCGCGTGGCGCCAGGATGCTCCAGATTCCTACCTATGGAAGTCGATTTCCGCGAGGTCATGATTCGTTGCTTGGAGCACGCGCCCATGGTCGCGCTGGCCGACTGCGCCGATCCGAAGATGGTCGGCCTTCCCGCGACGGATCGAACGCAGCTCCTCCTCCTGCGCTTTCCCGAGAAAGAGGACCGGGAGCTCCTCCAGGCCGCCACCGGCGCGACCTTTCCGTATGCGTACGGGACGGGTGACGGCCGCCGCGCGGAGGTCGACGTGCCCTGGACCTCGCTGGTGGCGGTGACCGGGATCATGGAGCCCGGCAAGCGGGGCACTTTCGTCCGGTCCGCGCCACACCTACCGGCCTATCTGGGGCGCCTCGAAGAGCGACCGGTCGCCATCCAGCGAATGCTGCGGCCGTTCGCGGCGGTCCGACCCGCGGCGGCCTGGCGAATCGGAATCGCGGCCGCGAGTGTCGTGCGCCGCCCGGACAAACGCGAGGCCCTGGTGGTGCTCGCCGACGATTCGAAGAGCGCGATCGGCGTGATGATTCGGCCGGACGTCGAAGGCGTCAGTGTGAGCCTCGGCCTACCGGCCGAAATGCCCGTGGTCGTGCTCCCGATCGCCCATGACGAGTTGAGGATCCGCGGCGTCCGGGTCGATGGTCGCCTACAGGGTGATCAGGGCCCGACGGGCGCGGTCTCGTTGCCCTGGAACGCCATCGTCGCGATGCAGGACATGAACACCGGCCTCGGTTGGTTTTGGCCCGACGACTTTCCGGACGGTGTGCTCCACCGCATCGCGCCGGATCTCGGTCCGGCGAGTCTCGCGGGCCATTCGGGCCTCCCCCTCCTGCCGCCTGACCCCTTGCCACTGCTCGCGCTCCCGGCCGCCCCTGAGGCTGACAAACGACGGGCGATCCTGGCTTGCCAGCGGCAGGGCGGGGCGATCCTCCTGGTCTCGACCCGTGCGGAGGGAGTTCATCTTCCGGGCGATTTCGCCGGAGTCGCCATGGTGGCGGTCCCGCTTGGGCTGCCGCCCGAGCTCGGCGAGGCCAGAACCGAGATGACTGGCCTGTACATCCGCACCACGATGCCGGACTTCAGCGGGACGCCTCAGCGCCTCACCTTGCCTTGGAACTCGATCTTCGCGGCGTCCACCAACGAGGGCACGCTGCGCGTTCATGCGTGGCCCGCGGACTATCCGCCGCCTGTGTCAAAGCTGATGCACGACGCCGCGCGCCTACGCGAAACAGGGCAAGCGCTGGTCGAAGGCGGCCCCGCTCCCCAGGCCGATGGCATCCCTCTGGAGGCGCCCGGCCTCAGTCTGACCGAGCAGGATGGACAGGTCCGGGCGCTCTTGGTTCAGCCCATCGGGCCCGTAGGTACGGACGGAACGCAGCCCAGGCTGGAGATGGAGTTCCTGCTCCCGACACTCGAAGGCGGCTGAGGCGCTCGACGCTTTCACGAGGAACACATCGGTCCTGGCGATCGGGATGAAGCTGCGAGCCCGGTCCTGCAGTGCACCGCCTGAGATCGAGCACAGGCATCAGCGTCACGTGGAATCCCGTCGGCGAGCGTCGACGACAATCGGTCCCGGAGGACGGCAGGTTCAGCACCCACATGCCGCAGGTTGTCCGCGCCAGTCTGGCGCGGGAGTCTCAATCCGTCCCGAAGGACGGCAGGTTCGGCACCTCATCGACTTCGATTCGGTGGAGACCAAAAACACCGTCTCAATTCGTCCCGAAGGACGGCAGGTTCGGCACCATCGGCGGGCTCGTCGTGCTGGCCCTTCTCGGGATGTCTCAATCCGTCCCTGTAACAGCGCGGCCTATGAGATCCGCGTGCGGGCGGCCAATCGGATCCTCCTCAGTGCACCCAAACGGATCCTCCCCAGCGCACCCAAAGTGATCACGCTCAGGGCACCCAAACGGATCCTGCTCAGTGCACCCAATCGGATCCGCTCGACTCCCCTCTGACGCGGCCGGCTGATACCGGCCTTCACCTGGCGGCACACCTCGGTGTGCGTGGCCCGCGACGAGCGAGCACCCTCCGTGGCTGACGATCCAGCCGGAGGTGCCGTGAGTCGAAAGAGGACGGGAATGCAGAGGTTGCAGGAACTGGTGCGTCTCCATCGAATGGGGACGCCGTGCCGGGAAGTGGCCCGGCTGCTCAAGATGGGGCCGGCAGCGGAGCTGGCCTGCCGCAGGGCCCTGGATGCCGCGGGGCTGCTCCAGGGCTCACCGGACGAGCTGCCCGAGCCAGCGGCGCTGCGGCTCGCCGTGGAGACGGCGATGCCGCCAAAGCTGGGCAAGCAGGAGCAGTCGACGGCCGAGCCGTGGGCCGTCGAGATCGCGGAGCTGGTGGCCAAGGCCGTCGGTCCCAAGGCGATCTACGACCGGCTCCGGCTGGAGACGGAGGGCTTCACCGCGAGCTATGACGCGGTCAAGCGGCTGGCCGGGCGGGTCGTGGCGGCCAAGGGGATCCAGGCCGAGGACGTGGCCATCCCGGTGGTGACGCTGCCCGGCGAAGTGGCGCAGGTGGACTTCGGCGAGGTGGAGAAGCTCTACGACCCGCGGGCCGGCGTAGTGCGCCGGGCCTGGGTCTTCGTGATGGTGTTGGGCCACAGTCGGCACCAGTTCTGCCGGATCGTCTTTGACCAGCGGATGGAGACCTGGCAGCGGCTGCATGCCGAGGCGTTCCAGGCGTTCGGCGGAGTGCCGGCGGTGCTGGTGCCCGACAACCTCAAGGCCGCCGTGATCCGGGCGGCGTTCTCGCCCTCGGACGAGACGGAGCTGAACCGCAGCTACCGCGAGCTGGCGAGGCACTACCACTTCAAGATCGACCCGGCGCCGCCCAAAGCCCCGAAAAAGAAAGGGAAAGT
>JBMOFP010000140.1:0-16289 GCA_049318805.1 Bradymonadia bacterium
AACCAGTCCATGGCGGGCCTCACCGTCACCCTCGACACCGAGAACGTGACCTACATGGGTCACAGTCAGGGGGGCCTCAACGGGGCGCTCTTCCTCGCGATCGAGCCCACGGTGAAGGGCGCCATGCTCAGCGGCGCCGGCGGCGGGCTCGACCTGGCCGTGGAGCGCAAGAAGCTCCCCGTCGACATCTCGGCGCCGTTCGCGGGCCTGCTCGGACTCGGCAGCGACGACGTGCTCGACCGATGGCACCCGACGCTGATGCTCATCGAGTCCTATATCGGTCCGGGTGAGCCGTTGAACTATGCGCGCTTCTGGTTCGACGAACCCTGGCCCGGTCACAAGCCCAAGAGTGCGTTTTTGACCATCGGCCTCGAGGACCTCTACACACCCGCGGAGCTCAACTTCGCCCTCACCACCGCGGCGCGTGTGCCCGTCGTCGATCCCGTCTACGCACCCATCGAGGGCAACGACATCCTGCGCCTCGAACCCACCTTCCCGCCCTATCGCGGCAACGTCGCCAACGGGCAGGCCAGCGCCGGCCTCGCCCAGTACGAGGGCCAGGGGCACTTCGTGATCTTCGACATCCCCAGCGCGCAGCAGCGGGCCGTGAACTTCGTGCTGAGCATGGCCGAGGACCGGATTCCCCAGATCTTCTGAGGCGTTGCGGCCTACCGCTTCGTGAGGTTCAGGCCGCCGGTGAACGCGTAGCTGACGTAGTCGTCGAAGGCGAAGACGAGAATCCCGAACGGCTGGTCGCCTTGAACGCGATGCGGTCCGTCCGTGAGCGTCACGTGTTTGTAGACGCGGCTCGAGCCCGGGACCGGCACCGCGTCGGCGAGAGAGAGCGGCTGGCCGTCCAGGACGAGCGTCGCGTCGCTGTCGGCGACCACCGTGAGGTAGTCGTTGAAGTAGGTGCCCGGCGTGAGGAAGGCGTAGTCGTTGCGGTACTGAAGGTCCGGCGGTACGAGGTAGATCGACGGGTCACCCGCGTGGGCGTCGAAGGCGTTGAAGACCCCGGTGCTCTCCTGGCCGCTGATGATGCCCATCACGAGCAGACGTCCGCTGGCCTGGAGCTCGACGGCCTGCTGCGTGCCGAACTCACAGACGGCGCCGCCCCGAAGGACAAAGCTCTGTCCATCGGGCTGCAGGAGGTCACCGCAGTCCTGCACACGTCGATAGCCGGGACCGACGGCCCGCAGCTCCTCGTAGGGTCGGCTGAGCTGGACGACGGTGTCCTCGGCGTCGGTCGCGACGATCTTCCAGTACGAGACCTCCGTGCGCGGCACAGGGCGGCCGCGTGAGACCGTCGGCACCAGCACGTACTGCTGCCCCAATGTGCCCGTCGGGAAGAGCTGCTCCTCCAGGTGGTCGCAAGCGCTGAGCTCCGCGGGATAGAACGCGCACTGGTGGGTGCTGAAAACCGAGACCGGCAGGTTCGAGGTGATGCTCGCCCCGGAGAGGTCGATCTCGTTGCCGAACGAGCCCCCTTCGGTCTGGAGCATCGCAACCTCATGGGCCCGCAGGTTCAGCGTCCAGGTCTGACCGTTGACCTCGACGTTGCCGCGGCGCGGGCGCGCGAGGGTCGCGTCCCGAGGGAGTGTGATGGTGACCTCGGTGCCATTCTCGGTGCCGAGAATGGCCATGCCGGCGGGCGACGCCACCCCCGACTCGGGAGAGACCCACGAGGGCACACCCACAAAGCGGTAGTCCGCCCCCAGCGCCGAGGTCGGGATGAGCAAGCTCGCGTCGTTGCTGAAGCTGTAGTTGCAGCAAATCGGGTTGAATTGGTACGCGGCGATGGGGCGGTCGGTGCGCACGCGGAAGGCCGAGGCGTAGATGCCGCTGTCGTTCGAGACCTGAACGAGGCGAGGCAGCAACAACGTGGCCGTGCCCCCGGGCGGCACCTCGACGCCGTCGGCCTGGCCGAAGTTCTCGGCCACGATCACCCCTTGGGCGTCGCGCACCTCGGATTGAACGGTCTCGGCGTTGAACATCCCGCCGATGCCGATGTCGGCGGGCGGTTCGATGCGGACCCGCGCGACGAGGCGCGCGAGGTTGCCGTCGGGGCCGGTCACCGTGACGCGCACGGGGGACTGAAGGTCCGGATTCGTCACGACGACGCCGGTGGGCGCGTCGGGTGTCGTGCCGCCGAAGGGCGCGATGGTCGCCGCGTTGGGCAGGTCTACGGCCCAGTACTCGCATCCCAGGTAGCTGCGCTGCAGGGCCGCCGCCGCGCACGCCGGCGACTCGCAGCGGCCGTTGGTGCACACCTCACCATCGGCGCACGGCTCCGTCGGGAGCCACTCGACGCCGGGATTACACGCGGCGGGCTGAGTCTCGCTCAGGCAGATGCGCTCGCCGGCCGTGCAGGTCGCCGGGCTCGGCAGACAGCGATCCCCCACGCACGGGGCGCCATCGGGGCAGATGTCCACGGCCCAGCGGCCGTCGGCGTTACAGCGCTCGATGGCCGGGTCGCCCTCGGAGAGGCACCGCACCTCGCCGACCCCGCACTCGAAGGGCAGGTCGCCGCCCACGGGCACGTCTCCGCCGCCCGAGGCCATGCCACCGACCGTCGCGCCGCCCGGCGCCTCGGCGCCACCGACCGGGGTCCCGCCCGCGCCGCCGCTGCCGCCGCCGCCGGCACCGCCCGCGAGGTTTCCGCCCACGGGGATCACGGCGCCCATGTCGGGCCGGCCGTCGCCCCCGCCGATCTCCGTCGGCGGCCCCCCGGACGCGTCGTCCTCACAGCCCAGAACCGAAACCACCGCGACGACGACAAAACCGGCAACTCGACGAAGACCCACACCCATATGCACTCCGTAGGGGCTCAAAAGCCGCGCTCGTGCGGCATCACGTCCCGAGGTGATCGAAAGTACTGGACCGGGGAGTATCCGAGAAAATTGCTCACCCGGCTCGTATAGACATCCGCGTAATCACTGACCTGCCCACCAAAGACGCTGCGCTCGTTCCCCTCACGAAAGAGTCGGCCCCAGTAGGGGTTGAAGCGCCCGTCGGTCTCGCTCTCCAGGGCCTCGAGCTCCGCCACCGTGCGGCGCAAGAGCTCGCGTTTCACGTCCAGCTCCCCCTTGGCGCGGTCGCGGGTACTTTCGATGACCCGGCTCTCGGGTCCGCGGAGTCCGCCCGGGATCTCGGACCAGCGTCCCAGGCTCTTCAGGAGCGTGAGGTGGTAGTTGATGTCGTGGTCGAGGCGGATCGCCAGCTCCTCGAGCATCTCGATCCGCCGCAGGGGGTCCCGGAACTCCTGCGTGAGGCGGAGCGTCTCCTCCATCTCCTGCACGATCAGCGCGGTGCGCCATACGCTGTGTTTCTTGGAGCGCAGGATGTCGCCGTAGATGTGGTCGCCGACGTAGAGCGTGTGCTCGCCCACGATCTGCGCCATCCGCTCCAGGTCCCGCACATTGCCGCCCTGGTAGATCTTGCCGCGCTCGAGGGTCGTCGCCTCGCCGAGGGGTTCACCGGTTCCATCGAGCTCGAGGAACGGCGAGTTCTCGGTGAAAAACGCGGGCTTACGACCGCTGACGATCACGACGTCGAAGTAGTTGCGCCAGCTCTTGTAGAACGGCAGCGCGCCCTCGAGCAGGTAGCGCATCACCGCGTCCGTGTAGAACCACTCGCTGTTCGTGAGCAGAAAGAGGCGCTTGCCCGCGCTGCGCAGCTTGTGGAGCGACGCCGCGAGGTCGGGGTCGCGGTCGATGTACGTCGGAAGCTCGGCGGTGATCACCGCCTTCAGCGAGTTGTCGCGATGCGCCTCGTCGATGCTCTCGCGGATGTCATCGAAGAGGCGCTGATACGACCACGGCAGCGGCCGACCGGAGCTCTCCCAGTGCTGGATGATGCCGGCGAGGAGCGTCGCCTCGGGCAGGCTGAAGAGCGTGTCCACCCACGCGAACCGCTTGCTCGAGATGTTGATCGGCGCCGCGGAGTAGAGTTCTCGACGCTTCTCGGGCGGCACCGAGGTGTAGCCGTGATAGCAGCGACCCACGTGGCGCCGACTGTCCATCTTGAAGATGTTTCCGGTCTCTTTGTCGACGGCGAGCCCTCGGATGATGAAGGCGTGGTCGAGGCGCGCCTCGTGAATCTCGGCGGGATAGCCCTTGTTCTCGATGAGCTTGCGCACCGTCATCTGAATCGACAGGGCGTCCATGGCGTGCTGGTGGTAGGGCGCCAGCGTGTAGTCCATGTCGAAGCCGATGGTCTCGATCCGCGCCATGTTCAAGTTGCGGTTGACGAAGACCTGGCGTGTCGGGTCCCGCGGGACCGCGGGGCCCAGGATCGCGCCGAAGTCCGTCGCGTCGAGGGAGGCGCTGGGCGATTTCGTGGCGTCGGTCATGAGTGGCCCTCGGGAGGTCGGCGCGGCATATTGCCGAATCGCCTTCGACCCCGCAATCGGCGCGGGTCCGGGTGTTGCTCCGAGGACGCCCCCTGCATACCCTCGCGGCCGTGATGCCGACCCCGCGCCCGACGCAACGACTCGCCCGACCGTTCGTGCTCTCGCTCGCCTTGGCGCTGACGACCGCGGCGTCGGCCGCGCACGCGGAGTCGAACGCACCGGCGCTCGAGATGACCCGCAAGGACCGCCTCGCCGTCCTCTACTCAAACCAGGTCATCTTCGACCGCAAAGGCGAACCCCTCGTCAGCATCCGGGTCATGGACGGCCAGGACAAGGTCCGCTTCTCGAGCCGGGGTCGTTTGACCCTACTGCCGAGCGCCGATGACGGTGCTCGCATTCTCACGCCGCCCGGCGCTTCGTGGACCGTGACCGTGGAGCAGGCGACCCCGGGGCGCGTCCGTTGGTGGGTCGCGGCGGAGCGACTCCCCGCTGGGGACCTGACCGCGGCGGGTCGAAGTCGCACACGCTGGCAGAAGGCCGGACACGAGGTCGCGGTGTTCGAGAGCGGCGCGCTGCTCGGGATCGCCGGACGCACGCTCGACACACGGAGTCTGACGCTCGCCATCGATCCACGCGCCACCGCGGCCGAGGCCGAGGCGCACGCGGAGGCGCTGGCGGGCGAGGCGGCGGTCCTCGGTGAGGTCATCGCCGAGTCCGTGCAACGCCCGGGCGGCTGGATCGTCGCGCGCGACGACCGCACAGGCCTCGAGATTCGTGCCCGGGACCTGTTGTGGGTCACGCCGACGGCGGGCGCCTCCATCGACGTGCCCGAGGTCGAGTATGGGCGTGGGACCGCGCGTCACGGTCGAGCCGACCGCCGGTACGCCGGGGAGATCTATCTCGCGGTCGGCAACGACGGCCGGCTCGCGGTGGTGAACCTGGCGAACGCCGAGGCGCTGCTCGAGGCGGTCGTGCCGTCGGAGATGCCCGCCGCGATGCCGGAGGAGGCCCTGAAGGCGCAGGCCGTTGCGGCCCGCGGGCAGCTCCTCGCCAAGGTCGGGACACGCCATCGCTCGGACCCGTACCTCCTCTGTGCCGACACCCACTGTCAGGTCTACGGCGGCGAGACACGCGAGCACGCCCGAACCACGGCCGCAGTCCGTGACACACGCGGGCAGCTCCTCTTCGACGAGCGCGGGCTGGTCGACACCGTGTACTCGAGCTGCTGCGGCGGCCACGGTGAGGCCTTCGACCAGATGTGGGGCGGTTCCGCGGCGCCCGCCCTCCTCGGCGCGCTCGACGTGCCGAACCGGCAGTCGCCGTCGGCGGGCCAGAGCCCGGTCGGCCCCGCCGAGGACGCGGTCGCGCGCTTCATCGACGCTCCGCCGAAGGGCGCCTTTTGCGAGACCACCGGACGCAAGAGCGGCCTCTTCCGTTGGACCGCGGAGCGCGCGGGGACCGAGGTCTCGGCGGCCGTGAATCGCCTCGCGCCGATCGGCCCCGTGCACACGATCACGGTCGCCCGGCGCGGCCGAAGCGGACGCGCCCTCGCCGTGAAGTACGTCGGGCCCAAGGGCGAGTACGTTCACAAAGGCGAGTACGCGAACCGCAAGCTGCTCGGCCACCTGAAGAGCGGCCTGTGGGTCGTGCGCCGTGAAGGTCCGGCCGGAGCGGCCCCCGCCCGCTGGACCTTCGAGGGGGGTGGGCACGGCCACGGCGTCGGGATGTGCCAGCACGGCGCCATCGGGCAGGCGCTCCAGGGACGCACTTTCGACCAAATCCTGGAGCACAGCTATCCCGGGGGACGCCTGGAGAAGGCGTGGTGACGACGCCCTCGGACGCGACCCCACTCGAGTCGGCCTTGACGGCGCTGCGTGCGGGTCAGCTCGTCGGCATGCCCACGGAGACCGTCTACGGCCTCGCCGCCGACGCCACGCTCGACCTCGCCGTGGCCCGGGTCTACGCGGCGAAGGGTCGACCCGAGCTCAACCCGCTCATCGCGCACGTGCACTCCGTGGACGCCGCCCGCCCGCTCGTCGAGTGGACGCCTACGGCCGAACGCCTCGCCACGGCCTTCTGGCCGGGTCCGCTCACGCTGGTGCTCCAACGGTCCGCGACCTGCCCCGTCTCGCGGCTCGCCTCGGCCGGCCTCGACTCGCTCGCCCTCCGAGTGCCGTCACACCCGCTCGCCCTTCGACTCCTGGGCGCGTTCGGTGCCCCGCTCGTCGCGCCCAGCGCGAATCGCTCCGGCCGCATCAGCCCGACCGAGGCGCGACACGTACACGAAGAGCTGGGGCGCTCCGTCGAGGTCGTGCTCGATGGCGGCCCGTGTGAGGTCGGGCTGGAGTCCACCGTCATCGACTTATCGGGCTCGACGCCCACGCTCCTTCGTCCCGGCGGCCTGCCTCGGGCGGCGATCGAGGCGCTGGTCGGCCCCCTGGCCAGCGCCGGCGCCGCCGACCGGGCACGGCCCCACGCCCCGGGACTGGCCGAGAGCCACTATGCTCCGGGGCTCCCCGTGCGTCTGAACGCGACACACCCCCAGGGTCGTGAGGCGCTCCTCGCCTTTGGCGACGTGGACGTCACGGGCTTCGCCCACGTGTCCTGGCTCGCCCGGCCCGACGAACCCGAGCCGCTCTTGAGGGCGGCCGCGCGTCTTTTCGGCGCGCTGCGCGCCTGCGACGACCCCCGGTTCGACCGGATCGCGGTCTCACCTTTGCCCGAGGACGGTCTCGGCGAGGCGCTCAACGACCGTTTGCGTCGTGCGGCGGCGGAGCGACCCGAGAAGCGCCCATGACCTCATCCCTGTGGTGCCTCTGACCCCGGATGCTGCTACGCTCCAGCGCATGTCGGAGCCAACACCCCAGGTTGATCTCGATGGAGAGCGTGTCCTGCTCGAGGGCCAGTGGTGGAGCGCCGCCGAGCTCAGCACGGCCATCCGCGCGCGCATCGAGGCGGGCGACTTCCGTGTCGCGCCGCTGGCCACGGCCCTGGAACGACTCGAGGACGCCCTCTCGAAGACCGTCGCCGTCTCGCTGAGGGTGCCCCCGGAGCTCCACGGGACCTTCACGCGCATCGCCCAGGTCGAGGCCGTGCCCGTCACGTCGGTTCTGCGCCGCGCGCTCGTCTTTTACCTCGCCAGCGAAGAGGCGACCTCGAAGCTCATCGAGGCCACGGACGCCTGAGTCCGTCGGTCCTCTCAGCGCGGGGCCGCGCGCAGCCGGCTGGCCACGAGCAGACGAACGGCTTCCAGATCGAAGGGCTTGTCCAGGCGCGCCCTCCGCTCATCGTCGAGGAAACGACGCGTTCGGTCGGTCATCGCGCCGCCGCTGATGAACACGACCCGGTCGACGAGGTCGGGCCGAACGGCCTCCAGCGCCTCGTGGAAGTCCGTGCCGGTCATCTCGGGCATCATCATGTCGCAGAAGATCACGTCGAACTGCGCCCCCTGAGTCAGGAGCACGAGGGCGTCGTCCGCGCGGACGAGCACCGTCACGTCGTGCTCGAAGGACAGGATTCGGCGCATGACGGTGCCCACCGAGGGCTCGTCGTCGATGATCAGGATGCGACCCCGGCGCACACCCGAGAACGGGTCGCCGGTCGGGCTGCGAGGCCGCACCTCGAGCAGCGCGGGCAGCCGAGCGCGCCAGCCGTGGGTGTCTGGCGCCGTTTCCGTCGGGGGCACGACCTCCAGTCGGCCTCCGAGGTCTTCGACCATCCGCGCGCACATGGCTTCGGCCCGAACGGGCAGGTCTCCGGCTCTGCCCGAGAAGGGCAGCACCTCGAGGCGCTCCAGCGTCGCGGTCCGACCCGCCCGAGGCAGGTTCGTCAGGATCTCGACCGAGATCTCCTGGTCGGTCTCGGCGGTCCGGACGGTCAAGCTGAAGGGGGCGTGTCCGTGCTCCGGCAACCGACGGCCCAGCTCGATGAAGAGGCCGAAGAACGCGGCCGCGAGGGCCGCCTCGTCGCAAAGGGCCTGCCGTGTGTGCGCGAAGTCGAGGTGCACGGTCATTCGGTGTCGCAGGTGACTCGAGGTGACCCGCTTCACCGTCTCGAAGACGCGGACGAGGTCCGCCGAGCGCTGAGCCCGCGGCTCGCGCGGCACGAAAATCCGAAGGTCGCGCGCCAGCGCGCGCAGTTGGTCGACCGCAGTGCGCCCATCCTCGACCGCGTCGGCGAGCTCCCGGGCGCGGGCCCGACCCCCGATGCTCGGAGACTCTTCGAGGAGGACGCGCAAACCCTCGGTGAGAAACTCGGTCTGGGCGACCAAAGCCGTGAGCGGATTGTTCAGGTCGTGGCCCATCGCCGCGGCGAGAGAAGCGATGGCGTCCCTGCGTTCGTCGACCGTGATGCGCGTGTACGCCTGCCCTCTCGCCCCGGCATCCGTCCAGGTGCACAACACGCCCGGGCCCGGCGAGAGCGGCTCCGCCACACACGACAGGGCTCGCCGCGCTGTGACCGTGTCCGCGAAGTAGCTCGCCTCGACCCGCTGGCCCGTATCGTCACAACGTCGCCAGGGCAGACGCTCGGCCTCGATCCGCGTCGAGCCGTCGTCGCCGTCGAGCAGGTCGCCGGGTCCAGAGTCCCCGAAGAGTTGCCGCGCGGCCGCGTTCAGCTCGACCGGGGCGTCCGGTCGATGCAGCGTGAGCGCCGAGGCGCAGGCGTCCCAGATCGCGAGGTCCAGTGAGTGCACGAAGGCTTGTGTCGGATGAATCGAGCGAATACTTGAGCGCTCATCGACGGGCCTTGCCTTCAGGGGCCAGGGTCGCACCGGTTTTGCCCTGGCCGAGGGCGAAGGCATGGTGGTCGATGTAACGCAGCAAGAACGACCGGCCCGGCTCGAGCGCGGACGAGGCGGCGGCTTCGTCCCAAAGATTGTCACGTTCGCCGGGGTCGGACGCGAGGTCGTAGAGCTCCCCGAGCCCCGTATCCAGGCTGAAGAGCGCCTTCACGTGACCCACCCTCGCCCCGACCCGATGGACCCCGTAGTTTGTGTCCGGCAGAATCTCAAAGGCGACCGGAGAAGGCGCCGGAGCCGTGCCTGAGCGCAGCGCGCCGGCCAGCGAACGACCCATCCAGCGGTCAGGCGCCGGCACACCGACGAGATCGAGCAACGTCGGGGCCACGTCGATGTGCCCAACGGGCACGTCCACCACCGCCGGTGCCACGCCCGGTCCGCGGATCACCAACGGGACGTTGACCATCTCTTCGTAGAGTGTGCTGCCATGGAACCGGTGCCCATGGTCACCGAACTCGTCCCCGTGGTCCGCCGTGACGATCACCACCGTCTCCCCTTCGAGCCCACGGCTTCGGAGGCCCTCGAAGAGGCGCCCCAGGTGGTCGTCCACGTATCGGACGCTCGCCGCGTATCGGCCTTCGTCCGAGTCGACCTCGGCCGGGTGGCTCGGGATCTCTCCGTAGGGGTCGTGCGGGTCGTAGTAGTGCGCCCAGACGAAGAACCGGTCCTTCGTCGGCTTTGCGCGCCACTGGTCCACGAACTTCAGGACACCGTTCGTCAGGTGCTCCGCGCCCGGCGTGTCCCCATGCTTCGTGAAGTCGCTCGTCTCGTAGTTCGTGACGACGCACCCCTGCTTCAGGCCTCGAACGAAAAAGACGGTGACGTTCGCGAACAGCGCGGTGTGCCACCCTTTGTCCCGCAGGACCTCGGCGAGAAGCACCTCCTTCTCCGCCGGGGTCTGGTCCGGGGCCATCTCCAGGCGACTCGGGAGGGTGCTGGCCACGAGGGCCGGCACGGACCAGTAGGTCGCGGCGCCGTGCGCGTAGGCGGCGTCGAAGCGCACGCCGCCCTCGGCGAAAGCCATGAGGTTCGGCATCCATCGACGCGCGGCGTCGGCCCGCAGGGCGTCGATGGTGAGCAAGACGACGTTGACGCGTCGAGGCGCGGGGGGGGCGTCGGACGGCGCGCTGGGCGGCCTCGGCGGACGCAGGTACGGATCCTCACTCGGGACCAGGTCTGCCCCGCTGCAGTTCTCGTCGGTCCCGTTCCGGGGCACGTCGAAGGCGCTCGGAGAGATGCGCGCGTTCGCGTCGTCGCAGTCGCCTCCGACCCAACGGCCCGCGACACCGTCGGCGTCGGCGTCGCCCAGGCGCGCCCAGAGCCCGAGGGCGCGCGCCCCCACGATCGTGTCACGGCTCAACGCCAGCCGTGCCGCGCTGTCGCCGGGCAGCGCGGCCGCGCCATAGATGCACCCCGCCCCCGCGACGACCGCGAAGGCGGCCGCGACCGCACGTTCGACGGACCCCGGACGGCGAAGCGCGAGACCCACGGACACGAAGCCCCAGAGCGCGAGCATGTACGCGGGGCGAAGGTCGATGGTCGCGAACTCGGGCCGGACCCGCGGGAGCGCCCAGGCGCCCACGCAGACCCCGGCCAGCGCGATGAGCCAGGCGCCGCGCGGAGAGGCGGGGCTCCAGGACCTCGACCGGGGGGGCATGACACGCTCCAGGCCCACGAAAACGAGCCGTAGGACCGCGACGCTCGGTCTCTGAACCCCGAGGCTGACGAGCAGGGTCGCGGCGCCGACGAGCCCCGCGGCGAGCCCCTGGTAGATGGGCTTACGCATCGTGGCCGAGAAGTGCACCACCGCCGCCTGGACCGCGAGCACCAGCGCCGCCATGACCAGCGCGCCGAAGACGGCCCGAGCCGCCCGGCGTGGCGGATCCGACGTCGCCGACTCGGCGTCGGTCGCCCCGCGGCGCAGCAGCTCGAGCCCGAGCCCCACGAATCCGCCGACGACGAGCAGCGGCAGTCCCACCTGGCCCGCCAGGACCAGGATCGCCGCACCGGCGGCACCCGCGCCGCCTACGGAGAGTAGGTGAAGCGCGTCCGCGATGACCACGGCGCCCGCGGCCAATGCCGCGCCCGTGAAACGGACACCGACCACGCCGAGCGCGCGACGCACGGCGCTGGGAGACGCTTCGGGGAGCCCAGCCGACATCGCCTACTCGAACCGCAGGTCGAAGGGCGCTCGAACGACCCCCACCCCCCCTTCGGGCGGCGGAAACCGCCAGGCGCGTGCGCGCGCCTTCAGGCACGCGCCGACGGCGGGGTTCGAGAGGGTGTCCTGCACCACGGCGACGGCGCTCGGGCGGCCGTCCGCCCCCAGCGTCCATTGGAGGACGATGCGTCCGGCGACGCGCGGATCCTTGAGCGCGATGGGGGCGTAACAGGCCTCGACGTCTCCGTAGTGGGACTCGATGACGGCGTCGACGCCGCCGGTGGACGACTTCTTCCCGGCGGTTGGACGGCTGGCCGCGCCGGGGCGTCCCGTGGGGCGACCCCGGGCGGCGGGTGTGCTCGCGACGGCCGTCACCACCGGAGGCACGGCCACGATGACCGGCGCGCCGATGATGAAGGTGGGGACCGCGGCGTCCGGCGCGGTCGTGGGCGGCGGAGGCGCCGCGTCCAGTGGGAGCGAACCCGCGTCGAGCACCACCGGCGGCGGGACAGCCTCGGGTGATGCGCACGCGAAACCGCCGATGAGGGCGAGCCCAGCCCAGAGACGAAGGTCTCGGCCGACGACGGGAGCGGTGACCACCAGAGGCTCCTACGGTTCCCGCCGCGCATCGGGCGCGGCGAGGGGTTCGTTCGCGAAGGCCCGCGTCCCGGGGTGGCGACCGTACCACGCGAGGACGGAGGCGGCGACGGCGTCCGTGCGTTGACGTTCACACGCCTCGATGATCGCCTGAGTGACCCGCGCGGCGTTGGGATCGACGAAGGCGGGGCCGACCTCGAAGGCAGGCTCCTCGGAACCTACGGCGAGGTTGACGGCGCGCATTCGGGCCCAGGGCTCGACCCTGTACCACTCGACCGCACACCGCCCGATGTGACCGACCACCTCGGGCTCGTCCGTGGTGGGCTCCGGCCCAGGCACAAAGCCGAACGCGAAGTGCATCACCTTGCCCGCGTGTCCGGCCAGGCGCTTCTTGAGCGCGACGGCGTCCTCCGGCCCGTTCACGACCGCGCTGACCATCAAGACGGAGTCTCCCGGCGAGGGCTGCAGGACGAGGGGCACGTCCAGGAGGTGGGCCGTCGCCTGCGCTGCGGGCCCGTGCGCGGGCCCCTGACCGAGGACCGCGTCGAATCGCCAGCGTCGCTCGCGGACCAGGCGGAGGAGGCGGCCGACGGTCACCGCGCAGTGGCGTGGAGACAAGAGGAGGTAGCTGGGTGCGGCCAGCGTCATGCCGCCGTCGCCCAGCGTGCCGAGTACGAGGGTCGCCGCCGCGAGGTATCGCGCGGCGCGTGCGTCGTCCATGGGGTCACGGCCGGTCGCGCGGCCGGCACTCGAGGGCGGCGTGAACTCCCGGTAGCGGGGCAGCGCCGCGCGCAGCGCTTCGGCTTCGGGCTCCTCGGCCGCCGCGAGCATGGCATCGGCCTCGTCCCAGCGGCCGAGCGCGAGCAACATCCGCGCGGCGTTGAGGCGGACCCCCGGGGCCCCGGTCGAGAGCGCGAGCAGATACTCGGCGAGCGCCTCGTCGTACCGTCTCAACCGCCCCAGCGCGTAGCCGCGCCACTCTGCGACCTCCGGGTCGTCTCCGAAGGCGCGGGCCCGCTCGAGCGCGGGCAGGGCCCGCTCGCATTGCCCGAGCGTCGCTTCGAGGCGACCGAGGGCGAAGTAGGGCTCCACGAAGTCCGGGCCCAGGTCGACCGCCTGCCGGTAGGCCTGAAGGGCGTCGTCGAGCCGGTCTTGGAGCTCGAACGTTCGGCCGCGGTCGAAGTGCTTCCGCGCCAGTCGGTTCGTCAGCTCGTTCATGGGCGCCGCGGAAACTGCTACGGAACGCCGACGGGGTCAAGGGCGGGACGCGCCGCTCGAAGGGCGCGCAAGTCGGGCACGGCGACCCCCGCCGGCAGCACGAGCCGGAACGCGAGGAGGCCGAGGGTGTCGGCCCTCGACTCTACGGGCGCGCCGGGCCGCAGCCATCGGCCGCGCTCGGCCGCGGCGAGGAGCGCGCGCGCCACGGTGTGCCGAAGTCCAGCACGCCCGGGCGGTGCGACCTCGTCGTCCATCACGGGCTCGAGCGCCGCGGGTTCGAGCGGTGCGGGCGCGACCACGACCACGTCCCCCGGCGCGAGCGAGGCCCCGGTCCGAAGGACGTCGGCCAGCAGAGCCGTCGCGGGCCGCCCGAAGGCCGGCGCTCCGGGGCCCGGGAGCAGCACGGGATCGATGGTCGCCGCGCCGCCTCCAAGGCGATCGATGACCAGGAAGGGACCCGCGCGGAGGGCGCCGTCGAAAGCGTAGGCCGAGCGTGTCAAGGCGTCGGCGTCCGCGGGTCGTGCCTCCGCGAGCACGAGGTACTCCCCGAGGCTCGTCTCATTCCACTGGACGTACCCCGCGACGGCGCCCGCGAGCTCGTCCGTGGGCGTCTCGAGGGCCGCGGGCGTCACCATGCGTCCGACCACGACCCCGACGCTCGTCCGGGTCTCCAACAGCAGCGGCGTCGAGAGCCCGAGCCCGCCCAGGGCGCGGGCCACGATCCCGCGGAGGCGCCACGGCAAACGCTGCTTGGACTCCAGGCGCACCAGGTCCGCAAGTGTCGGCAACGCCAGCGGGGTGGCCGTCGGCGCGAGCGCCCGAGCGTCTCGCCGCGCGGGACGTCCGCGCCCGGTGATCCAGACCGCGCGGTCGGACGCGAGCGGGCTCAACCAGCGGGCCTGCGGGACCTCGACGCGACAGTGCATCGGCGCTTTCGCCGCGGCCTCGACGCTCGGCCACGCGGGGGCCTCGACGAGTCGGGTGGCCACTGTGCCTCGCTCCGCCAACGGGACCACGACTGCCCGCTCGCCCGCGGGCACGTCGACGACGAGCCCCCACCGGGCCGTCAGGCCCCGCTCGCTCGACGCCGCGTCGCCGGACGGTGCGGCATCACAGGGGGCGGCCGTTTCGCTGGCGAAGCGCAGGAGGCGCGCGCTCGAGCGCCGGGTCGCGAACGCGCCCAGCACTTCGGACAGGGTCGACGCTCGCACACCCGCACGGTCGAGGGCCGTGGACGTCGAGCCGACGGACTCCAGCAGCCCGCAGTGCCCCTCTGCGGAAGCCCACCGGAGGATGTCGGCGTCGCGGACGGACGCGACGAGGTCGGCGACGTACGCATCCGCGGAGGTCGACGCGGGATCGGGCGGATGAACGCTCCAGAGGACCAACGGTCGGTCGGTGAAACCCGAGCGGTCGAAGAGCCCGCGCTCAGGCGGTCCCCGCCAGGCCCGGGGCTCCGGGACCTCGGGCCACCCTGCATCCACGAGCGCGGCCCGCAGCGCCGCGGCCTCGACCGCGAGGAGCGCCCGAAACCCGCGGGCGTCGACCTCACCCTCGAGCGGGGCCCGCTCAACACGCAGCGCGACCTCGTGGCCGTCGGTCCTGAGTCGCGCGATCGCCTCACGGGCGCCGGACTCGGACGCCGCGCGCGCCGCGGCGACGTCTCCCGCCGAGAGGAAGAACGTGAGCCGTAAGGGCCGGGCCCCCGGCGCGGGCTGTGCGGCACGGGCGAGCAGGCCGGCGCTGCACGCGTCCAGGCCCTCGACCGTGAGCGCGGCGCGCGGCCCGCCCGAGGCCTCGACAGGGGCTCCACGGAGGAACACCTCTCGAAGCACGTCGCGGCGAGCATTCCGCGCGCTCGCCGTCGGCTCGTCGACCGCCCGCACCGCAGGCGCTGCCCCGCATGCCCCCAGGCTCGCAGCGACGAGGCAGGTCACGGCGCTCCGGTGCACGGCGCTCCAACGGCTGGGGCGTGACGTCATCGGAGCGACCGTCGAACGTCGGACCCGGACCTGTCAACGGCGTCCCCATTCGGGCAGCATCCTCCCGTGCATTCCTTCGTGTTCTCGCGTACCGGCGGCGCTCCCCTCGTGCTCGGCCTCGCGGTCTGCGCCCTGTCGCCCAGCGTCGCGTCCGCGCGCAGCCCGCGCGCCCCCCAGTCCCTTTCGGGCATCTCGGCGTGCATGCTGGCCCAGGGCGCCGGGTCGTCCGGGTGGGCCGTGGCGCTGCGTGCGCTCGGCCTGCCCATCGTTGCCGTCCGGAACGAGACCATCGCGTCCGAAGAGGCCTTCGTCTCCGCGGCCCGCGCCCGCGGCCTGGCCCCGGTCTGTGGCCTGCGCGCCCACCCCGACGGCGCCACGGTGTGGCTCTATCGTTCCCGCCTGGGCGGGCATGGGGAGCTCCTCGAGGCCACCCTCGGCCCGGCCCCGCCCGCCGCGGGCGAGGCCTCGATGGTGCTCGCCCTCCGTCTCCGCCTCGAGATGCTGTCCCAGTCCCCGACCGGCGCAGGCCGCTTCATCCCGGCGCGACGCCCTCTGGCCCCTGCCCCGTTGCCGCCCGAGGCCGGGCTCGACTTCGCCCCGCCACCGCTCACACCGTTGCCGGAGCGGCCAGCCGCCGACCTCCCGACACCGCTCTCCGAACGGGTTGCCCCCGGCAGCGCCCCGAGCGCCTACGAGGTCACCATGGAAGCGCTCGACGCGGACGCCGTTCGCGTCGAGCCCACACCGACTTCGAATGAATCCGAGCGGACCGGTGACCCCTGGTCGTTGGGGATCCAGACCGCGGCCTACGGCCTCGGGCCCTCGGTGTTCGTCGGTGCGATGGGCGTGGTTCTCCGCACCCCCTCGCTGGTCGACGACGAGGCGGTCCGCCTGGACCTCGGCTGGGCGCCGCTCGTGGTCCGGCGCGACTCGGCGAGTCTGGGCGCGCCGTGGCGCCTCAACACCGACCTGGCCTGGAGCGCTCCGCTCGCCGCGGAGTTTCACGGGGTCGTCGCCGGCGCCGTCGAAGCGGAGATCGGTGATGCGGACGACCCTCAGGACCAGACCACCGCGCGCTTCCGGTTCGGTCCCCGTGTCGGTGTCGGCGTTCGATGGCCGGCCCTGGGCGACGCCACGTTCCAACTCATGGCGAGCGCTCTTTGGGTCACCTCGGGGGCGCCC
>JBMOFP010000141.1:0-16249 GCA_049318805.1 Bradymonadia bacterium
GACTTGAAAGCCTCCGCGGCTTGTGGAATTCCACATGTACGACATGGTGCGTATATGTGGATTCATGCGGGAGGTTGTCATGGAACGTCGGGGAAGTGAGCGTGTGTGTGCACGTCTTCCGGTAGAGGCCGAGCGTGAGGGCAAGGCCGTGGTCGTCGACCTCGAGACCGTCGACCTGAGCGTGGTCGGCCTCGCGGTCGAGTCGGCGACCTCTCGGCCGACGGCGGCGCGCTTCGAGTGGCTCGCCGTGTCGCTCCCGGGCGAGGCGCCCGTTCGAATCCTCGCCGAGCGCGCGGGTGCGCCTGCGGACGCCGAGACCCGCAGCGAGGCGGCGCGCGCCGCCTATCGCATCAAGTACATCTTCCCGCGCGACCGGCGCCGCTACGAGGCCTTCGTCGCCACGCGGCTCGCCCAGGCGTGACCAGGCTGATAGTCTGATTCGGGCATGGACGTCGAACTCGAGAACTGTATCGCCCGGCTGAACGGCCGCGGCTTGCGATGGTGTTGGGTCGGCGCGGCGGCGCGCGCGCGCCTTGGCTTCAGGGCTGTCCGCTCCCGGGCGGAGCTGCTCGTCGAGACCGAAGCTGCGACGCTGAACGACCTCTTCCCGGACGCCTGGACCCGCTCGGACGGGAGCCGTCTCGGCGCCGATTGTGTCGTGCGCTCGGCCCCGGACGGCCTCGAGGCGGCGCTCGTCGGTCGGGGTGTGCGTGTGGACGCCGTGGGCGTACTCCCGGACGGCACCGTGCTCGATCCCCTGGACGGTCGAAGGGCCCTCGAGGCCCTGGACCTCGGCTTCCGCGTGAGTGGGCTCGAGACGCAGGATGGCGCGCTGGGCCTCAGGGTTCTGGCCGTGGCCAGCGAGCTCGCGACCGCGCCGTCCGCGGCGCTCCTGGGGTCCGTGACCGAGAACGCGGGCGCCGTGCTCAAAGCGCCGGCTCCGCTCGTCTTCGATCTTCTCGACCGACTCCTGCTGGGACGTCGCCCCGCCGAGGCGCTCGACGCCCTGGAACGCACCCGCCTGCTGGGTTTCACGCTGCCCGAGGTCGCCGCGCTGGTCGGTCTGCACCGCACCAGCCGGTTTCCTCACAAGGACGTGTGGGAGCACACCCGAATCGTCGTCAAGCAGGCGATTCCGCGGCCGGAGATCCGGTGGGGGGCTTTGCTTCACGACATCGGCAAGCCGTGGACCCGGACCTTCGAGCCCCCGCGGACCGTGCACTTCCTCCAGCACGACGACCTGGGCGCGGCGATGTTGCCCGGGGTCGCGCTTCGCCTCGAGTTTCCGACCGACCTGGCCGCGCGCGTTCGCCGTTTGGTCCAGCTCCACCTGCGCGCGAACCTCTACGCGCCGGCCTGGACGGACGCGGCGATTCGTCGATTCACAGGCGAGATCGGCGAGGACTTCGACGACCTTTTGCACCTCTCGCGCGCGGACGTGACGAGCAAGCGTGCGGGGCGCCGGCGCGAGGCCATCGCCAATCTGCATCACCTGCGCACCCGCGTAGAGTCGCTGGTGGTCGCCGATGAGGCGCGCGCACCGTGCGTGCCCAAGGGCCTGGGACTCGAGATCATGCGCCAGCTCGGCGTCTCGCCCGGGCCCGAGGTGGGGCTCTTGAGGCGCGCCTGCGAGGACGCCGTGCGCCGCGGCGAGCTCCCGAACGACGCCGAGGTCGGGGTCTACATCGACTATCTGCGGCACCGCGCCGCGTGAGCCTCTCGTCGAGGCGGCGGTCGAGCGTGTGGGTGCTCCTCGTGAGCCTGCTCCTCGTGGCCGTGCAGACGGACGCCCGCACGAGCACGGGCCCCAAGGCCAAGGCCGAGCGCCAGCGCTGGCCCACACGGCGACCGGTCCTCGCACCGGAGCTGCGGGTGATGCCGGCGCTGGGGCCCATCCCTTTCGAACAGGGCGAGCGCCTCCGCTTCAAGGTGCGGATGCTCGGCCTCGATGCCGGAGAGGTCATGCTCGGTGTCGGGTATCGAACACGGTTCGAAGGGCACCCCATCGTGCCGTTGGTGGGCTGGGTCCGCAGCAGCTCGGCGCTGTCCGCGTTCTATCCCATCGACGATCGGCTCGACGTGCTGGTGGATGAGCGCACCTTTCTGCCGGTCCAGATCGACTTCGTGTTGCGCGAAGCCGGGAACGCCTTCTCGATGCACACGCGGTTCGAGCAGGAACGCCGCTTCCTCGAGACGACCCGCAAGCGCGGCTCCGCGAAAGCGTTGACGCGGAACTTCTCCCCGGCGGGCCCGGTCTTCGATGCCTTGAGCAGCGTCTACGCGGCCCGGCGCATGGCGCTGACGCCGGGGCAACGGTTCTCGTACTTCATTTGGGATGGCCGCCGCGAACGGCTCATCACCGTGCACGTGAGCGGGTTCGAGAAGGTGTGGACCGAGCTCGGCTTCTTCGACACGGTGAAGGTCGACCTCACGGGGCAGATCACCGGCGGCTTCATCGAGCCGAAGGACCTCGACCAGCCCCCACAGAAGGGCACGGCCTGGATCGGGCTCGATCCGCACCGAACGCCGGTGAAGGTCGTGACACCGACGCGGTTGGGGGACGCCGTGGGGCTCCTCGTCCATCGCGGCGTCGAGCTCGCCCCGGCGCCCCCGAGCGCCGCGCCCTGAGCGGTCAGTCGGCGCAGGCCAGCGCGTCTCCGCAGTCGAGACCGAGCGCGCAACAGCCCGTGGGCCCGCTGAACCCGTCGAGACCGGAGACCCCTTCGTCGGCGCCGCATCGACTCTGGGCGCCGGCCGCTCCAAGGCCGCCTGCGCCCGGGACGAGACGGCTCTGCGGGTCGAGCACCACGGCCGGCGCGCCGACGCGCAGCACGGGCAGGCTGGGCCCTCCGTGGCCGCTCGGCCCCGTGCCGCCGCAGCCTCCGGTGCCGCCGCGCCCACCGGCGCCGCCGGGCTGGTCGGCGACGGCATCCGACTGTGACGCGCCGCCTTCGCCTCCGCGGGCGCCATCGGCTCCGGTCGTGCCGGCAGCCCCGGCGCCCCCCGCGCTGCTCTCCACGGTGGAGCGCTCGGCGGCGAGGCTGCACCCGTTGAGCAGGATGACCCCGAAGCTTCCGCCTCCGGAGCCCCCCGCGAGGCCGGCGAGGCCACCGCAGCCGCCGGCGCCGCCGCCGCCGCCGCCGGGCCCCGTGAGGTTGGGGACCGCGACGATCCCCAGATACCCGCCGCCGCCGCCGCCGCCGCCTCCACCGGGCGCGCCGGGCGTTGCCGGGGACGGGTCCGAGGCGCGCCATGCCTGTAGAACACCAGAGGCCGCGACACCGCCGAGAGGCCCGGGTCGACCGGACTGGCCCGTTTCGCCGGGTTGACCGTCGTCGCCGCCGGTCGCCTGTGTGAACTCGTCGGCGGGATCGCCGCCGCGGGCCTGGCTCGCCGATGGCTCGCCCGGACGCGCGCCGTTGCGGAGGCCTCCCCCCGAGCCACCGTTTCCGCCGGAGGTCCCGTTGGGGCAGGTTCCATTCCGGCCGCCCGTACCGACAATGCCGAGGTCCCCGGCGCCCCCGGCGTCGGCGCTGCTGGGGGTTCGGCCGGGATCCGGCGACGCGGGCGCCGCGCCGGTCCCGCCTTCGCGCGCCAGAACACGCGCGTCCCGCAGTGAGATCGAACGACAGCCGTCCCCGACCAGGGCGATGGCGCTCTGACCGACCGCAGCCGCAGGCGCGTCCAGGGTCACCGCGTCGAAGAGAACGGTCACGGCGGAGCCTACGTAGAAGACCGGCTCGTTCCGCGCACGGCCCGCCTGGATGACGGTCGGCGACCGCGCCGGGCCCGGACGGCTCCACGCCCCGGTCGCCGGCTCGTAGTCGTAGCCGCCATGGAACGAAAGGTCGAAGCCGAGCTGGAACGCGATGTTCTGAGCGTACGTGCCACCGTCCAGCAGAACGGCGGACACACCGCGGCTGCCCGCGAGCTCCAGGGCCCGTACGAGTGAGCGCACAGGCGCCGTCGAGGTGCCTTCGAGCTCCCGGTCGACGAGGTCGGGGCAGGGGTCGCGCCCCCGATCGAGTCCGCAATCGCGGCCGAACGTCACAGACACGAAGATCGAGCCGCGGAGCTCGCCGTCCACACCATCGCAGTTCGAGTCGAGCGCTTCTGGATCCGGTGCGTCCGGCGCGCCGACGTTGCACTCGCACCCGTTCTCCGGGCGGCGGTCGACGTCCGCCCACGGGTCTTCGCAACGGTCCAGGGCGCATCGGCCGGCCTCACACAGTGTGACCGCATTGGGCGCGGTGCAATCGAAGCCACAGAAGCCGCAGTTCAGGGGGTCGCTCGAGAGGTCGAAGCCCTCGTCCACGGTGCCGTCACAGTCGTCGTCGAAGAACCCGTCGCAGGCCTCTGCTCGGGGCAGCCCGGGCGTCGCGTCACACGCGATGACGCCGTCGCGCCCGCAGGCGACCACGCCCGCTTGCTCGCAAACGCCCACGCCGGCGCTGCAGGCCGCCCCGACGCGGTCCTCGAAGCCCTCGTCGAGTCGAGTGTCGCAGTCCTCGTCCAGTCCGTTCCCGCAGACCTCGTCCCGGGGTTCGCCGGGGACGGCGTTGCATCGCAACGCGACGACGCCCGCGAGGTCCTCGGTGCACACGGTCCGGCCCGAGGCGACACACAGGCCCTCGCCCGCGCCGCAGGGCATGCCCAGGCCCAGCGCGGCCTCGTCCGTGGAGGCGTCGCAGTCCTGGTCGACACCGTCGCAGACCTCGTCCGCGAGCGGGCCGCAGTCTCCGCACCGGTTGAGCAGACCCTCGTCGACGCGGCCATCGGTGTCGTCATCGAGCCCGTCGCATGTGGCCTCGGGGGTCTCCGCGGGCATACAGCCCTCGGGCGGGTCGTTCTCGTCGGTCATCGCGTCGCAGTCTTCGTCGGCGAGGGTGCAGGGGAGCTCTTCGGGCAGCTCGCCGCAGGCGCCGCACGCATTCGCCAGGCCCTCGTCGGTCGCGCCGTCGCAGTCCTGGTCCGCACCGTCACAGACCTCGACGGGCACGTCGCCGCAGGCGCCGCAGGCGTTGAGCGTGCCCTCGTCGATGGCCTCGTCGCAGTCCTGGTCCGCGCCATCGCAGACCTCGTCCGTCGGGGTGCAGTCGGTGTCCCCGTCGGGCGGGACGACACACGCGCCGTCGAGACACTCGCCCGGACACGCGAACCCGCAGACGCCGCAATGGTCCGGGTTCGTTTGCAGGTCGAAGCCCTCGTCGACCCGGCCGTCGCCGTCCTGGTCCTCGCCGTCGCAGAGCTCGTCGGTCGGCGCCACACAGCGACCTTCGACACACGCGGCGCCGTCCCCGCAGTCCTTCGAGTCGACGCATTCGGCCTGGCTCAGCCCTTCCGTCGACACGGCCACGCACCCTGTCGAGAGCGCGAGACCGAGCCAGGTGAGCCCGAGCCGAGCGGCGACGGTGCGGGCGAGCAGTGCGGGAGAACCAAACACGGGATGACCTCGACGGGGGACCGGGCCCGCATCGTCGCAACCCCACGATCAGTGTGTCAACGAAGGACGCCCGCGACGCGCCCTCCGCCCGCGGCCGGGTTGAAGCCCCCCGGGGCTCCGTGTTATCGGCACTCGCGGCGCGTAGGGCGTCGCTTCAGGAGACTCGCATGGTCCGTCGACAGGCTTCGGTTCTCGTCCTCACATCGCTGCTCGGAGGGGCCGCGTTCATCGGCTCCCCGGAGGTGGCCGACGCGGCCCCCAAGGCCGGCAAGGCCGGCAAGGCCGAGCCCGCCGTCGACGCGGGGCCGAAGCCCGAGGACGTCGGCGCCCAGGCCCGCACGGTGTACGACGACCTCGCCGGGAGCAGCGACCCTCGGGTTCGCGTCGCCGCGTTCGAAGGTCGGCTGTCGTTGGCGGAAGCGGGCGGCAAGGTCGGCACGAAGGACGACCGCGCGAAGGCGCTCGCCGCGGGCCTGGAGGACTCCTTCGCGCCGCTGCGCGACCGGGCGATCGGGCTCGCGCTCGGCGACACCAAAGACAAGAAGACCTACGACGCCGCCTTCGCGGCGGTCGTGAAGCTGCTGGCTTCGAGCGACGCCGACGAGCGGGACCGTGGCCTCGTCTTCATCGACGGACCCAAGGCCGTGGTCGCCGCCGCTCAGCAGGGCGTCGCGCTCGCGCGGGCCGAGGTGGATGGCGCCCCCGAGACCCGCGTCTGGGTGCGCGCGCAGATCGCGAAGCGCGGGGGCAAGCCGGCGTGGGACACGCTGGCGAAGCTGCTCGCCGAGCCTCAGGACGGCAAAGACTTCGCGGAAGGCCTGGCGCTGTTCGCGAACTACGCGGAGCCGCTCGGTGTGTCGTGGGGGCTCACGCACGTTCACGACCGGGACGCTCTCGGCGTGGCCGTCCGGGCCTACCTCGTTCGGGTCCAGGACCCGAAGGCGGGCGCGGAGATCAGCAAGGTGCTCGGCAAGGCCTACGAAAAGGCGGAGTTCGCGCAGCGCATCGACGCCGCGTCGGTCCTGAGCCAGCGCGGCCTGGGCAACGCCGCCATGGCCAAGTCGCTCTCCAAGGGCGCGCGGTTCAACGACGCGACCGTGCGGCTCGTCGCCTTGGACGGCTTGCGCGGCGTGCGCGACCTCGCCGTGCTCGGCGAGCTGCGTGACCGGATCACGAACAACGAGACCCAGGACGAGGTCACGCGGACGTTCGCGTGGCTCGAGGCCTGGGTGAAGGCGACCGGCGAGAAGGCCGTCGTCGATTTGCTGCAGGAGCTCGCGCGCAGCGACCGCCGACCTCTGCGCCTCGAGGCGCTCGGCGCGCTCACGGGCATTCGTCATCGGCCGAGCGCCCCGCTCTTCGAGGCCTCGATGCGTGAAGGCCAGGTCGAAATCCGGCTTGCGGCCGCGCGCGGTCTCGCCGCCGTGGCCAAGCCCGGTGACGAGGCGCGCCTCGGCGAGATGCTTCGCAAAGAGCCCGACGTCCAGGTGAAGAAGGCGCTCGTCGAGGCGTTGTCGGCCATCGGCACCGCCGAGATCATCGACCCGCTCCAGTTCCACATCACGGCGCCGCAGCTCGAGCTGAAGCGCGCCGCGGTGGACGCCGTGGCGCGGACGGGCTCGCCGCGCGCGATCACGCTCGTCGCGCTGTTGAAGCGAGACCCGGACGTCGACCTCCGGTTCGCGGCCTGGCAGCACCTCTTCGCGCTCGACCCCAAGGGCACGCTCAAGGAGTTCAAGACCACGCTCGGCTGGCTCGGCACCCAGCACGTCATCGACCTGGGCAAGAACCCGAAGGTGCCCGTGGAGGCGCTCGAGGTCCTCGCGCTCGATGGCTCGGACACCCAGCGGGGCTTCGCGGTCGACGCGCTGGCGGAGCGAGGCGAGGCCGCCGCGACGCGTCTGCTCTCCATCGCCGAGCGCTCCACGGACGACGACACGGCCGGTGCGGCCCTCGTGGCCCTCGCTGGACTCCGCAAGGAGACCTCGCTCGCGACCTACCGGGAGTTCACGAAGAGCCAGCACGGCAAGGTGCGCGCCGCGGCGTTCGACGCGGTCGGACTCTACGGCCCCAAGGCCTCGCTCGACCTCCTCTTGCCCGGGCTCTCGGACAAGGAACCCATGGCGCGGGCGCGGGCCGCACGCGCCTCCGTCCTGGTCGCGCTCCGCAAGGAGTGAGTACGGGAGCGGGGAGAGAGCCGTGATCTGGCTGCAGGGCGTCACCAAGGGCTACGGGGCGCGCACGCTCTTCGAGGCCGTGGACTGGGACATCAAGCCGAACCAGCGCATCGGCCTGGTCGGCCCCAACGGAGCGGGCAAGACCACGCTCTTTTCGATCATCACCGGCGAGCTCGCGCCCGACGGGGGCACGGTTCGAATCGGTCGAGACGTGAGTGTGGGGTACCTGCCCCAGGAGATCGCCACGGTCTCCGGTCGAACCGTGCGCGAAGAGGCCCGACGCGGCCTCGAGCGTGTGCTCGCGCTGGGGCGCGAGCTCGAGGCGCTCGAGGGGCAGCTCGCGAGCGCGACGCACGATGGCGACCACGCGCCGATTCTCGAGCGCTACGCCGAGCTCCAGGGTCGCTTCGACACACTCGGCGGCTTTCAGATCGACGCGCGGGTCGAAGAAGTGCTCGACGGCCTCGGCTTTCGGCGTGCGCAGCTCGAGCGCGACTGCGGTGAGCTGAGCGGCGGCTGGCAGATGCGTGTGGCGTTGGGGCGGCTGCTGCTCATGCAGCCGGACGTGCTGCTGCTGGACGAGCCCACGAACCATCTCGACCTGGAGACGCTCGTTTGGCTCGAGGGCTTCCTGCGCGACTACCGCGGCACGCTCGTGATGATCAGCCACGACCGCAGCTTCCTGAACGCGCTGTGCACCCACATCGCCGAGCTGTCGGGGAACGGGCTCAACGTCTACACGGGGAACTTCGAGGACTACCTCGAGCAGGTCGCGATGCGCCTGGCCGTGCTCGAGCGGCAGTCGAAGAACCTGGAGCGGCGCGCGGCCGAGCTTCAGCGCTTCGTCGACCGCTTCCGCTACAAAGCGTCGAAGGCGAAGCAGGCCCAGAGCCGGCTGAAGCAGCTCGAGAGGCTCGACGCGCAACGGGTCGACCTCGATCCGAAACAACGCTCGATTCACTTCGAGCTGCCCGAGCCCCCCCGCAGCGGACGCGTGCTGCTCCAGCTCGAGAACGTGCACAAGAGCTGGGGCGAGAACGTCGTCTACGCCGGCCTGGACGTGCAGCTCATCAAGGGGCAGAAGATCGCGCTCGTCGGCCCGAATGGCGCCGGCAAGAGCACGCTGCTCAAGCTGTTCGCCGGTGCTACGACCTACCAACAAGGGCACCGCACGCTCGGTGACCAGACGCGGCCGTACTACTTCGCACAGCACCAGATCGAAGCGCTGGACCTACGGCGGACGGTCTTCGAAGAGGCCATGACTGGCGCGACGGGGCAGACACCGGGCTTCGTGCGCGGTGTGCTCGGGGCGTTCCTGTTCAGCGGCGAGGACGTCGAGAAGCGCGTCGGCGTGCTGAGCGGCGGCGAGAAAAACCGCCTGGCCCTGGCGAAGATGCTGCTCACGCCGGCGAACCTGCTGCTGCTCGACGAGCCGACGAACCACCTCGACATGGCGAGCTGCAACGTGCTCGAGGCCGCGCTCGGAGACTATACGGGCTCCATCGTGCTCATCAGCCACGACCGACACTTCATCGACGGGGTCGTCGAGGAGGTCTGGGAGGTCGCGGACGGCCGCGTTCGACCCTTCCTGGGGGCCTACGACGACTACGTTCGGAGAAAGGCCAGCGGCAACCTGCCGGAGCCCTTCCCGCTCCACCAGACGCGCGCGCGCCCCGCGCCCCGGGTCGTTGCGGCGGCTCCCCCGGTGACGGCGCCCGAACGGGTCGAGGCGCCCTCGGCCGCCAAATCGCTCGACCCCGCGAGCATCGACTGGAGCGGCGGCGCCGGGGACGTCAAGCGGCGCAGGAATCGCGACGACAAACGCAGCGAGGCCGAGCTTCGCCAGCGCCGCGCCCAGGCGACACGGGTGCCGCGCGCCGAGGTCGAGGCGGCGGAGCGCGAGGTCGAGCGACTCGAGGCCACGCTCATGTCCTTGCGTGCGGCCCAGGCCGAGCCGTCGCACTACCAGCGCCCCGAGGAGGTGCGACGCGTCGCCCAGTCCGTCGCCCAGGCCGAGGCGAGCCTCCCCGACGCCTACGCGCGCTGGGAAGCGGCCCAGGCCGCCCTCGAGGTCCTCGAGGCGGAGTTCGAATAAGAGGGTCGCCCGAAATCGTCCGCCAGCTGCGCGAACCGCTGTACCCGGCGGACCGGCGTCGCGGGGCCCCCAATCGGTGAGGCAGTACCCCGGGTACAGCCATCACCGGTTGTGCTCCCCCACTCCTAGGTCGGCCGGGCACATCGGTCCGCTCGCCTTGGCGTCCATTCCGGACGACCCTCTGAACCCTACGGCGCCGCGGCTGCCGCGCCGGGGATGACGAGTGCGGGCGCGCGCCGGTCGATCCGGAACGCGTGGATCTTCGACGGCATGCCGCTGACGCCTTCCGCGGTGCGGGCCGTCACGCGCCAGTACCACGGCTGGTCCTCCAGCACGTCGGGCGTGCGGGCCCGATCGACGCTCGCCGCGACGTCCACGACGTGGATGACCTGGTAGAAGGTCACGTCCTCGGCGACCTCGACCCGGTAGCCACTCGCGCCGTTGACGGCCGTCCAGGCCAACAGCGGTTCAGGCACACTGTCGCGCAGCGGGCCGATGGGGATCGGGGCGACGGGCAAAAGCTTCGGCCCCTCGCCGCGGGCGAGGACCAGCCACTGCCCGGTCGTGAGGGTCACGCTCGCGGCGCCGCCCGTGGAGACGCGCACGTCGCCCCGGGTCACGGCGAGGTACCCGTTGCCCGAGGTTGGCAGGTCGAGCTCGAGGTCGGCGCTGCTCACCTCGACCGAGCCACCCGACCACGCGATGATCGCCTTCGCCGTGCCGCGACGGTCCGGGTTGATCGACATCCGTGTGTGTCCGCGCTCGAGCCGCATCCCGGTGTAGGACTTGTTGTCGGCGGTCGAGAAGAAGAGCTTCGTCAACTGCAGGAGTGTGCCCGCGTCGAGCTGCACCCTCGACAGGTCGGGCAGGCGAAGCAGGACCTTGCCCGCGGCGCCCGTGTCGACCTCGGCGCCCTCGGCGAGCTGGGCCTTGAACACGAGCGGCTCCCACCCCTGGGGCGAGCCGGCGGCGGCCACGGCCGGCGGGTTCGCGAGCTCGGCCTCGGCCTCGGCCGCGGGTGAGTAGTCGTCGTCGGCGTCGGTCGCGGGGCTGGCCTCGTGGGCATCCTGCAGGACCGCGGCGGCCTCGGCCTCGGCCGCCGCCTGGGCCTCACCTTCGGCGGCGAAGACCGTCTCGTCGTCCGGCGGGGCCTCGGCGCCCTCGGCCAGGGCGCCGGCCGGCAATCTCCGGGGCGCTTGGCTCGTGGTCGCGCCGAGCGGGTTGAGGCGCCACTGCACACCGCCACGCACGCCGACCACGGCGGCCCGCGCGAACTCCTTCGGCTTGCGCTGTACCAGCGCGGGTCGGTCCGCCGAGACCATGCGGAAGACGACGCGGCGATTCTCCAAGCGCTTCTTGCCCTTGTCGGGCGGCGCGATCGGGCGTGTCTCTCCGAAGCCGTAAGCGACGAGGCGCTCCGGTGCGACGCCGAGGCGGACCAGCGCCTCTCGCACGGCGCTCGCGCGCGCTTCGCTCAGCTTCTGGTTGTACCGCTCGCTGCCGGTGATGTCGGTGTGCCCTTCGATCCAGAGCTTCTCGATCTCCGGGGAAGCCTGGAGCAGCGCGGCGATCTCGCGGAGCACGGGGTCCGCGCCCGGGTCGAAGGCGATGGAGTCGTGCTTGAACAGGACCCGGTTGGGGAACTCGACCTCGTCGCCGCGGTAGCCGATGCGCAAGCGCGCCGCCACGTGCGGGGGCAGCGTCTCGACCACCCCCCACTTGTTCCGACGCCCGGGCGCGACGCCCGTGCCCGTGAGCGGCTTCCAGTCACGCGGTCGCGCCGGTCGGCGCACACGCGTAGGTTCAGGGGCCCCGTGGGGGCTTGCCGCGGGGGCGGGGGTCCCGTGGGCGTCGTGGGGCGCCTCGGGGGCGTGCGCGGGCGCGGGCGGAGCGTGTCCAGGGCTCGGGGCCGCGACGCTGGCGGGCGCGGCGTGTCCATCGTGTTCGGGGCTGTCGCCGTCGGGATCGAGCCGAATCGTGAAGGTGCCGTCGGCTTCCACGGCCGAGGCCGGGGGCTTGCTCGCGGGTTTCGCGGCCTTCGCCGGGGGCGCCGACTCCGGCGAGGCGTGGGCGTCACCGTCGCCGTGTCCATCGTGCGGGTCCTTCGCCGCGGTGTCGTGTCCGGCCTTGGCCTTCTTCTTGGTCTTGGCCGGGGCTTTCGCGGGCGCGTGCGCGTCGTGCGCGTCGTGCGCCGCGGGCGCCGCATGTGTGTCGTGCGCGCCGTGTGTGTCGTGCGCGTCCGACGCGTGCGCAGAGGCCAGGGGCATCAAGACCCAAAGGACGCCGAGTCCCGTGCGGCCGACGAGGTGCTTCAACATCAGTGCCCTCCGTGGCCGGCGGCGTGTGAGGCCGGTTGCGCATCATGGGTCGCCGGCGGCGCGGCGTGGTCCTCGGTCGGGTCGTCGAGGTCGTGCGGGGCGTTCTTGGCGTGCGACGGCGCCTGTGCTCGCGGCGCGGCGGGTCGTTTGACGCGGGCCTGCGGGGCCGGTCGCGGTCGCTCCAGCACCGTCAGCTCCACGCGTCGATTCCGGGCGCGCCCCTCGGCGGTGCCGTCGTCCGCGATGGGCACGTAGCCCCCGAAGCCGCGTGTCACGAGCTTGCGGGCGGGCACACCGCGGGCCACGAGCATGTCCTTCACCGTTCGAGCGCGGGCTTCGCTGAGCTTCTCCTTCAGACGCAGGTCACCGCGGCCGTCGGTGTAGACCGCGATCTCGACCGCGGCCCACTGGGGGTTCTCCAGAATGCGCGACGCGAGCTCGGCCACCTGCGGCGCGCTCTCCGGGCTCAGCGCCGCGCTCTTGTTGACGAACTTGAGGGGCGTCGACGGCCGCAGCACGGCGCCGCGCTCTCCCTCGGGCGAGCGCACCGGCTGGATCTTGCCGCGCGCCGAGGCCTCGTTCGCGAGGCTCCGCTCGACCATCCGCAGCTCGACACGGCGGTTCAGCCAACGCCCGAGCGCCTCGTCGTTGTCGGCCACGGGCACGTCGGGGCCGTAGCCCCGCGCGGTCAGGCGAGACTCGGGCACACCGCGGCTCACGAGCGCGGCCTTCACGGCGTCGGCGCGCGACTGCGAGAGCCAGAGCTTCCACGGTCGCGCTCCCACGGCGTCCACGTGGACCCCGACCTCGACGTTCCCCAGCTCGGGGTGCCCCTTCACGAAGGTCGCGAGGCCGTCGATGATCCGCTCGGTGTCGGGTGTGAAGCGTGTGCTCGCGAACTCGAAGAGGACGGGCTCGGGCGGATGAATCGTGTCGCCGAGCACCACGGGACCGCCCGGCTCCAGGTTGACCGACGTTCGGCCACCCGTGACGGCGACCTCGGCGCCGCCGGCCTTCGGCCCACCCGGACAGCCGTCGTCGCCGTCCCCGGCTTCCAGGACACACGCGTCCTCGAGGTCGGCGACGCCATCGCGGTCGTCGTCCAGGTCGGGGATGCCGTCGTCGTCGTTTCGACCGTCCCAGTCCTCGGGCTGCCGCGGGTCGCCGTCATAGGCGTCGGCCACCAGGTCGAGGTCGTCGTCCGGATCGGGGCAGCCGTCGTCGTCCTGGAAGCGGTCCAGGTCCTCGGAGAGGTAGGGGCATCGGTCGATCGCGTCGGCGATCGTGTCGTTGTCGGCGTCAGAGCTGTTGCGGACCGGGCTGGGCGAGGGCAGGGGCTGGGCGACCGCCTGGGGCGGGCAGCCGGCCTCACGCTCGATTCCCGGCTCCTCCAGGCAGCGGTCGACCCCGTCGGCGACCCGGTCGCCGTCCCAATCGTGGCGCTGGGGCAACCACTCGAGCCCGCCCAGCGCGCGCCAGGTCGGCGAGCCGTAGCCGCCGTTGAGGCCGGCGCCTCCGCCGAGCGTGAGGTGGAGCGCGTCCCACACACGGATGCGCACGCCCGCGTTCGCGTCGGCCGGGGTGGTCTCGCGGAACTGGAACGGTTCATCGGCCGAGGTGCCGACCTGCAGCTCGCCGTTCAGCGCGAAGCGCGGCCGCAAGCGCCAGCTCAGCCCGACCCCGGCGAAGTACTCGTCGTCGAGGACCAGCTCCTCGAGGGTCGTCTCGGGGCGCGCGCGGTAGCCCGCGTTCAAGACCGCGTCGAAGCGCGTCCCGCTCGGAACCTCCACGACGAGGCGTCCGCCCCAGGTGGACTCGCGCTCCCCCACAAACGCCTCGGAGGCGCCCAGCGGTAGGCTCGCATGACCGACGAGCGCCACGCCGACGGACAGTCGGCCCTTGTCGAGGACCTCGAGCTTGAAGGCCAGGGCCGGATCACCCAGGGCCTGGGCGTCGAGGCGGTCCTGCAGGTCCAGAGTGCGCCCCGTCTGGTTCACGACGATGGGCAGGTGCAGCCCGAAGTCGACCCGCGGCAGGAGACCGAAGGCGAGAACGACATCGGTCGTCCAGCGCTCGTAGACCAGGTCGCGGGTCGTGCCGTCCTTCGCGTAGAAGATCAGCGGGCGCCGCTCCACGCTCCCGAGTACGGAGAACGCGACCCCGCCGTCGCCCTGGGTGTGGGCGCCGTCGAGCGTGAGGTAGGGCGAGAGCACGGGGCTCGGCTGGAAGCGCCGCGCATTCGCCGTCGGCTGGGCGTGAGCCGTCGCGGTCGCGGTGACCACGCCCAACGCGGCGGTGACCCGAACCATCCATGGACGCTTGCGGTTCATGGGCGCCCCCGGCGGCGGCGTGCGAGACCGACGAGCACCAGCCCGAACACCGCCGACCCCGACCAGGCGCCGCCGGTCGAGCACGAGAGCGCGCCGCCCCGCGGGGTGCCGAAATCCAACGGCCCCCCCGAGCCGCCTGCATCCGCTGTTGAGCGGGCGTCGGTGTCCGGCCCGCCGTCCGAGCCTCCGAGGTCGAGGGGACGCGCGTCGGCGGTCGGGCCGAGGTCGACGCCGAACTCCGACGCGACCGTCGCGTCCTGTGCGCCGTCCACGCCGGCCTCCGCGGCTGCGTCGGAGGCATCGCCGGTGACCGCACCGTCGCCGGTCGGCGCGCCGTCGCCTGTGACGACACTGTCGCCGTTCATCGCACCGTCGCCCGTGACCGCGCTGTCGCCCGTGACCGCGCTGTCGCCCGTGACCGCGGCGTCACCGTTCATCGCGGCGTCGTCCGTGACCGCGCTGTCGCCGTTCATCGCGGCGTCGCCGGTGACCGCGGCGTCGTCCGCGGCCGCGTCGTCCGGGAATCCGAGGTCGAGGGGCGGACGCTCGAAATCCACCAGCGCGTCCTCGTCACCCACGACAATCACCGAGATGGCGGTCGTGTCCGCCGGCTCCGCGGGGTCCGGGCGTTGGTCGAGGTCGTTGTCCTCGAACACCGTGAGCCGACCGGAGTAGGGTCCGAAGGGCAGGCCCGGCGGCACGGTCACGCTCAGCAGCACTTCGGCCTGCTCGCCCACGACCAGGCGCGCCGGCGCGTTCATCAGGCGCACGTTCTCCGCGGGGATCATCGCCGCCACCCCACCGGCGTGGACCAGCGGCTCGATCCGCCACGACACATGCTCCAAGTCGCTCCCCGCGGGGATCGGCGAAATCAGCCCGTTCTGGTCGAAGCCGTTGTCCTGGTCGAGGTCGACCCCCAGCGCGAAGTTCTCGACGTGCAGCGTCGCCGGCCCGAGCTCTCCCCCCGCGTCGTCCACACTGCCGACCACCACGTCCCGCTCTCGCAGGTCCAGGTCCTCGATGCGCAGCTTCAGGTTGCGCACCTCGAAGACCTCGGAGTAGTCGCCGTCGTCGGGCACGGCGTCCACGAGGCTCCCCACCTGAATGCCGCCCTGGGTCGTCAACGGCCAGCCGAGGGGATCGGCGCGCTGGGCGTGGAAGAGCTCGATGTCGAAGCTCGCCGGGCCGGGCTCGGCCGGGTACCGCAGGATGATCCGCAGGTCGTCGATGTCGTCGGTCGTGCCCATCCAGAACTTGGCCTGGTCGGCGTTCTCGATGCGCACGGCGTCCAGCCCGGAGTTGCGCATCGGGATCTGAACCGCCGGGTTGAAGCCGTCCAGCGCGCGCCGAGGGGCGTTGGGTGTGTAGTCGGCGCCCGGTAGCCCGTAGAGCAAGTCGCCGCCGGCCATCTGCTCGGCCGACGTCAGGATCGCGACGACGGTCGCGCCGCGGACCCGCAGCCGACCGCTGATGTACTGCAGGTCTTCGGACGCGTCGTTGACCCGCAGGTAGATGCTCTGCGTGCGCGTCGCCGCGTCGAAGCGCTCGCGCACCACGACCAGGTCCGGATCGTTGTCGGCGGACCGCCGCGTGAACGTCGCGTCGATGGAAGGCAACGCCTGGGCGCGCACGCCGGAGGGGGCGAGGGCACAGACCGCCACGAAGCTGAGGATCGTCTTTCTCATCGTCTCCCGTGACTTCGGGAAGACGACGTGCCGCCCTTGAGAAGACTCAGCCGCGGGTGTTCAGTAGGTCGCCGAGCATGTCCGTCGCCGTCTGCACGGTCCTCAGGTTCGCGCGGTACACAATCGCCGCGCTCTTCTGCTCGATGACGTCGGCAACCAGGTTCGGACCCGAATCGGGGCTCGCGGTCCTCGTGACCGCCT
>JBMOFP010000142.1:0-16166 GCA_049318805.1 Bradymonadia bacterium
TGACGCTGCGGCGACATGAGGAAATCCCAGAACGCCCGGAAGCTGCGCCCCTGGTCGGAGTCGGCGATCGACTCCCGGGCCCCGAAGACCTCGGAGAGCAGCGCGCCCTTGCCCGTCTCCCAGGTGGCGATGCGCTCCCGGACCGCCCGATCGAGGTCACGGAAGTTCTGGTCCACCTCGCGAAAATCGGACAAAAGCCCGCGCGCCGTGGCCGCGAGTTGAAGGAAACGATCCTTCACGCGGGCGTCGTCCAGAAGCTCGATGTGGCCGGCCTCGACGCGGACCATCTCGGCCTCGATCAGGGCCTTGCGCCGCGCGAGGTCCTCCAGGCGCGCCGCGGGATCCTCCTCGGTGCCCGCGAGGATCTGGCGGAGGAGCTCGAAGACCGTCATCAGCCGAGACTCGGTCGAGACGAGGGGCCGCTTCTCCAAGGACGCGAGCCACTCGAGCGCCTTCTCCGCAGGCGGCGTCAGATCGAAGTACGCCTCGTCGCTGCCGGGCGGATAGTACTTGCGGAGCCATCCCTGGTCGTCGGCTGCCCAGGTCTCCAGGTACTGCGCCGCCGAGCGGGGAAAGGCGTTCTCCCCGAGACTCGCGCGGAGCGCATAGAGGGTGTCCTCCAATCGACAGCGGAGGTCCGACTGCGCCAAGGCCCGCACGTTCGGCACGACGAAGGTCGACCACAGGAAGCTGGCCGTCATCGGCGCGTTGTCCGACGCGATCAGGCGCCAGCCGGGGTGAGCGCGACGGAGCGTCGTCAGGGTGTCGAAGTCCATGGTCGCGTGGAGTCTGCCTCACGGCCCGACCCTCGGGTATCGTTGCTGGATGGAAGACCCCCTCGTTCGTGATCACGACCAGCTTCGGGCCCTGGCGACGGAGGCCGTGGTCCGCCGCGGGCTGGCCTGTTTCAAAGAGAATCGTGTCCTCGACCTGGACGCCTCGGGCGGCCGATTGCTCGCCTCGGTTCAAGGTGAGGACGCGGACACGACGTGTTTCGTGGAGATCACCGCCACGCCCGAGGGCGAGCTCGAACTCTACGGATCATGCGAGGAGGCCGAGACCTCGCCCTGTGAGCACGCCATCGCCGCGCTCATGAGCTACGCCAGCCGCCAGCCGGTCGGCGAGACGGCGGTCCGGAACGCGGCCGAGGCGGCGGTGGCCGATCGGATGCAGCGCGGGCGGACGGAGGTCGCCGTCGAGCCCATCGACGGCTCGGGCTGGCCGTCGACCTGGACGGCGCACGCCGTGGGTTCGCTCGCCGCGGGCTCGGGCGGGTATCGCGTGGAGATTCGGTCCGCGACCGAGCGGATGAACACCTGCTCGTGCCCCGACTTCGCCGTGAACCAACTCGGAACCTGCAAACACATCGAGGCGGTGCTGCTTCGACTCCGCGGACGCGGGCCGCGAAAGGGCCGCACGGTCGAGCCGACGAAGGCCCTGGTCTATGTGGACTGGGCCGCGCCCGTCGAGCCCGCGATTCGCTTGCGGCGACCCGCGCGCCTCTCATCCGATGCCGAGCGTGTGCTGGACCTGCACTTCGACGCGGGAGGCGCGCTGCGCGGCGAGCTCCCCGACGCATTGCATCGGCTCGCCGCCGCTGCGAGCGGGCTGCCGGAGATCTACATCGGGAGCGACGCGCTCGAGCTGGCCGTGCGAATCGGGCAGGACGCGGCTCATCGACTCCGCGCCGAGTCGATCCGTCGCGAGGTCGAGCGTTCGGGCGGTCGCCTCGCGGGCGTGAAGGCGCGCCTCTATCCCTACCAGGTCCAGGGCGTCGCCTTCCTCGCGGCCAACGGGCGCGCCGTACTCGCCGACGACATGGGGCTCGGCAAGACCCTCCAGGCCATCGCCGCGGCCGCCTGGCTCATGGAGAACGGCGGGCTCGCGCGGGTGCTCGTCATCTGCCCGGCGTCGCTGAAGCGCCAATGGGCGCGGGAGATCGGGCGCTTCACGGACCACGAGGTCGTGGTCGTCGAGGGTGGGGTCAAGGCGCGCATGGCGCTCTGGCGGCAGCGCGCACCGTTCACCATCGCGAACTACGAACTCGTCACGCGGGACCTGTCGTCGGTCAACGGCAACCTCGTGCCGGATCTGCTGATCCTGGACGAGGCGCAGCGGATCAAGAACTGGCGGACGCGGACGGCCGCGCTCATCAAGGGGGTCCACGCGGAGCGGGTGTTCGTGCTCACGGGGACCCCGCTGGAGAACCGTCTCGAGGACCTCTACAGCGTCCTGCAGATCGTCGACCCCCGAGTCCTCGGACCCTTGTGGCAGTTCATGTTGCGCTTCCACGTGCTCGACGAGCGCGGCAAGGTTCTTGGGTACCGGAACCTGACGGAGCTGCGCCGGCGGCTCGCGACGGTCATGCTGCGGCGCGACCGCAGGCTGGTCAGGGACCAGCTCCCGGACCGCATCGAGCACCGCCTGGACGTGCCCATGACGCCCAAGCAGTTGGAGTACCAGGACGGCGCGCTGACTGCGGCCGCCTCCCTGGCCAACATCCTCAAGCGGCGACCGCTCACACCCGCCGAGGAGAAGCGCCTGCTGTCCGCCCTGCAAACCGCGCGAATGGCGTGTGACGCCGCCGGACTCGTGGACGGCGAGACCGTCGGCTCGCCCAAGCTGGACGAGGTGGCCCGACTGCTGGAGGAGCTGTGCGTCGACGGTGGCCGCAAGGTCGTGATCTTCTCGCAGTGGACACGCATGACGGAGATGGCGGAGGCGGTGGCCCACGACCTCGGACTGGGCACCGTGCGGCTCCACGGCGGTGTGCCCTCGGCGTCTCGTGGCGCCTTGATCGAGCGGTTCCATGACGACCCCGCGACCCAGGTCTTCCTTTCGACCGACGCGGGCGGCGTCGGGCTCAACCTCCAGTGCGCCACGGTCCTCATCAACCTCGACCTGCCCTGGAACCCGGCGGTGCTCGAGCAGCGCATCGCGCGCATTCACCGCCTCGGGCAGCTGGAGCCGGTGCAGATCATCCTCGTCATCGCCAGTCCGAGCTACGAGGAGCGCGTCGGGGCGATCGTGGCGTCGAAGCGCCACCTCTTCACCCATGTCGTCGGCGAGGACGCCACGGAGGACGTGATCGGCGTGTCGAAGCGGACGCTGGAGCTCGCGCTCGAGGGTCTCGAACCGACCGAGCGAAAGGACGACGAGGCGCCGCAGCCGACCGAGGTCGAGTCGGGCCCCGCGGAGTCGTCCCCTCCGGCGCCTCGTGATGGCGCCGAGCCTCAGGTGGGCGCACCCGGCTGGGACACCTCGACCGCGGTGGCCGTGGAGGCGTTGCAGCGCGCGCTCGGAGGGCGCCTCGACCGCCTGCTGATGTCCGGCGGATCTCTCCTCGTCCTCGTGGACCGCTTGGACGACGCCGTCAGGCAGGACGCCTTGGACGCAGCGGCCGGCGTGCCGCTGGTCGTGCTGGACACGCCGACGTGGGCGGCGCTGCGTCGGTTCTCGGGCGAGGTGGCCTTCGCCGAGGCGACGGAGGCCTACGTTCGCGCGGAGGTGTCCGCGCCGGTGGATCCGCGCCTCGCGTTGGCGCACCGCAAGCTCGACGCCGCGCGGGTCCTGCGCGAACGCGACTGTATCCCCGACGCGCTCGGGAGTCTGGCCGCCGCGATCCTCTCGGCGCTCGCGTACCGGGTCGGCGCGCCTGCACCCCCCACCGCGAGCGATGCGGCGGCTTGGCTCTTCGGCACGGCCTTGCCCGGGGGAGGTGTCTCCGCCGACGAGGCGAACATCGCTCTGCGGATCCAGGGTCTCGCGTCGGCGCGCAGCGTTCCAAGCGGGTTGCTGGAGGACGCCTTCGTCGACGCCGCGCGGCTCGTGGGCGGGGCGACCTGACTGTCTCGAACGAGTACCTCTGGACGATTGGTGCGTCTCCCTGCTTAGCCTTCGGCCCCGAATGTACCGCCATCCCACGGTGCGCCCATGGTGACCCCCCTCGACCAGATCGCCGATCCGGAGCTGCGCGCGGCGCGGCTTCGGGCGTGGGTGCTCCGCCTCTCGAGCGAGTACGCGACGCTGCTCTTCAGCTACGGCGTGCGCGTTCCGCTCGTGCCGATCGCGCTGGCGCCGATGACGGGCGCGTGGGGCACCTGGGACCCCAACCGCCGCGTGATCACGATCTCGACGCATCTGATCGAGCAGTATCCGTGGCCCGTGGTGGTCGAGGTGCTGAAGCATGAGGTCGCCCACCAGATGGTGACGGACCTCTACGGGCTCACCGAGAAACACGGCCGGACGTTCAAGCTGTGCTGCGACCACCTGTGCGTGTCGCCCCAGGTGCGCGCCGCGAGCGGACCGCTGCCGCGTGACATCGCGTCCTGGCGCGAGCCGCCCGAGGGCGCCGAGACCGACAAGCTGCTCGCCCGCGCCGAGAAGCTGCTGGCCCTCGCCGCGTCTTCCAACGAGAACGAGGCGTCGCTCGCCATGCAGCGCGTGCGTGAACTCTACGCCCGGCACAACCTCGAGAGCGCGCAGCGCACCCCGGACTTCGTCGCGTGTACGGTCACCCTGGGGAAACAGCGCTTCGAGGCGCACGAGTCGAGGATCGTGAGTCTGCTCATCGAGCACTTCTTCGTGCGCGCGCTCTTCGTGGACAGCTTCGACCCAGAGACGCTGCGGCCCGTGAAGGCCTTCGAGCTCATGGGCACCCGCGAGAACGTGGCGATGGCGGAGTACGTCTTCCACTTCCTGCGCAACACGCTGGACGCCCTCTGGCGACGCCACCGCGCGGCGACGGGAACGCCCGCGCGCAACCGTCGGGACTATCTTCTGGGCGTGGTCGCGGGCTTCAAGTCGCGCCTGATGGCCCAGGGCGCCGAGACCGCCGCGACGGAGCGCACGCTCCTGCGTGTGGCCGACCAACGCACCGAGGCCTACTACCGCAAGCGCCACCCGCGCATCGTGACCCGCAGTGCGGGGGTCGGCTTGAAGGACCCCGACGCGTACCAGAAAGGCAAGGACGCCGGGGCGCGTTTGACCCTGCACCGCGGCGTTTCAGAGGCGCCCGCGTCGCGCGGCCGCCTCCTCGGATCCGAATGACGGGGTGCCGTTGACAGGTCCTCGGGCGGACGCACATCCTCGCAGCCCGAATGCAGAGCGAGACGCCCCCCCAGCGATTGTGGATCGAGCCGCTCCAGGGCCGCTTTTTCCTCGTGCCGACCTCGGCCGCATGGCCACAGGGCACAGCGCTCGTCTTCGCACTCGATGCGCAGACCCTTGAGCCCGTAGGGGTGGACGTCGCGGCCCTGACCGCCTGGGAGACGACGGAGGCGGACGCCCGCGCGCGCTGGCTCGCCGCTCTGGAGGTCGGCGCCGCCGTGCTCCCGCAGGTCGGCACCCAGACGAACGCTGCGCTCGCGGCCCTCGTGCCAGGGCTCGGTCCCGCGGTCGCGCTGCTCGAGCGTGGCTCCACGGACGGGCCCGAGGTCCTGACGACGCTCTTCGGCCTGGACCCGAACGCGCTCGAACAGGCGCCCGAGCAGGTCGAGCGCGCAGTCGCCTCCCTTCGGGCGCTCGCGAAGGACACCGAGGCGAGCCCGACGCCGCCCGCCCCGCAGACCCCGGAGGCCGAGGCGCTGGTCGCGCTCGTCGCGCGGTGGTCCTTCGAGGCGCTCGAGACGCCGCCGGAAGCGTCGCGGCCGGTGACGTCGCAGACCGAGCTGGTCGATTTGCTCCGGCTGGCGCTCACGGGGCTCAAGCGCTTGGGGCCCGGCCCCGCCGAGACCCGCGCCCAGCAGGCCCGACGCATTCAGGACGACGCGCGCCGCGCCGTCGACGCGGCGACCGAGGGCTGGGCCCCGCCCACCTACGACTTCGACACACTGCTTCGAGGCTGAGCCCGAAAGAGGACTCGCATGGCGGACTCGAAATTCGAGGACCGGCTTCGGCAACCCGACGCCCAGCAGGGCAACGAGGATGAGAAGGCGCGCGCCCCTCAGGAGGGGCCCTCGGTCGACGAGGGCGCGCGCGAGCGCCAGTCCGACGAGGTCGAGGGACGCGCCCCCGGGCCGCGTGCGCGCGGCGGGCGGAGCACGGCGGCGGCTGCGCAGAGTCGGGAATGGATCGAGACCGCCGAAGACAACGAGGCCGAAAAGGCGCCGGCCGAAGGCGTGGCCGTCGCCTCGGAGTCGAAGCCCGACGCGACACTCGAGGCGGTGACCGAGGGCAAAGCCGACGAGAAAGCCGCGGAGGTCGCCGGCCCGGACGACGCCGCGCAGGCGAACGAGGCCGCCGAAGGTGAGGCGGAGACGGCGCCGGCCGAGGCCGCGGTGGACGAGAAGGCCGACGCCGGGGCCGAGCAGCTGGCAGCCCAGGGCGCCGAGGGCCAGGCGCTCGCTCAGGGGGCCGACGAAGCACGGACCCAGGGCGGGGCTCAGGAAGAGGGACAGGGTGAGGGCGCTGAGGGCGGCGCCGGGCCCGTCGTTCAGGTCGATCCGGCCGCTCCGGCGGCGACGCCCGCGGCGGCGGCCCCTGCACCTGCGCCGGCTCCGCCCGCGCGGGCCACGCCGACGCCCGAGCCGACGCTGGCGGTGGCTCGGCCCGAGGCCCTGACGGCCGCCGCGCCGGTTCAAACGGGCGCTCACCTCGAGGGCGGCGTGGTTTTCCAGGCGGCGGGCCCGTCGGCCGTACAGGCCGCCGCGGAGCGCACCGGCGGCGGTGTGGCCGCCGTGGATCCCGCCGACCTCAAGCAGGCCGAGACCGCGACGCAGGGGCAGGTCAGGCTCGAGATCGAGCAGTTCAAGCAGCAGGCCGAACAGCGCAAGCAGGCGCTCGCGGCCGCACGGCAGCAGGTTCAACCGCTGATCGACCAGGGCCGCAACGAGGCACTCGGTCGGCTCGCCGCGGCACGCGACGCCCAGCGCGCGGCCATCGCGCAGACCGTCGCCCAGGCGAAGGCCACGGCGCGTCAGGCGGCGGCGGGCGCGAAGAGCGGTCTCGACGCCGAGCTCGCGAAGACGAAGCAGCAGATTGCGACGGACTCGGCCGCGGCGCGCGCGCAGATCGAGCGCACGCACACCGCCGAGGTCGCGGCGCTGGCGAAGGTCCGCGTCGACATGGAGGCGAAGGTCGCGCAGGCCCACGCCCAGGTCGCGACGCAGACCCGCGCCGTCGGTACCGAGAAGGGGAGCAAAGCGAAGGAGCTCGCGGCCGCGCGTGCGTCGCAGTACGCCGCGCAGCCGATCCCCCAGCAGAGCGGCGTCGGGTCGTTCTTCAACGGCGGCGACTACGAGAAGAACAAACACGACGCCAAGGTCCAGGCCGCCCGACAGGTCGGCGAGGCCTACGCGAAGGAGTTCGAGCGTAAGGCCGCCGAAGCCGCGACCGCGATCGAGGGGGCGCAGAGCCAGCTCGGTGACGGCTTCAAGCAGTACGAGCAGCAGCAGGCGCAGGCCCTCGGCGCCCAGCGGGACGGCGCGCTGCGGCAGATCGACGCGTCCGAGCAGTCGAGCCTGGCGGCGGCCGACGGCCTGCACGCGCAGAAGATCCAGGCCATCGACGGCGCCCTCCAAGGCACCCTCGCGAAGCTGACGGACCTGCAAAATCGCCAGCAAGCGGCGGTCGACCAGGGTGAGGCGCAGCAGCGCCAGGGCATCGAAGCGGCGGCGAGCCGCTCGGCCGCCGACATGTTGCAGACGCTGGACGACGCCGTCGCCGGCGTGGACCAGGCGGTCGGCCAGACGGTCGCGCAGGTCGAAGGTCTCGAGAAGGCGGACGCGGCCCAGGTCAAGCAGGCCCTCGCCCAGGCGCTGGGTCAAATCGACCAGGCCGTGGCCCAGGCGCAGCAGATCGGCACCCAGGGCGGAGGGGCGTTCCAGCAGCAGGCGGCGCAGCAGGCCGCGGCGGCCGAACAGGGCCTGTCGCAGCTCGCCACCCAGACGGCCACCGAGGCCGAGGGCATCGTCCAGGGCTTCACCCAGGCGGTGCAGGGCGAGCGGCAGGGCGGGCAGGGCAGCCTCGGCGAGCTCGCGTCCAAGCACAAAGGCACCTGCGACACGGCCCAGGCCGGTGCCGTCGAGGGCATGGGCAAGACGCGGGCCGACTTCCAGGCCGGCTGCGAGCGTGTCCTCGGCAACCTCACGCAGAAGCTCGGCACCAGCAAGACGGAGCTCGGCCAGGACTTCGACAAGGCGCTGGGCAACATCGGCTCCGAGATCACCAAGCAGGCCGATGAAGCGGCCGGCAAGGTGCAGCCGGCGTGGAAGAGCGTCGTCGCGTTTGTCCTCAAGCTCGTCATCGCGATCATCGTCACGGTCGCGATTGTCCTGCTGGCCGCCTCCGGCGTCGGTCTGCTGGCCACCATCGGCCTTGCCGCGCTCATCGGCGCGGTGGGCGGCGTGGCCAAGATGGCCGTCGACAAGTGGGCGACGGGGGAGTCGATCACCCTCGCGGACGTCGGCAAGGCGGCGGCCCTCGGGGCGGTCGAGGGCCTGATCAGCCTGGCGGGCGCGGGCATCGGGGGCGCGGTCACCAAGGGCTTCGGGAGCATGGTCGCCTCGAAGTTCGGCGAGCAGGCGCTGAAGACGGTCGGGTTCAAGATCGCCGAGTTCGCGGTGGACGTGGCCGTGGGCACCGCCATCGACACGATCGGGAGCGGCGTCAGTGACACCCTCGGGCGGCTCATCGAGGGCAAGGAGGTCTCCTGGGCGACCTTCGGCGAGGCGATGAAGCGCGAGTGGTTCACCAACCTGCTCGGCAACGCCGGCGGCAGCTTGTTGGCGCCGGTCTTCGGGCGCGCGCTCAGCAAGCTGGGCATCGGCAAGGGGGCGGGGCAAGGAGCCGCCGCCGAGACGACCAAGGCCGCGACGAAGGAGGCCGAGAAGGCGATCGTCGAGCAAACGACGAAGCAAGCGGAGAAGGCCGTCGTCGAGCAGGCCACGAAGCAGGCTGAGCAGGCGGTCGTCGAACAGACGACGAAGCAGGCTGAAAAGTCGGTCGTCGAACAGACGACGAAGCAGGTGGAACAGACTGCGGTCGAACAGACGACGAAGCAGACCGAGCAAGCCGTCGTTGCTCAGACGACGAAACAAGCGGAACAGACTGCGGTCGAACAGACGACGAAACAGACCGAACAGGCCGCCGTCGCTCAGAGCACTAAGCAGACCGAGCAGGCCGCCGTCGAACAGACGACGAAGCAGGTGGAACAGACTGCGGTCGAGCAGACGACGAAACAGACCGAGCACGCCGCCGTCACTCAGACCACCAAGCAGACCGAGCAGACTGCGGTCGAGCAGACGACGAAGCAGGCCGAACAGTCCGCCGTCGCCGATGGGGCAAAGCGACCCCCGGCGGGGCAACACAGCGGCGACCTCGACCAGCTCTACAAAGACGCGGCCGTCGCACAGAAAGAACTCTCCGATGTCACGAATGACATCGCGAGCAAGACCGGCGGTCGACCTGTCATCCCCGAGAAACTCAAGGGACGCGCCCGCGCTCAAGAGAAAATCGACACAGAGTATGGGGGCGATGCCTCCCGTCTCACCGACCTCGCGCGCTCGTCCATCGAGTACAAAAAACTCGACGATGTCTACAAGGGACTCGAGTCTCTCAAGGGACAGTACGAGATCGTCAAGATCAAGGACCGCTTCCAGAACCCGACCGCGGGCGGGTATCGCGACATTCTGCTGACCGTGCGGATGTCGAACGGCCACATCTGCGAGGTCCAGCTCCACCTGGAGCAGGTCCTCGAGGTGAAGGGTGGCCCCGGACACGCGATCTACGAGCAGCTACGGAGCATCGAGGCGCAGGCCGTGAAGGAGGGCCGCGCGCTCTCCGCCGACGAACTCTTGAAGATCGACGCGCTCAACAAAGAGTCGCGTCGACTCTACGACGAGGCCTACGCCTCGGCCCTCGGCGGCGGGGAGAAGGCGGCGGTCACGACGGCGTCGCAGGTGGCGCCCGCGTCGAAGCCCGAGACCGTACGCGCTCAGGGCCCGCCGGACGCACCGCAGCGTGTGGACCAGGGCACGCCCCCGGCGCCGACGCAGACCCAGGCCCCCACGACCACGCGACCTGCGCAAGGCGAGCCGCAGCGCGTCGAGCAGGCGCCGGAGAGCACCCAGGGTCCGAAGGGCGGCGAGAAGGCTCTGCCCCCCCTTCGACAGGAGTACGTCGACGCCGTCGCGTCCTTGAAGAGCAAGGTCGAGACGCTCCGGGGCCAGGGCAAGGCCGACGAGGAGATCGCGCGTCTCGTGCACGCCGAGCGCCGCGCGCTGGGCGAGAAGTACAAGGGCCTGACGCCCCCGGACCTGCTGGCGAAGATCTACGAGCGCAACCTCGGCAAGTACGGCGACAAGCTCGGCCCGACCATCGAGTGGCTGCGCGGCCAGGGCAAGACGTGGACCCAGATCATCGACTCCGCGACCCGCTCCGGCGGCAAGGACCTGGGGTTCTGAGATGGCCGAGAGCGTGAACGAGAAGACCGTCGTGCTCGGGGACGAGACCGATGAGGCGCTCCTCGCGACCGTGCTCGACCTGCTGGAGCAAGTGGGCGCCGAGCGCGTCGACGGTTTCTCGGGCGTCGGCGGCTCTCAGGCCGTCAGCTCCGCGACCTTCCAGCTCGGCCCCGCGTCGGCGGGCGAACAGCTGGTGCTCGAGGTCGAGACGTACATGGGCATCTCGGTGCGGGGCCCCAGTCGGTGGGTCGAGTACCTGGAGCGCGGGAAGCGCCCCGCGAAGTCGCCCATCTACTGCATCGTCGGTCTGCGTCCTGTGAAGGCCGTGTGCACGCCGGAGGGGGGCCTCGACGTGCTCGCCTACGACTGGAAGACGGGTCGATTCGAGCGCGAGATGAAGTATTTGACGACGCTGACCGCCCCGACGGACGAAGATGCGGAGTTTGTCGACCGCGCCGCCTTCGACGCCCACGTGGCCGATCTTCGCGCCGGGCGCCCCTGACGGCCCTCCACTCCGAGGCGCGGCTCACTCCGATGACACACCAAAGCCAAATTCTCGGTGGCGTCGTCGCGATCCTCGCAGGGTGCGTCGCGGACTTCCCGACCTACGTGGGCAAGACCGAGAGCACGTCGGACAGCGCGGTGTCCAGCGACGAGGGTGGCCTGCTCGGCGGCGCCTTTCCAGATGGTGAGCCGTGGATCGACGAGGACACGAGCGTCGACGCTCCACCGGACGCCTCCGATCTGGGCTTGGACCCCCGCCTGGATGCGGAGATCGATCTGGGCCGCCCCTTGCCGGACTTCGAGGTCGTGACCTTTCGAGACGTGGCCGTCGAAGATGTCGCGCCGGCCCCCGACGCGGCGGTGTTCGTCGAGCCCCGCGCGGCGTTGCGGATCGTTGGGGGCGACACCCCCCTCGGCTGTGGTCCGCACGACATCGCGCTCGCCTGGGAGACCGCCGGGTTGTCTCGCTGCGACCTCCGGGCGGTGCCCCCGGTCTTCAGCCTGAACAATGTGCCTCTCCCCCAGGTGCAGGTCGACGTCGCAGGGGTCCTCGGGCGGGTCGAGTTCACACTCGAGTGCACGACGGCCGAGGGTGTGCCCTTGCGCGCCGGGGTGACGCTGAATCCGCTCACCGGGCTCCCACCCACCCGCGAGCTCGCGAATCGGTCGGTGGTGCGCGCCGAGCAGCGGCGTTGCGCCTCAGTCAAGGGCCAGACGCTCGTCCCCGACAGCGGGGACGAGGGCTTCGTTTTCCGCAACGCGGCGAGCGCGACGCAGGTGTGTCGCTGCCTGGGCTACGGCGTCGCCGATCAGTTCGACCCGCATCCGGAGTACGAACACCGGCGTTGCTTCGACTCGCCACGGAGCAAAGTCATGGGCGATTGGCGCGCCGACGGCATCGATGGGCAGTGGTTCAACGCAGGTGCGCGAGACCGCAACGACTGCATCGGTCTGTTGCGGTGCGCTCAACCCGTCGAGTTCTGCGCCGACCGCTACGCGCCCTGAAAACGGGCGCGCCTCGGGTCAGCGCGGACCGTCGATGATCACCAGCGGATCGTCGCAGACGATGGCGTAGGCGAGGTTCAGGTCGCACGGGCTATCGCCGTAAGTCTCGCTCCAGGTCGCGTCGAGGTTCGCCGGCGGCGCGGTGCTGAAGAACAGGTCGCCGTCGAAGCCCGGGAACTCGACGCGCAGCGCTTCGTAGTTGCCCTCGCTCCACAAGAGCGCGGGGCCGAAGCCCAGGAGCTCGCACGCTGCGGTGGCGCAGGTCTCACCGTCGACGCAGTCGTTCCAGCCCGTGCACTCGCCGTGATGACCGAAACCCCGAGTCGCCCCGAGGAAGTTCTCGGTCGTGCAGGTCGCGGAACAGCCGTCGGCATCCTCGGTACCGCCGTCGTCACACTCCTCGTTCCCGGTCACGTCGCCGTCTCCGCAGACAGCGCGCGGGGGGCCGACACCCGTGCACTCGACGTTGTACGCCACGGGGATGTTGCAGAAGGCCGACCAACCGACCTCGAGGTCGTTCGGCACCTCAAAGAAGAGACTGCACGAGAAGCCCGGGTTGGCGGCGATGAGGTCCTGGCAGAGACCCTCCTGCCAAGAGACGGCCCGCGCGTACCCGTTGTACTGACACGCGGCGTTGGCGCAGGTCTCGGCGTCGCCGCAGCTGTTCCAGCTCTCGCACGACCCGTGGTGACCGAAGCCCTGGAGGGCCTCGAGGGCGACTGCGGGCTCCCGGAAGCAGTAATTGCGGCCGCCGCAGGCGTGGTCGTTGACGTACGCGGAGTATGCGCAGCCCTGCTGACCGCAGTTGTAGGGCAGGCCCTCGCCGGGCAGCACGAAGTCGTCGGCGACGCCCTCGCCCGCGCAGTACTGCTCGTCGCCCCAGCCGTCGACGAAGGCGCGTCCGTTCGCGAAACCTTCAACCGTCGAGCAGGCGTAGTCCGCGGCCTGGCCGCCGAAGAGCTGCGCGCACGCGGCCACGCACGAGACCGCGACCGAGTCCGCCCAGGGGGGTCCGTCGCTCACGAGGAAGGAGCCGACGAGCTCAGGGCCCGCACCCCAGAGGATCATGGCGCGCATCAGGGTGTTGCTGTCCGCGTACTCCGCCCCCACGGTGTCGCTGTCCTGCCAATCGACCTCGACGAACCAGAAGCGGCCCTCGCCGACGTCCTGGTACGCGAGGGCGGTCGTGTTGGCGTCCGGCCCGCCGAGCCGCACCGCGCCACGCGGCAGGTTGTCGAGCGCTTGCCCGCAGCCCATCTGGCCGGCGCCCAGCGGCAGGTTCGGCAGGGAGCGCCAGAACGGGTCGTCGGGGTTCGACCGGGACGGCGGATTCACCGTGTCATTGCAGCTCCCGAAGAACGCGCCGGGAACAAGGTTGGTGCCGAAGAGGCCGTTGTAGACCGAGAGCGCGACGCTGTACTCCGTCAGCAGGTTACCGCCGGCCTGGAGCCACGCGACCGTGGCCTGCGCGTCAGGTTGCCCGGTGCGGGTCACCAGGAGCGCGACGGTGTCGCGGTTCGGCGAGCATCCCTCGACGATGCCGAGGCGGTCTTCCGGCAGCAAGAAGGTCGACACGTCACGGTCCGAAGTGCCGCAGCGCATCACGTGCGCACCGCCCACCACGGGCTCGCAGACGCCGTCCTCGTCGATCGCCCCGTCGCAGTCGTTGTCGATCCGGTCGCAGACCTCGGCCGCCGGCGCGATGGCGGGCGCCGAGCACTCGACGCCGTCGCCCTCGACGTTGCACTGCCATACACCCTGGGCGGCGCACGCCCCGATGCCGACCGAACACCCGAAGCCGATGCGCGGTCCTTCGCCGTTCTGGTCGTCGAAGTCCTCGTCGGCCGCGCCGTCGCAGTCGTTGTCGAGCGCGTCGCAGGTCTCCACCGCCGGGAGGGTCTCGCCAAGGCACGCGCCCGGGGCACCCTGAACGCAGTCGGCCAGCCCGCCGCGGCACTCGCCGACGCCCTCGGTGTTCGCGGGCCCCGTGTAGCACGCCGCCGGGTCGACATCGTCGACCAGGCCATTGCAGTCGTTGTCCAGCGCGTCACAGACCTCGTCCGAGGGGGGCAGGCCGGGCTGAACGGCGCACTGAACGCCGCCCTGGCCGTCGCAGATCCACACACCTTCGCCGCCGCAGACCCCTTCGCCGTCGGCGCACTGCGCGCCGAGCTCGGCGAAGTCCTCGTCCACGAGGCCGTCGCAGTCGTCATCGGCGGCGTTGCAGGTCTCCGCGGGGCCCTGACAGGCCGTCCACTCACCGGCGTCGCAGGTCGTCGTACCCCGACAACCCTCGAACTCGCACCCCATGGTCTCGCCGTCCACGCAGGCCGGAGGGGGCTCACCACCGACGGGTTCACCGCCGACGGGCGCGCCACCGACGGGCGCACCACCGACGGGCGCACCACCGACGGGCTCACCACCGACGGGCGCACCACCGACGGGCTCGCCACCGACGGGCGCACCACCGACGGGCGCACCACCGACGGGCGCACCACCGACCGGCGCGCCGCCGACCGGCGCACCGCCGACGGGCTCGCCGCCGACCGGCAGGACACCACCGCCGAACCCGCTGTCGACCTGCTCGCCGCCGACGGGTTCACCGTTGCCGCCGCCGCCACCGGCGCCGTCACCGCTGCCGCCACCCGATTCGGGGCAGCCCGCCAGTGAGAACGCCAACGCGCAGGCGAACAGGCTGCGCGTTTGAAAACTGAGTCTAGACATCTCTTGAACTCCTGCCGTTGGGGATTGCCGAGTCACACTTTGGCGCGCCCGTATCTCAAAAGTCACAAATCGAAGCAAGGCGTATGCGCTCCAGCAGCGCGTCCGAAGGGCGCCAGAAGCCATACGCGCGGTGGCTCGACAGTCCGTTCCTGCCCTCGAGGAAGTCGCGGACCTGGCCGCACAGCGCAGCCTTCATCCGCACGCTCACGAAGATCGCGTGGATGTGGGGGGCCTCGTCCGCCGGCCACCCGTCCGCGCCGGGCTGTCGATACCATGCGGCAAAGCCCTGCTCCGCGAGGCGGTCGAGCAGGGCGCGGATCTCCGCGTGGTCGAGGCCGCGCGTCCGCAAATCGACCGCGGCGCAGTAAGGCTCGCCGTTTGCGATGCCGTCCTGGGCGTGGTAGCCGGCGGAGGCCGCCGCGTTGCCGATGGTCTGCGAGATCTGGTCGGCCCCCACGCCGGCGCACCGCAGCCGGTCCGAGGCGTCGGGATGCAAACCCGCGCGCAGCAACGGCCGTCGCTCACAGTCGGGCCAGCCCGGGGCCTCGGGGGTGGGCTCTTCGTCGTGGACCGGATTGCACGCGTCCGCGGTGCCTTCCGGGGCCGAGAGGCAGCCGTCGTCACACGAGTCCAGCACGATCCACGTGGCGCCGTCGCAGCCGAGGAGGTCCTCGGCATGCTCCGGCAGGAGCGGGACGCGGCAGGGCGGGGTGCGGGTGAGGCCGTGCTCGCCCGCGCTCGCGCCGCACCAGGCGGCGCGCACGAAGCACGGGCACTCCGGGAGCGCGGGTGGCGCGGGCTGCGCATCGGGTTCGCGGGCCGCCTCGGGCGCGGCATCCGCTGGGCCGCTCGGGGCCGCGTCCAACGGGGTCGGCGTGGGCCGGGCGTCCCCCATGGGCTCGGCAGCCGGGGAAGCATCGCCCGCGGCGCTCCTCGGCCCGGACGGCGGCGCTTCGCCACCGCGTGGGCCCGCAGGCTCGCTCGAGGACCGCAGGTCCCCGGACTCACAGGCCGAGAGCGCGATGAAGACCAGCAGGCCGTAGGGCCAGAATCGATTCCGTCGACCGAGGGCACTCACGGCCCGTAGAGTACCAAATCCCGCGCCGGGGTTCTTGGACCCTCGGCGGCTCAGAGGTCCCGGGGCAGCAGATTCGTCGTATCGAGGTCGAGGCTGTACAGACCGTACCGGCCGGCCGGCACCAGCAGTCGGCCGTCGGCCGTGGGCACCAGTCGGCTCGGCCAGCCGTTGAGCGGGAAGTAGGCCTTCGCGCGCGGAGACTCCGGCTGGGTCACGTCGACCGTGAGCACACCGCCCGGCACCTGGAAGAGCGCCTTGCCATCGACGACCGCGTTGAGGCTCGCCCAGGTGTCGATGGGGGTCGAAGAGCGGGGCTCGAGGGCCGCGGCCGTGAAGATGCTGAGCGTCTGCATCGCGTTGCCCTGAAGGTCCGCGCGCAAGGAGCGATGGCTGACGAGCAGGTGACCGCGCGCGTCGAAGCGCACGGTGTCGACCCCTTCGTCGGGCAGGAC
>JBMOFP010000143.1:0-15952 GCA_049318805.1 Bradymonadia bacterium
CGGGTGGATCAGTTTCACGCCGGTGGGTGGATCAGTTTCAGAGCGGTGGTAACACCTGCTAGGTGCGGGGGTCGCACGACAACGCACCCAAGAGCGGGCATTCTCGGGTGGTGCCGATGGCCGACGAGCTGCGCGCGCACTGGCCGGCGCCGCGCCCAGGTTCTCACCTGGTCTTCGCGCGGCGTGGGGTGCGCGGGGGCGTCGTCGACCCCGTTCGCGACCGCATCGTCGCGCCGCGCAAGGCGCTGCAGCGCGCCCTCGAACGCGCGCGCATCGACAAGCCGATTCGGTTCCACGACCTGCTCCACACCTTCGAGACCCCGTTGATCAGGTCCGGCGTGAACCTGCGCACGGTGCTGGCCGTGATGGGCCACTCGAACCTGCGCATGACCCAGCGTTACGCGCACCTCGCCGACGATCCGGCGCTGTCAGTCCGCGGGTTCTCGCTGCAGGCCGACACGCCGTCGAAGAAGTGAGCGGGTCCGGTCAGAGGCCTTCGATGAAGGCTTTGGCGCAAGAAAGAATCCCGAGGTGTCGCGCCATCTTGCGCACGTGCCCAGTCTGCACGGACGGGTTGTGGCGCCGGCCGTGAGGACCAAGGGGCAGCGTGGGATAGGTTTTGTCGCCGAAAGTGACGCACCAGTAGTGCATCGATTCGCTGCGTCGAAATCCTGGCGCGCAGTGCTCGAGCATCCGCCAAACCTCGTCGAGGTCGACGACACCTCCGGACCCCATGGCTCAGGCCGCGACCTGTGGCGACGGGTCGCCGACGACTGGATTGGCTTCGGGTCGGAGGCGCAGCTCGGCAACCTCGACTTTGGGCGTGCGGTTCGAGGTGTCCTGCGGGAGGGCACCGAAGTGCTCCCGGCCAGCGCGGATTTGAAGCCTGGCCTCGTCCCACTCTGCGACCGAGTCGGGGCTCGTTTCGTGGAAGAAGCGCTCAACCTCGGTCCGGAAGTCGGCGAAATCGGGACGTTGGGTCGCAAAGTCGATCAGGACCTTGCGAATGGCCTCGCGCAAGTTCGCGAAAGCAGAGGGCAAATCTGCCCCGGTCTCAGCGATCGCGCCGGGGTAGACGCCGTAGAGCCACACCTCGCCTTCGGCAAGCTCCGCCGTCACGCGGCCATCGACGAGCACGGCGGACACGAACTGATTGCCGATGACCACTTCGTGAAATCGAAAGTAGAGCGGAAGTCGAATCATGGTGACCTCAGCGCGAAGGTAGCCGGCCTGGGCCGTTCTCGTCTAAGGCCGCGTCAGCACGGCCTCAGTATTCGTGCCAAACCGACCGTTTTCGGGTGATTGCCAGGGATAAAACGAAAACGGCGCGAGGTCATGAAACCCGCGCCGTTGCTCGTTTTCGGGTGCCCAGGGCCGGAATCGAACCAGCGACACGTGGATTTTCAGTCCACTGCTCTACCAACTGAGCTACCTGGGCGCTGGTGAGGCCCGGCACCCTGCCGTGGCCCTCTGGCGGTGTCAACCTAATTCAGCCCGCGAGGACCTCGAGATCGAGGGCGTCGACCTGGGTTCCGCTGCGCTCGAGCACGAGCCGGTACTGGCCCGGCGGCACGGCCGCGAGCAGCGTTCCGACCGTCGGCAAGGTGCCGAGCGCAACGGTCTCTTCTCGCTCGACGAGCCGCAGCAAGAGGCCGTCCGAGGCGGGCCGCAGCGGTCGGACCCGGACCTCCACGAAGTCCTCCTCGTCGTTGGACAGCTCCACCTCGAGCGGCAGGTCACCCAGGGTGAGCGGATAGCGCAGCGCACGCGAGCCCGCGGCGTCGCCTCGAAACGCGAGGGCCGCACCCGATGTGGGCTGGAGCGCGTCGGCCAGGGGCTCGAGCACGTATCGCTGCAGCCCGCCGAGGAGCTTCACCGCGATGCGTCCCACAGACCGGACCGCGGCCGCGCGCTCGTCGGGAAAGAGGCGTTGGACACGCTCGACCCACGCGTCGGGCACCGGCGCCGCTTCGGTCTCGAAGTGCGCCCCTCGCTCGCTCTGGAGCACGACCCCCAGCGCGGCCGCGAACGCGGCACACTCGGCGCAACTCGCCATGCCGGCGTGCAGTTGCTCCGCCGCCTCGGGCGCGAGCAGCCCGTCGAAGTAGGCGGCCAGGGTCTCTTCATCGGGACATCGGTGTCGAATCGCCATGTGGTCTCGCCTCTCTGTCTGCGCTCCGGTGCCTGCCCCCGACTCGACGCGGCGCCGCCGTCGACCTTACACGGCCTCGTCCAGGATGGCCTTGAGACGCTGAACCAGGCGCGTCTTGCGCGTATAGAGGGCGCCCCGCGCGATGCCGAGCGCCGCGGCGGCCGCTTCCGCGGGCAGTCGTTGCACATACAACATCTCGAGCAGCGCGCGGTCCGTGGGCGAGAGTTGGCCCGCCGCGACGCGCAGCCGCTCGAGGGCCGTCGGCTCGGCGCCCTCGACGAGGACGGCCAGGGGATCGACCGCGTCGTCGTCGGACCACTGCGCGCCATTGGCCAACATGGCCTCGAGCGAGACCTCCGGCCGACGCCGTCGGAGCAGGTCGAGCACCTTGCGCACCGTGATGACCCGGAGCCACGACCGCACCGTACAGCCGTTGTCGCCGCGGTAGAGCCGCAGGCGCCGCTTGTCGTTCTCCAACAAGGCCGCGAAGACCTCGGCAAGGTACTCGGAGACGTCGTCGTCGTCGGGCTCCTGGCCACACCGCCGGCAGGTCAGCCGAATGAGCCACGCGATGTAGCGGGCGTAGCGTGCGACCAGCGTCTCCCACGCCCGCCGCTCACCCTCGACGCACGCCCGGAGGAGCGCGGCGTCGTCTCGGTCGTCCCGGGCGTTCGAGGTCATCGCCGCCGGTTATCGCAGACCAGCCGCGGGCAGGTCGAGGGGCCCGTCAGGGCCGTTGGCAGTCGAGCCCCGGCAAGGCGCCGTCGGTGTGACCGAGGGCGCCGTCCGCACCGTCCGCGACCTCCGCGTCTTCTGCGGCAACCCCCGTGTCCGAGGCCGCGTCGGCGCCGGTGCCGCCGTCTCCGGCGTCGGGGAGCGTCAGAGCTCCGTCGCACGCCACGCCCTCGTCGACGACGAGCGCATCGCTCGGCAGGCCGGCATCGAGAGAGGCGCTCGCGTCGCCCGCAGGCTCGCCCCCGACCGGAAGCGGCTGGTCCCCGCCCGCGGGCGCTCCACCCGCGGCGCTTCCACCCGAAGGATCCCCGCCCGCGGGCGGAGTCTCCCCACCCGCGGGGAAGCCGCCGCCCTGCGAGCCCCCGGCCCCGGGCACACCGCCCGCGCCCGCATCGGGAGAGCCAGACGGCGCGCCGCCGGCGTCGAATCCGCTCCCCTTCTGTTCCGGCTCGGGTGTCCAGCCGCAGCCGAGCGTCCACAGCAGGGCGAAGGTGGTGGCCGTCCGGGCGGCGACGGATCGGGGGCTCGACGATGAACGCATGGTGGCTCCAGAGTGAGTCTTCGACCGGACTCGACGCAAACGGGTCGCGTTCCTTACACGCGCCTCGAGGAGCGTGTCATCATCGCCCCGTGGCGTCGCGTGGCTTCAGCTTGACGGTCGAGGTCCGCGGAGACCGCGTGCACACGCGCCTTTCCGTCACGAGCCCGGCCGGCGCGCAAGGTCAGGGCGCACCGGTCTACTGCGGCGCGGAGCAGCGCTTCGAGCACGACGCCGTCTCGCGGGACGTGGTCGCGCTGACCCGCGGTCTGGAGCGGGCGCTCCGCGGGCGATGGGCGCCGACGGATGACGGCGAGGTCGCGCAGCAAGGCCGGGTCCTCTTCGAGCGTTTGCTCTCCGATGAGACCCGAGCGGCGCTCCGAGCTTCTGCGGGTGGCCCCCTGGAGATCTGCAGCGACCTCGCGGTGCCGTGGGAGGCTCTCCACGACGGGCGGGGGTTTCTCGGCCTCCGCTTCGCAATCGGGACCCGCGTCCCCGGCGACCTGCCGGAGCCTGGCCCCGCCGTCACGGTCGGGCGAGTGGCCGTGGTCGGCGATCCGGCGGGCGACCTGCCGGCGGCGCGGCACGAGGCGGAGTCCCTGGTCCGCGCATTCTCGGACGGCGCGGAGTCCGTGCCCTGCGATGCACGCTTCGGTCGCCTGCGCCGCGTCGAGTTTCCGCGTTTGTGTCGCGGCGCCTTCGGTCTGCACTACGCCGGGCACGCCGACGCGGAGAAGGGCTGGCGCCTCGCGGACGGTCACCTCGAAGGCGGCTCCCTCGCGGGCATGGGCCCCGGGGGCGGACCCGCGGTCGTTTTCGTCAACGCGTGCGGCGGCGTGCCCCTGGGTCTGCGGGCCGATGGAGACGACGCGACGGCGCTCGACGCGGGGGTCTTCAGAGGCTTCGTGCGGGCGGGGATGCGCCACTTCGTCGGCCCGTGGCTGGACGTGCCCGACCTGCCGAGCGCCGACCTGGCCCGCGACTTCTGGCGCGCGCTGCGCCGTGGCGACACGGTGGGCGAAGCGCTGCGTCGCGCCCGCGTCGCAGCCGCGGAGCGGGGCGAGTCCGTCGCTCTGAGTCACCGTTTGCTCGGGGAGCCCGGCGTCGCCTGGTTCGCGGCGCGGCCCGTGGAGACGACCTCGGTCGGCGCGCGCGGCGCCGTCGTCCTCATGGTCCGCGCTCCGAGCCCCGAGGGGCTCGGGCCCGAAGGGCTCGCGGCCCTTCAACAGAGTCGACGGGCCGCCCTCCGCCGCATCGTCGAGGGACAGGGCGGACGCCTCCTCCCGGGGCGCGGGGCCGTCGACCGGGCCGTTTTTGGCCTGCCCGTCAGCTTCGAGAACGACGCCCAGCGCGCGGCGCGGGCCATGTTGGACGCCCGCGCCACGCTGCAGGCCGACGCGCGCCTCGTGCTGGATGCGGGCCCGCTGGTGCAGATCGGCAACGACGTCGTCGGCGCGTGTGCGCTGTCGGCGGAGGCGTGGTCGTGGCAGGCCGAACCCGGGGCGTGGCTCGCGCAGGCCGCCGCCCGCGCTTTGGGGCTGCGGCCCGCGCCGCCCGCGCAGGCCAGCGTTCCCGCGCTCCTGCCCTTCGACACGATGCCGAGCGCAAGCGCGGCCGAGGACGGCTTGCTCTTCGGTCGGCTCTCGGAGCGCAGGCTCATCGAGCAGGCCGTGGACGAGGCCCGGGCCCGCGGGGTCGGTCGCGCCGCCCTCGTCGTCGGGGCCGCGGGCATCGGCAAGTCGAGGCTCGTCGCGTCCGTCGTGGCGGCGTTGCGCGCGGACGGGGTGCGCGTCGCGCGCGGGCATGCCCGGCCGTACGACGAGTCACGCCCGTTCGCGGCCGCGGTGGACGTGCTGCTCGAACTCCTGGAGCTGCCGACCGACGCGCCCGCCGCGGCGCGGGTCGAAGCGCTGCGGGTCTTCATCGAGCGGCACGCCCGTGCCCACTCGGGGCGGCCCTCGAGCGCGCCGAGCGGCGGAGGCATCTCGTCCATCGACGACCTCCTCGCCGCGTCCAGCGGGCCCGCGTCCGCCACGTCTCGTGAGGTTCGGCTCTCCCTGGACGACCTGGACGCTCTTCGGCCCGTGCTCGGCGATGCACCGGGGACCGAGACGTGGGGCGTGCGCGAGCAGGTCGAGGCCGGTCTCGTGCCCGCCGCGTTCGCGCGGGTCCTGACCGCCGCGGCCCGCGACGCCCCGGTCTGTGTCGTCCTGGAGGATGCACACTGGCTGCCCGCCGCCGGTCGCTCGACCCTGGACGCGCTCTTGACGGAGCTCACGGCCCGCGCCGGGGGACCCCACGACGTGCCCCTGGTCGTGCTCGCGACGGCGCGCCCCGAGCTCTCGCCGACCGTGCAGGGGTGGTTCGAGGCCGCGGGTGCGCGGCGGGTCGAGCTCGGCCCCCTGGAGGCCGACGCGGCGCGCCAGCTCTTGCGCGCGACCGCGCCGGAGCTGGAGGGAGAGGCCGTGGAGCGTCTTTTGGCTCGGGCTGAAGGCAACCCGCTCTTTGTGCGCGAGCTCGCTCTGGAAGGCGCGCGCGCGGCCCAGGGGCGCCCCGGGGACCCGGCCCCGATCCCCCCGACGGTCGAGGCGCTCCTGCGCGCCCGCGTCGATCGCCAGGGGCCGTTCGAGCGCGAGGTCTTGCACGCGTCGGCGGTGGTCGGGCGCACCTTCTGGCGCGAGGCCGTGGAGCGTCTCCTCGGTGGACCGAGCGGCGTGGCGGCGGCGCTGGACGACCTGAGCGCGCGCCGGTTCATCTTGCGCCGGCCGACCTCGGAGATCCCCGGCGCCGAAGCGTGGCAGTTCGCCCACGCGCTCGTGCACGAGGTGGTCTACGCCGGTGTGGCCGAGCGGACCCGTGCGACCTGGCATGGCCGTGCGGCACTCTGGCTTCGACACGAGGCCGGCGGCGGCGATTGGTCGGCCCGCATTGCCGCGCACCACGCCGCAGCCGGAGAGCATGCCCGGGCCGCGCGGGCCTACGCCGAAGCGGGTCGGAACGCGCTCGAGGCCCACGCGCCCATCGAGGCGCGCGTCGCGCTCGAGGCCGCGCTGAGCGCGCAGGCGCGCATCCCGAACACGGCCCCGGCGCAAGACGGCGGCCTCACTGAGGCTGAGCACGGGGCACTCGAGGCCGAGCTGGCGCTCCTGGTCTCGGCGGCGGGGGAGCACACGAACGCCGCGACGCTCCTGGACCGGGCCGTCGAACGGGCCACGGAGCCTTCGATCCGAGCGGAGCGCCTGCGTCGGCGCGCTCTCGTCGACGTGGCGCGCGGCCTGCGCGATGCCGCGCGCGCCCACCTCGCCCGCGCGCTCGAGGTGCTCGCGGAGGCGCCGGATACCCGGAGCGAAGCGGTGGAGCGCCGGGTGCGCCACGACGCCGCCTGGCTCCTGCACCGGGACGGAGACTACGCCGGGGCGCGCACCGGCCTTCGGGCAGTGCTCGAGTCGCTCGAGCGCAGCGACGCGCCGGAGCACGAGCTGCGGGGCGAGGTGCACAACCACCTGGGTGTCGTGGCCTGGTGGCTCGGCGAGTACGAGGACGCGGCGGACCAGTACCGTCGTGCGCTCGAGGCCTTCGAGCGGTGCGGGGCCGCTCAAATGACCGCCGCCGTCTTCAACAACCTCGGGAACCTGGCGCAGAAGCAGGGGGACTTCGACCGCGCGACCCGCTGGCTCGAACGCGGTCTCGAGGTGCGCCTCGCGCGCGGCGACCGCGCCGGGCTCGCGCGGCTCTACAACAACCTGGGCACGCTCCACGGCGAACGCGGAGACTTCGCGCGGGCCCGTGACTACCTGCTCGAGAGTGTCCGCATCAAACAACGGATCGGGGACGGCGGCCTCGCCGTCTCGTGCGCGAACCTCGGGGAGGCCTACTTGCGCCTGGGTGAGGGAGACCTGGCGCGCCCGTGGGTCGAGCGTGCCCTCGCGCTGTGCACCGAAGGGAACGGACCGGGCTATCTGCTCCCGGACGCGTGGCGGATGTCGGCGGAGCTCGAGCTGCTTCGAGGCGACGCCGGAGCGGCCCACGCGGCCGCCGAACGCGCCCTCGCCCTCGCGGTCGATACGGGGGACCGGCCGCGCGAGGCCGCGGCGTTGCGTGTCCGGGCGAGCGCGGAGCTGGCCGCCCAGGACCTGACCGCTGCCGACCGGACACTGGAGCGCGCGCTGGAGGTGCTGGAAACCCTGGACCAGCCCATGGAGCTCGGCCGGACGCTGCGCCTCCGAGCCGAGCGGCTCGCGTCCACACACCCCGCCGAGTCCGAGGCGCTGCTCGCCCGAGCGCGGGCCCTCCTTGCGGCGACCGAACGCGCACCGCGCGGCTGAGTCCCGTCGATCCGGGTCTGCGTGCTAAGGTGCGCACACCCGTTCAACCCCCCCTAGGGCGAACCCTATGTTCACAGCCTCTCCCCTCTGCCGCGCGGCCCTCGTCGCGGCGCTGACGGCGTCGGCCGCCGTCCTGGCGCTCCCGGCACCCGTCGGCGCGACGAGTGTCGTCGAACAACGAGTGCCCGCGATGGCGGCATCGTCCGAACGCATCGTGCACGCCCGTGTGCTGGACGTCCGCGTCGAGCGTGTCGTCGACCCGAAGGCCAAGGGCGCGCAGGTCGTGACGACGACGGTGCTCGAGGTGCTGCGCGCCCTGAAGGGGCCCGTCGAGCCGTCTCGGATCGAGCTCCGCGAGCTCGGCGGCACTGCCGGGGAGGGCTCGGCCCGCATCACCCAGACGATCCACGGCATGCCGAAGTGGCGGGCCGGCGAGGAGGTCGTGGTCTTCCTCGAGCGCACGGACACCGGCCGCCTCGTCGTCGCCGGGCTGTCGCGGGGCAAGTACACGGTCGAGCGCCGTGTCGACGGCACCGTCGTGGTCGAGCGCGCGCACGACGACCTCCACGTCGTCGGTCGCCACCGCAAACCGGACCGCTACTTCGCCGGCGCACCCGAGAGCGACGACCGCATGACGCTCTCCCAGCTCGAGGACCTCGTCGCCGGCAGACGCCCCGGGGTCGAACGCCCACGGGTGCTGCGTGCGGGGCAGGGGGCGGCCCGATGAAGCGCACCCTCGGCTTCGCCCTCCCCCTCCTCCTAACCGCGGGCTCCGCATCGGCCTACGACTGGCAAGGCGGCAAGTGGGCCCGCGACAAGATGCCCATCCCGTTCCAGGTGTCCAACGAGCTCTCTGAGGACGTGCCCGACCGGGACTGCCTGCAGTCCATTCAAGACGGCTACAACGTCTGGACCGCGCTCCCGTGCAGCTACATGCGCTGGGAGTTCACCGGGCGCACGCCGAACGACGCCTGGGGCGCCAGCGACGGCGTGAACATCTCGTCGTGGCGAGACTCGGACTGGGACCAGCCCTCGGTCGTGCTCGGCATCACCAGCACCATCACGAACTTCCAGGGCAACATCGAGGACGCCGACATCAAGTACAACGGCGTCGACCACACCTGGGCGCGCTTCGGAGAGGCCCCCGGCTTCGACGGGCGCGTCGACATCGCCAGCGTGGGCGCGCACGAGGTCGGTCACGCCCTCGGTCTCGGGCACTCCGACGTCCAGGGCGCGACGATGTGGCCCTCCACGGGGCCGGGCGACATCACGAATCGTTCGCTCTCGGCCGACGACATCAAGGGGTCCTGCGAGGTCTACCCCTCGGGCGGGGACATCCCCGATCCCGGCGAAGAGCCGCCGCCCGTCATGGGCAACGTGGGCTTCGGTGGCGACTGCGCCATGGCCAACTGCGCCATGAGCCTCTTCTGCGTCAGCGACGGACGCGACCAGTACTGCTCGCGCACATGTCAACCGGGCGGCGGCGAGTGCGGCGACGGCTACTACTGCACGCCTCTCGCCGGCGGCGGCGGCGCGTGTGCGCGCGGCGTCGACCCCGGGCAGAACCTCGGGAACTTCGGCGAGGACTGCGGGCAGGACCGCGGGTGCGCCCAGGGCCTGACCTGTGTGAACGACAACGACAGCTTCTACTGCACGGGCCCCTGCCTCGACGCGCAGTGTCCGAGCGACTTCTTCTGCGCGCCGCTCCAGGGCGGCGGCGACGTGTGTGCGCGGGGCGAAGGGCCGGGCGCGGGCGGCGGCGGCCAGGGGCAGCCGTGCGACGAGCGTGGCCTCTGCGAGCGCGGCCTTTTCTGCCTGTACGATCCCGTCGCGCTCGACGAAGAGACGGGCGAGGTCGTGCCTTACTGTACCTCGGATTGCCCGGACGACACCTGCCCGGACCAGTACCGGTGCATCGACCTGCCGCCCGACGGCCGCGCGTGCCAGAAGATCCCCTCCGCCGGTCAGCGCGAGGTGGGTGATTCGTGCTGGGTGAACCCCGAGCGCCCGTTCGACCCGCCCTCATGCGGCACGGGCCTCGTGTGTGTCGGGGCGATGATCGTGATGCAAGAGGTCGTCGAGAAGGGCATCTGCACCAAGAACTGCCAGCCGGATGATTGCTGCCCCGCGGGCTACGGGTGCGTCGAGCTCACGCCCGCCTTCGGTCAGTGCAAGCAAGGGGTGTCGGACTCGCCGAACTTCGCGTGCACCGGAGAGATCCCCGGCGAGGGCCCCCCGGACGGCGGTCCTCCCGTCGGCGGGAGCGGCGGCGGCGGCGGTGGCACCGACAGCGGCGGCGACGGTGGGGGCGGTGGCGGCTGCGGTCAGACGCCCGGACACCGCGGCGCGGGCGCGCTCGCGCTCTTCTGCGCGGCCGTCGTCGGCCTGGGTCGACGTCGTCGCCGCTGAAGACGAAGGGAGAGAAGCCCATGAGTCGGCTCACGCACCTCGACGAAAACGGGGCGGCCCGGATGGTCAACGTCGGCGGCAAACCGCGGACGAATCGCCGTGCGGTCGCGAAGGGTCGCGTTCGTATGTCGGCGGAGGCCTTCGAGGCGCTGAACCGGGGCGGGCCGAAGGGGGATGTGCTCGCCGTCGCGCGGGTCGCGGGCATCATGGCCGCCAAGCGCACGAGCGAACTCATCCCCTTGTGTCACAACATCCCGCTGGCCGGGGTGCAGGTCGACTTCGTCGCCGACGCCGCTTCGAAGACCGTCGAGATCTTCGCCGAGGTCGAGAACATCGACCGCACCGGCGTCGAGATGGAGGCGTTGACGGCCGTGGCCGTCGCCGGACTGACCATCTATGACATGTTGAAGGCCGTGGACCGGAGCATGGTGATCGACGGTCTGACGCTCATCGAAAAGACCGGGGGCTCCCACATTCAGTACGAGACGGAGGTCGCGCCGACCGCAGCGCCCGTCGCGCCGCTCCCGATGCTCTCGCCGCCGCCGCAGCCGCCCGCGGCGACGCCCGTCACCCAGACGCCGTCGGTGAGTGTGGTGGCCAAGGGCGCGACGCTCCCCGGGCTCATGCCGCCCGGATGGAACGCCGCCGCGGAGCGGTCCAGCGCGCCGACCCCCGGCCCGACGCCGCTCGACTCCGCTGAGTCGCACCCGAATCGGAGCCCCGAGGGCCCCCGTTCACGCCCGCCCGTCTCGCAGACGCCACCGCGACTGGCCGCGATGTGCCGTGAACTCACGCTCGACGAGGCGGTCCAGATTCGAGACCTCCTCGTGAAGGACCGCGTCGCCGGCGCGTATCTCCTGGGTGATCTGGACCTCCCCTACGCCGAGCACGCCCGCTGGTTCGGTGCGAGCGCGGCGCCCGGCGGCCCGCTCGAGGGTCTGCTCATGCGGTACAGCGGGCTGAGCATGCCGGCCGTGCTGACGGCCGGATCGGCCGACGCCATCGACGCGCTCGTCCACCACACACGCAGCCTGCTGCCGCGCCGCTTCTACTGCCACGTGCGCGTGGAACACCGAGACGCCATCGAGTCGCTCTACGCGCCGCGTGCATGGATCGACATGGTGCGCATGGGTCTCTCCCGGGACGCCTGGCGCCGGGCGGATCCCGCGTCGCTGGAGGACATCGAGGTCCTGTCGCACCGCGACACCGGTCACATCATGGCGCTCTACCGCCACTACCCCGACAACTTCTTCGAGCCCGCGCTCCTCGAGACGGGGCTCTACTTCGGCTATCGCGAGCACGGCGAGCTGCTCAGCGTCGCCGGCGTGCACGTCTTCAGCGAGAGCTACGACATCGCGGTGATCGGCAACATCGTCACGCACTCGGAGCACCGCGGCCGCGGCCTCGCGTCGCGCTGTGTGGGCCGCCTCCTCGAGACGCTCTTTCAGCGAGTCTCGCTCGTCGCCTTGAACGTGCAGGTCGGCAACGAGCCGGCCCTCGCGTGCTACCGACGCTTCGGCTTCGACGAGCGCTGTCGCATGGTCGAGAGCTGGGTCACCGCGCGCTGAGCGGGCTCAGGCCTCGTTGGGCTGCCAGAGGACCTCGGGTGTGCCCGAAGCGTGGGCCGCGTATCGGCTCCACACGAAGAACGCGTCGCTGAGGCGATTCAGGTAGGGCACACACAGGGCGTCGACGTCCTGGGTGCGGGCGAGCGTGACACACAGACGCTCCGCGCGTCGGCAGACGGTGCGACACAGGTGCAGGTCGACGTTCGCGCGATGGCCGCCCGGCAGCACGAAGCTGCGCAGCGTCGGCAGCTCGGTGTTGCGCCGGTCCATGTCGGCCTCGAGCCAATCGATGTCGGCCTGGCGAACGCGGGGCTGGAGAGGGTGAAGGTCCTCGGGCAGCGTGGCGAGCAACGAGCCCAGGTTGAAGAGCGCGTGTTGCACACGGAGCAGCACCTGGGAGAGCTCGTCGAGCCCGAGCGCCGCACACGCGACGGTCGCGGCCCCGACGTGGGCGTTGAGCTCGTCCACCGTGCCATAGGCCTCGATGCGCGCGTCGTCCTTGGGGACGGACTGTCCGCCGACGAGCCGGGTCCCGCCGGCGTCGCCGTGGCGCGTGTAGACCCGGTTGATGGTGACGTGGGGGGCGTGAAATTCGGACTCGTCGGCCATGCGCTCTCTTCAGGGGCTCTCGTCTGTGAGGCCGTCGCAGTCGTCGTCGGCGCCGTTCTCGAGCTCGGCGGTCGGCAGGACCTCGTCCGGACACCCTTCCAGATACGCGGCGTCCAAACAGCGTTGCACGCCCGGTGCACAACGGCCCACGTCGAGCGTGCCGGCGGGCCCGCTGTAGCAGGCGCGGGCCGTGTCCTCGTCCGACTTCGAGTCGCAATCGTCGTCGAGCCCGTTGCACACCTCGGTCGGCAGCGAGAGCGCGACACACTCCACGGTGCGCTCGGCCTCGCCCTCGACCGCCGGGGCGCAGGTCCAGAGACCGGGTACGCTGCAGGTCGGCAGGTCGACGTCGCAGGCCTCGCCCACGGAGAAGTCCTCGTCCGTGCGGGTGTCGCAATCGTCGTCGAGGCCGTTGCAGGTCTCGTCCCCCGGCGTGAGGAGCGGCACGCAAACCGCTTCCCCTGTGTCGGTGCAGTCGCTGGACCCTTGCGCGCATACGCCGTCGAGCGCTTCGCAGGGCAAGCCGTCCAGCTCCTCGTCCGTGAGCCCGTCGCAGTCGTCGTCGCGCAGGTTGCAGACCTCCGGCACGGGCGTGCCCAGGGTCGCGCCGCACTGCGCCTCACCCTCGGGCGTGCAGACACCGACGCCAGCGCGCAGGCACTCGCCCTGGCCGGCGACACAGGGCGCCCCGACCGCGTAGCCCTCGTCCGTTTCGCCGTCGCCGTCGTCGTCCAGGGCGTTGCAGCGCTCCCGCGAGACCTCGGCGTCGGGCGCGCCCAGGTCTGGAGTCGACGCGGGCACGGTCACGTCCTGGCCCGGAGCGCGGGCATCGGAGAGCGTGCCGAGGTCGGGCGCTGTGACGCCGGCGTCCGTCCGTCGGCTGGCGTCCGGTTCGAGCACCTCGGCGTCGAGCCCCGGCTCGATGGCCGCGCTCCCCGCGCACAGCCCGGCCGCGCAGCGCAGGCCTTGTCCGCACTCGTCGTCGGAGAAGCACTGGGGCGGCGCGCGTTCGATGCACGCCGACAGGGTCAAGCCCAGGGCGACGACGACCCGACTCCGACAAAACAAGAGGCCCCCTGACCACCGAATGCCGCATTCTTCCACGGCCCACGCCGAGTATGAAAGACTCCCGCTGTGCCCACCACAGACGACGAGCGGTCCGAGACTCTCGCGGTGCGCCTGAAACGGCTCTGGTATCGACACGCGCTCGGCCTCTCGCCGACCCAGGCCCAGTGGCGCATCGACCGTGAAGCGGAGCGCGCGGCCGGTCGGGTCGGGGTGCCGAGGCACACCAGCGGACGCCTCGCCGATCCGCGATTCCACTGTGTTTGCGGGCACATGCTGGTCCGTGGGGACACACGGTGTCCGGCGTGCGCGCGTCGCCAACTGCTGCCGTTTCCGTTGCGCGTCGCGGGCCGGTTCCTGGCCGACCTCATGCCGAGCACCCACCCGGCGACCCATTTGCTGCTCGCCCTGATCGGCCTCGGCTATGTCCTGCAGCTCTTCGGCGGCCGCGGGAGCCTCTTCAACCCGGTGCCGGTCTCGGGCTTCCTCTTCGACCTCGGCGCGTCCTCGCCGCCCTTGACGCTCGGAGCCCAGCCGTGGCGCGCGATCACCTACCAGTTCCTGCACGGGGGCGCGCTGCACCTGTTGATGAACTGCATGAACCTGCTGCAGGTCGGGCCGCTCATCGAGGGCCACTTCGGCAGCGCGCGCATGCTCACCGGCTTCCTCGTCACGGGCGCGGCGGGCGTCATCGTGCCCCCGCTCTTCGGCTTCGGCAGCCTCGCGCCGACCGTCGGCGCGTCCGGCGCGCTCTTCGGCCTGATGGGCATGGCCTGGCTCGCGTCCCGAGGCGTCCAGGACCCGCAGACGCGCGCGGTGCACGAGGTCGTTCAGCGCTGGATCATCTACGCCATGGTCTTCAGCGTCGCGCTCGAGTTCTCTGGGGCGGCGCGCATCGCCCACGGGGCCCACGTGGGGGGCCTGCTGGCCGGCCTCGCGTTGGCCTACGCGCTTCCGCCCCCCCTCGACCGGCCGTCCCGTCGTCGCGTCACACCCTGGGTGGGGTTGGCGGGCGTGGTGCTGCTCGTGGCGGCCCTCGCCGGCTTCTTCGGCTGGAGAAGTGCGGGCGCGCCGCAGGTCTTGACGCAGGTGCCCGAGCTGAACGGTTTCTGGCTCCAGAGTCGAATGGCCCATGAGGAGCGGGTGAACGAATGAAGCCGAGTCGAGCGCAGCGGTACACCCCGGACGAAGCCCTGGCCGTGCTGGATCCTGCCTGGAGCGTGCACGACGGCGCGCTCCGGCGTGTCTTCGAGTTCGAGGACTTCGCGGCGGCCTTCGCTTTCATGGCGCGCTCGGCGTGCCTCGCGGAGCGCCTCGACCACCACCCCGACTGGTCCAACGGCGGCGGACGAGTCACGGTCGACCTCAAGACCCACGACGTCGGCGGCCTCACGGGCCTGGACGTGGCCCTGGCACGCGCGATGGACCGCTACGCGGCGTGAGACCCTCTGCGCCCATGAGGCCTGGATTCCGGGCGGCGTGACCTCGACTCGCGATGGCACAGGCAGTGCTGCTGACTGTCGGACTTGGCTTCGAGCGCGCAGGTGACCGGGTCGCGGTGGTGAACCGATTGCGGTCGGCGGTGGAGCGCCGCAAAAGCCTGCCGACGTCGACTGCGCCCAGCGTGCGTCAGAGCGCCGCTTCGAGGTCGGTCTCGGAGAAGTCGTTGCCCTTGAAAAGGAGCGGCAATCGCCGAGTTTTGGCGAGCGCGTACGCGAAGACGTCCCCGAAGTTGAGGCCGGCGGGATGCCCGCTCCCCTTGCCGAACGCGACGAAAGCATTGAAAGCCGCCGCGACTTGAGCTTCGTCCGGTGACACGATCTCGAATCCCGGCAAGGCCAGGAGGTCGTTCAAGAGCACGAGCGCTCTCGGCCCCCGACGGCCGTAAACGACCATGCGCGACTCGAGCACGGAAACGCTGCTGATCAGGGCGCCCGGTGAGCGCCCGAGGCGCGCCTTGAACGCGGGCCCTTCTGGTTCGCCGAGGACAATGGCCATGAGGGCGGACGTGTCGACGACGATCAACGGGGGAGTCCCTGCTCATCGTACTCGACCGCCTCGAACGCATCTGCCCGAGGCGGAACTCGCTGGAGTTGGTCGACGATCGCGTCGAGCCCTCGCCACGGATCGGAGACGTCGGCCAAGGCGAGCTCAGCGAGGAATCGATCGACCGCGACCTCGACGCTCGCGGTCTTGCCCAGCCCGGTCGCACGCGCGAGCCGCTCAATCTTCGCGACGACCCCGACGTTGGCGATCTGGATGGCCATTCGACCTCTATGTTGAGATGTCCATGATCAATATACAGTCGCCGACAGGGCGCGCAAGCCCACGGCGAGCGCCACGCGGCCGGAGTTTCCGGCCGCGGTCCTGGAGGTCCTCGAGATCGGAGCGGCTCTTGCCGGGCGCGCACCGGTCAGGCGCTGCTTGCCCGCCGTCCACGTCGCCGACTCCGCTAGCAGGCTGCTGAAAAAGCAGCCTGCCCGGGCCAGGACGGCCCGGCGGAGCGGGGCTGAAAAAGTCCATGGACGGACTTTTTCAGCGTCCTGCTAGA